>CALBVY010000098.1 GCA_937969495.1 uncultured Verrucomicrobiales bacterium | reverse complement strand
GTTAAGGTCATCATTAGGATCTGCGTTGATGATTGCCCATTCGTCTGCATCGAGAATACCATCTCCATCTGAGTCTAGGAGGGGTGTGGGGTTTAACACAAACCCTGGCTGGAAGGCGATGTAGCTGATGGCTTCGGTATAATGGATTATTTCTGCATTGGCGGTGGTTTCCTCGGTCACTTTGATTTGGAAGCCGGTGTTGGTTGTGCTTCTGATACGGGCATTGGCGGGGTCTCCTCCTCTGCTGCTTGAAACTGAAGCGAGGATGACTGGTGGGGTTTCAAACTCTCTGGCGTAGGTGAGAGATTTCCAGTTATGATCGAACGTCGCCCCTGTGAGGGTGGCTGCATATTGGCTGCCTCTGACATGATTAGATCCTTGTGAAATGGCGATCCAGTCCACTGCTTCGGGGGTGGTGTGGGCTGCCCCTGCTGCTTCTGAGCCTTGGAGCCATAGGCGGAAACTCGCTGCCGTCATGGAGTCTTGTCTAACCAGACAGCCAGCAGGATCTGCCTCAGTGACAACTTGGCTAACCACAGCGGGTGCGCTGGTAAAGGGGGCGGAGAAGGCTTGGGTAGTCCTAGCACTACTGGACACCTGTGTCTGCCCGGCTTCGATGATAACGCCACTTTCTAACTCATGACTACCGGCCTCAACGACCATATAGCCGATGGTTTCCTCAGCATGAATGCCGTCTAAGTTTTCCCATTCTTGGAGGTAAAAGGTAAACGAGTCTGCTGTCTTCGCGGTTACTCGCACGGTGAGAGGTTCTTCACCATTGTAGCTAGCAGGACCCATGACGATGATGGGATTAACATAATCGCGCTTGAGCTGCACGGTGTGCCGGGTGGATGCTTGATCTTGGGTGACGGTGACATTTCCTGTTTCACCAAAGACAAGCTGCTGGGCGATGGGATTTGAGCCGTATTGGTATTCCGTGAGGTTATCCACGCCATCGTTATCAAAATCATCCCCAAGGTGAACATCTGCTAGGGTATTGATGTTATCAACGAGATTGGCGTTGATGATCTGGTATTTAATGAGGTCAGGCAGACCGTCATTGGCGGTGCTGAACTCTGGATAGAGTGCAAAGACGAGCTTGAGCTGGCCGAGGGTGGCTACCTTGTAGTTTTCTGAAACTGGGGTGTTTGGGTCCCAGGGGTAGTAGAAACTGGTGGTGGTGTCTTGGAAATAGCTGACGTTGAGGGTGAGGCCATTTCTCTCTAGCTGGGATGCCACCCAGTTTGGGGAGATGGCATTGAGGCGATCGTAGAAGGGCTTGGCGACGGCTTTGAGCTGGCCGAGGTTCAGGGTTTTCTTCTGTGTCTCATACCATGCTGCATCAGGGCTTGCTGGGACGGTGAAGGGAGCGGCTGAGCTGTCTGGGATGATGGTTTCTAGCTCAGCGTGGGCTTGATTAGCGAGGTGTTTGAGCTGGCCGAGGTTCGCTACGGCTAAGTTCTGTGCTGCCTGAGTGTTCTTCACTCCTCGCTGCGCCCACCATGAGGGGTGGGCTGGCTCTGACATCAAGGGGGTGAACAGGCTCAAGACCATGGCGGCAAGCGTCAGGCCAGAGGTAGCCTGCCAGCGAGGTTTGGGCAGCGTAGATTTCATGGATGAGGTGAAAAAGGGGGTGAAAAATGCAGTGAATATAAGTTCAGGCTTAGACTAGTTCCCAAACGCCCCCATGGAGATGTCACCTTGTTCTTTGGCTAATATCACCGAACCGTCTGCAGTAACTTGGAGTGGCACGGTGTCATCTGTGTCGTTTTTCCCGACGTCTACCGCGCCATCGTGATAGACGACCATGGCGTTGCTTCTGTCATTCCAAAGTGTGCCATTCCCCACCACAAAGAGGTGGCCGTCTTCGTTGGGTGCCCATGAGCTGTCAGATGCGTCTGCGAAGGTGGATTCGTTGTATCTCCCGACTACGGTTGTTGAATAGCCATAAGCATTCAAATGTGACCCCATTGCAAATGAAAGCATGCCAGATGCAGCTGAATGGTAGCCCATTGCAAATGAAAGAGTGCCAGACGAAATAGCATATTCCCCTATAGCCAGACTACTAAAGCTAGACGAAGTATTACCAAATCCTATAGCCACACTACCGTGGTTAGACGCAGTATTATAAGATCCTAGAGCCACACTACTCTGTCCCTCAGCCTTATTACCCCCGCCAGCCATCAGCGCTCCCTCACCTGGAGTAAACGCCGTTGGATGAGGCTCTCCCACAATCAACCAATCATTAATCACCACTGAATCATCAGATGGGCTTTGTGATGGGTTATTAGACATATTCGCTGCGGTAGCAAAAACCAAAATTGACCCTGCCAAGGTGGAAATCCATATTTTTCTTTTCATGATATTGAGGTGTTCGAGTTATTAATTGTTAGTAATCTGTTGGAAAACACCCGCCCTTGTCAAATAAAAATCACCCACATGGTAAGAAAGATCATCAGCCCTGCCCCTGGATTCTCTCTTGAGCACCGTCTAAAGTGATTTTCCCATGGCATCGGATTGACTCCTAGGCGCATTGCTGGTGACATAGCGATCAAATGGCCACCGACACTCCGCCCAACCCCAAAAAACCATCCAAACAAGGCCCGGCTTTGCAAAAAGCACCTGAGACTGACCACAGCTCAGCAGCGCGGGCACTTCCTCATGCCATAGGACCGGAGAAGAGCATTCTCTCCTCCATGTTTCAGGACCCTCGGGAGTATGTGGCAGCAGCTGTGGAAAATAAGCTCACCGATCAGCACTTCTACCATCCTGCTCATGGCTCGTTATTTACAATTTTATTAGAATTTTTCGAGACCAATGCACCCATTGAGCTCGTCTCCCTCACCCAGACCTTGATGGATAGGAACCTCCTTGCATCCGTAGGAGGGCCCGCTGCGATTACCGAGATCTACACCTATGCCTCCACGCATGCGCATTTCTCCCATCACCTTGATATTGTCAAAGATAAATACATCCTCCGCTGCGTGATCAGCAACTGCACGGAAGCAATCACGCGTGCCTACGAAGACCAAGAGGAAGTCGAAGTCCTATTAGACAATGTCGAGCAACAGGTGCTTGCCATCCGTGAAGGTGCTGAGAAACAGGATGAAACCACGGTGGAGAAATCAGTGATCGAAGTTCTTGCCCAGCTAGAAGACTTCCTCGCTGGCAAAGGCCAAGGTAATGGTATCGCTACAGGCTACCCAGATCTGGATAAAATGTCGAGCGGCCTCAAGGCAGGTGAAATGTTTATTGTAGCAGCGCGTCCCTCCATGGGTAAAACATCATTTGCGATGAACCTCGTGGAGCACATGTGCCTAGATCAAGGGCTACCCTCGATGGTTTTCTCACTGGAAATGAGCGCTAACCAGCTAGTAGAACGTCTGCTCTATGCACGTGCACGCTTCGCCAAATCCAGCCTCATGAAGGGCTACAAACCAGTCAAAGCGGATCTTCTTAAAATCCAAAAATCTGTAGAAGAAATCAAACAATGTAAGCTCTACATTGATGATACACCATCGATTAGCATCAACGAACTACGCGCAAAGGCACGACGTAAAAAAAAGGAAGCCGACATCAAGGTCATCGCCATCGACTACCTACAGCTAATGCGATCTAACTCAAAACAAGCGCAAAACTCCCGTGAACGAGAAGTGGCTGAGATTTCCGCAGGGCTCAAGGCACTTGCTAAGGAATTAGAAATCCCCGTCATCGTTCTTGCCCAGCTTAACCGTGGACCGGAAAGCCGTGTGGGTAACTCTGGAGGTGGTGGTAAGCCACGTATGTCAGACCTCCGGGAATCTGGTTCCATTGAGCAAGATGCTGACATGGTAGGACTACTCTACCGTTCTGCCTACTACGCGGATAATCAGGAAGACCGCGATGAAGAAGATGGCAAGGCACAGCTTGTCATTGCCAAGAACCGTAACGGCCCTACCGGCGATGTGCCCCTGACCTTTATTAAGGAAATTATGCGCTTCGAGTCACGCGCATGGGGTGACGATGATGAATAGCCCCCCGCCCTCGCTGTGACTTTAAGAATAATGCTCATCTTTAACCCGAAATATGCATTTAGATTTCGAGAAATGCCGCCATCTCCTCAAACACCGATGTCTAATCTGGGTTCAATTGATAAAATAAACTTTACATCACGTATCCTAAACAACTCAATTTTCCAATTTCACTATGAAATACTCACCATCAGCTATTTCCTCCCAGCACCCTTTCTGGCTTAGAATGCTCACTCTCTTATTGACGATATTAGCCTTCTCTACGCCCGTTCTCGAAGCGAAGAAAAAGATCCTTTTTATTGCTGGAAAACCAAGTCACTCAAATGGTGAACACGAATTTAGAGCGGGCTGCATGCTACTTGCCAAAGCTCTGAACGAAAGCGGCCTCGATCTAGAAGCCCAAGTCCACTACTACGGCTGGCCTGAAGATGAATCGATCTTTGAAGGTGTCCATGCCTGTATTATCTATGCCGATGCAGGCGGAAAGTTTGGCAGTAAATACGCAGTGCTCGACGAAAAGGTAAAAGCAGGAATGGGAATTATGTTTATGCACTATGGTGTGCATCCTAAGAAAAAAGTCGGCGAGAAATACTTCTTAAACTGGATCGGTGGTTTTATGGAAACTGGCTGGTCCGTCAATCCACACTGGATTGCTGAAATCACCCCTAAGAAAGATCACCCAGTTGAAAATGGGATCAAAGCCCCCTTCTCCGCCTATGATGAATTCTACTGGAACATGCGCTTCCCCAGCAAAGATAAATGCGACTGCTGCCATGCTCTAGCAACAGCCATCCCAACCCCAGACAAAATCGTCCGCTACATCAATCTCTGGAACAAACATGGCGAAGCCACCATGAATACCAAACAAGCCCTCATGTGGTGCAGAGACCCAGACCCACAAGAAGGAGGCCGTGGTGTTGGTTTTGTAGGAGGCCATTACCACAGGAACTGGGCGATTGATGATTTCCGCACATTGGTGTTAAATGCCATCGTCTGGCTAGCACGTGCCGAAGTCCCCGCTGGTGGTGTTCCATCCAAAGCCATTACTCAGGAGGAGCTCAATAAAAACTTAGACCGCCCGGTGCGCGATAAGCCTATCTTCTTACCCACCGCAGCACTGCTTCAGCAAAAGCCGATGCCAATGCCTGATCTTTCTAAAAAGAAGAAAAAAAAAAGATAGAGCCAAAAAAAATCCTGCAGGCAAGACCCCTGCCCAATAGACTCCTGGCAACAACCCTTGCCAAAACCCCTCCCATGCGCGGCAGCGATAGGAAGCGTCTGCATACACTCACAGCTCAAGTAAAAGACCTAGAACAAATCGAACTCTACGTCTATGCCCACGGCAGCACCAACCACGACTGGGCAAACTGGTTAGACCCGACATTTACAGACGCTAGTGGCAAATCCATCCCTGTTGATCACACACACATTTGGACCAACCAGCAAAGCCACAAAAAACTCGCATTCAATATAAACTGCGATGGCAAACCGCTCCAAGTTGAGGGAAAAACTTACACCCGCGGTCTAGGAACACATGCAGAATCCCGCATTATACTTACCGTGCCAAAGGAGGCTGTATCATTCTCCTCCCAAGTAGCACTCGATGATGGCGCCATCACCGAAGAAGGGAAGCCCACCAAGGCTGAGGTTCAATTTTCCATCCGCAAATACAGAGATGCAGACGCACCATGGGAACCAGCGGAAAAATCACGCAATGTCGATCTAGAATACTTCACCGTCCCTGATGGCCTTGAAGTAACGCGCTGGGCATCCTCCCCCCTGCTCTTTAACCCCACCAATATTGACATCGATCACAAGGGGCGGATCTGGGTGGCTGAAGGTGTGAACTACCGGCGCAGTAAAGGCCGCCGACCTAAGGGCGACCGCATCGCAGTGTTAGAAGACACCGATGGTGATGGGATCGCGGATAAGTCACATACCTTTGTGCAGGAGAAAGAGCTCATCGCGCCTCTCGGAGTAGCGGTGTTTGATAATGTGGTGGTGGTAGCCCAGCCTCCTAACATCATTGTCTACACGGATATTGATCGTGACCTTAAGTTTGACCCTAACAAAGATAAACGTGAGATTCTACTCACTGGCTTTAATGCTGGTAACCACGATCACTCACTGCACTCCATGACTGCTGGCCCTGATGGCAAGTGGTACTTTAACAATGGCAACTGCGGCGCTGTATTTACCGATCAATCAGGAAAAACATTCCGTATGGGAGGATCCTACTACAAGAGTGGTGGTGGTGATTGGTTTGTTGATCACCGTAAGGAATCTGGCAAAAAAAGCGATGATGGCTTTCTCTGGACCTCTGGCTTCTCTGTCCGAATGAATCCTGATGGCACAGAGGCTGAGATCATTGGTCACGGCTACAGAAACTCCTACGAACACGCCACCACCTCTCTGGGTGATTTATTTCAAAACGACAATGATGACCCCCCTGCTTGTCGAGTTTCCTATGTGCTTGAGTATGGCTCCGCTGGTTACTTCAGCCGCGATGGCAAAAGAAACTGGCGCCAAGAAATAAGACCTGGCCAAGAGCACAGCCGCGCACACTGGCGCCAAGATGACCCCGGCACATTTGACATGGGTGATGTCTACGGTGGAGGCTCACCCACAGGCATTGTCTTTTATGAAAATGGAGCACTTGGTAAAAAGTGGCAAGGTCTGTTACTCTCAGCAGAGGCGGGAAAAAACGTTATCTTCGGCTATCAGCCAAAAGTAAAAGGTGCCACCTGGCAGCTTGATCGTCATGACTTCTGCACCACCAATGCAGAGAAACAATTCTATGGCTCAGACTTCATTTGGTGGAGTCAAAAGACAGAACCTCACCCTAGCTGGAAAGGAAAAGAAACACCCGTGCAGTTCCGCCCATCAGATGTTGCGGTGGGGCCTGACGGCGCGATTTATATCTCAGATTGGTTTGATGCCCGCGTAGGTGGCCACGCTGATGTAGATGACTCCTGCTCCGGTGCCATCTACCGGATCGCCCCCAAAGGATTCGAACCTAACATACCTCAGATAGATTTTAATACAACTGAAGGACAAATCACTGCACTCGCAAGTCCAGCCATCAATGTCCGCTACTCAGGCTTCAAGGGACTCACCCAAGCAGGAGCTACTTCATATGACCCCGTCACCAAACTACTCTCTCACCCTAACAAATGGGTAGCTGCTCGCGCCATCTGGGTGCTCCCCCACCTTGGCGAGCAGGGGCTCAAAAAATGCATCAGCCTGCTAGATGATCCAAATCCAGAAATCCGACTCACCGCTTACCGCGCTCTCCAACGTGCCGATAAAGATTTCCTCCCCCACGCCATGAAAATGGCTACCGATGTGAGCCCTGCCATCCGCCGTGATGCCGCTCTTTCCATGCGAGGACTCGATGCGAAAACTGCGGCTCCAGTGTTAATCGCCGTTGCCCAAGGCTACGATGGCAAAGATAAAAACTACCTTGAATCAATCGGTCTCGGTGCTGAGAACCATGAAGCAGCTATTTGGCTAGAAATAAAAAAGGTGCTTGGATCAGAAAACCCATCTAACTGGACTGACCACTTCGCCCGCATTACCTGGAGGCTCTGGCCAAGCACAGCAATAGCCGATCTCAAAGCGCGCGCGCTCGATGCTCAGCTAAGTGTCGAAAAGCGTCTATTTGCCCTCGAATCTCTTTCTTTTATTGATGATAAAAAAGCCGCTAAAGCACTGATTAGCATCGCTAATACCAAAGGCACCACAGCGAACTCTAACACCGTCACCATGCAAGCTGCATTCTGGCTTCTACGCCGTGGCATAGGTGCATGGCATAACTTTAACATCATGCCAGAACTCAAAAAACTCGGTATTTATAATCCTGAGAATTTCACACCACAGATCATCACCGTACCCAAACCTGCAAAAGAAACCTCCTTCACCACAGCCGATGTCCTTGCGCTCAAAGGTAATGCAGAACGTGGCAAAGCAGCGATGATGCGCTGTATCATGTGCCACGAAGTAAATGGTAGTGGCATCGCCTATGGACCATCACTCAAAGGCTGGGGAAAAACTCAAACTAAAGAAATCATCGCTAACAGCATTATCAATCCCTCTGCTGATATCGCCCATGGATACACCGGATACGTGGCTTACCTTAAAGATAAATCACAAATTCACGGTCTGATGATCAGTAATTCAGATCCAACAATTATACAATCAACTGGAGGTGTCACACAGATGATCCCCAAATCTCTGATCAAAACCACAGGCCCCCTCAAAAGATCTCTCATGCTATCAGCAGATCAGTTAGGACTCCAAGCTCAGGATGTAGCAGATATTGTTGAATACATGAAACAATACTAACAAAAATTTAATTTCAGATACTACGCCCCAGGCGCATCACAGACTCCTTAGCAAGGTGAAGGTATAAATCCCAGAACTATGCCCATCTGCCCAAGTGGCACTCAAGGCATACCCCCCAATTTGTGTTAAATGCAGTAGCTGAAAGCTTTTTTCTGTGTGCACCACAGTGGGTTTTACAACACGTCCTAAGGCATCAGGTTCCCCTTGGCAGACTGCACACGGACAGCTCTCGCGTAGCTTTTTAAAAGAGACAAAGCTCTCAGTTCCATCACCCCATGATAGTGCTAGCTCTGTACCGATAAATGCGTGATGAGTAAGTGTAATAGCGGGCATAATTAATCTTATTTTTACTAGTTAGAGAGCATCACGTTTACCAAAGATGGCAGAACCCACTCGAACAATTGTGGAGCCTTCCTCAATGGCAACTTCGTAGTCTCCACTCATACCCATACTCAGACCTGGCAACTGCCTTCCCCCTTTCTCCTCTAGATGATCACGGAGCTCTCTGAGCTGTGCAAACCAAGGTCTAGCATCATCAGGATGAGATACCGCGGGAGGAATGCACATGAGCCCCATGATATTAAGCCCTGGCAAAGATAGTAGCTCATCAAGTTCGCTTTTTAATTGATCAGCGCAGTAGCCAGCCTTACGCTCTTCGGCTGCTAGGTTTACTTGAAGGTAAATATCAGGATTCAAATCCAGCTCAGTGGCAATATTCGCGCAGTAGCGAGCGAGTTTAAGAGAATCTATCCCATGAATCACATCAAAAAGCGGCAGTGCTTTACGCGCTTTATTCCTCTGCAGATGTCCAATGAGATGCCAGCGTAAGTGCTCTGGGAGATCTGGTATTTTCCCCTCAGCTTCCTGCACCTTATTCTCACCAAAGCTAAGGTGCCCTGCGGCTACCACCTCAGCCACGGTCACTGCTGGCCAAGTTTTGGAAACCACTAGAAGCTCACAAGCACCTGCATCACGGCCAGAGCGGATAGTAGCTTGCTCTACACGCTCGTTTACGAGGCGTAAATTATCAGCAATTATGTCAGCCATTTCTTGACGAACGCTAGCCCTTATTATTTTGCAATGCACCGGCCATACGTGCACGCTCGGTCACTTCTACCAGATCAGATAGAATAGAAATACTCTCTCGCTTTACCGGATCTAACGAACTCGGCCATTCTGGAGTATCATCGAGATCAGCAACATCATCTTTCGCCTCACGCATATAGTCCCCCCTCTCCTTGAGAGGATTTATTTCCTCCAGTTCTTCACGTTGAAGATCGGCAAGATCAAGACGGAATAAACGGAGAGTTTTCTTATCGGCTTCCTCCATCTTGGCAAAGCGGATACGGCGTTCCTCATTGCGTTTATTGGTGCGTGCTTCATTTTCAGTGAGTTCATTTCTACGCTGTTTTTTATTCAGTGAAATATGGTTTTCCTTCCGGATTTTTACCACTCGATCAATATCCTCAGTGATGTAGGTAAAGTCTTCACATGCTTTAACACGCTCGGTACTTTTCTTAGTGAGAACAGGAAGAAAGAGGTCTCCTCGATTCAGTGGCACATAGCCTGATGCACGGCGAATTTTATCGTGCACGAGTGGGTTATCGAGGTATTTCTCACCAATTTCAAAGGCGTCCATGATTGAGGGTAGCACGATATCAGATTCTACACCTTTCAGCTGAGTGGTCTCTCCAGAAACACGGTAGAACTTCTGAATCGTAGGCTTAAGAACTCCAGCGCGTCTGACATCTGACATAAAGGGCATCATCTTACGGATTTCCATCGTCTGCTGGACAGTTCCTTTGCCAAAAGTGGACGTATCACCAATGATCACCGCACGATTATAATCCTGTAATGCACCAGCCAAAATCTCACTCGCAGAAGCACTGCTTTTATCGATTAATACGACCAGTGGCCCATCGTAAATGGGTTTGGTCAAAGAAGAATCTTTGAGCCTAATCTGCCCCGACATGTCCCTCACCTGCACCACTGGCCCAGAGCCTGTAAAATAACCTGTTATGCGGCGAACTTCTTCCAGAGAGCCGCCACCATTACCACGTAAATCAAGAACGAGGCCTTCAATTTTTTCCTCTTTGAGCCTTAAGAGCAATTTTTTAATATCCGTGGAGCAGCGTGTTTTTAATTTTTCAAAATCTGCGTAAAAACCTGGCAGCGTCATGAATCCCATCTTGTGGATACTGCCGTCATTTCGGGTCATTTTAATCACCTCTGCTGATGCAAGTGATTCCTTCATCTCGACCTTATCACGCTTGATCACGATAAACTTCACCTCTCCGGGAGCTCCATTTGCTGGCTCTACCTTGAGCCTCACATCACTGCCTTTTTCACCACGAATAAGATCCACCACACGATCAAGCCTCTCAAACATAATATCTACCGTTGCCTCATCAGTGCCTACATTAAGAGTATCTACCCCTACGATACGATCGTTTAGCTTAAGCTCTCCCTGTTTATCCGCAGGGCCACCCACAACGATTCCGGTAATTTTAGTAGCACCATCATCTTCAGCCTGAAGTAAGGCACCTATACCAACGAGAGCATTCTGCATTCCAGACATGAAGCGCTCCATGTCAGACATGCTAAGGTAGTCGGTATGAGGATCATAGCTCTTGGCAATAGCACTCAGAAAAATAGCTGCAATTTCCTCAGTATTGGCTTCATTGATACCGTGGATGATACGGGTGTAGCGTAGGGATATTAATTCCCCTGGGCTTTTCTTGGCATTAAGAGGGTCTTTCTTCCCTTGTTTCTTGGCAAGTTCTGCAATGGTCTCACGGCGTAGCACCTCGCGAAGTAACACTTGCTCCACCTGATCACGCCAGATCTGCTCCGCTTCCTCTTCAGAGTTAGGCCATTGCGCATCCTTGCGGTTAAGCATGGTAGTGCGGTGAGTATCAAAGGTAAACTGCTCTTCAGCATCTAGAAGCTTCTGTGCATACTTAATGCGCTGATTTGCACGAGTTCGATACAGTGTGTGGATTTCTATAGCCGCTTCCATAGATTCCCCACCCAACAAAAGCTGATGCATGTTCTTTCCATACTTAAGGCGTAACTTATCTATATCCTCAGCAAGGAAATAGTGCTTCTGAGCATCTAATGAATCAATGTAGGAATTAAAAAATTGCTCCCCCAGTTTTTCATCAAACTCGAAACTTTTATAATGAGTGTTACGGAGAACGATGAGCATCTGCTTCCCTACCTCATTAAAATCCGTTTTCGCTCCGATACAAGAGACTGAGGTTGTGGTAATAAGAAGACCACAGACGAGAACTTTTAGAAGGGATTGTTTCTTCATAAAAAATAATTTATTAGTGCACCTTCCTATGAGGAAGGAAGTGCGATAGACTCGCCCCGAAACAATACTTTGTCCACCCATTTCATTTTTTTCCAGAATGCCAAAAAAATGATACAGACAAGGACTCGACAGTGCCAATAAAACTGGTAAATCACCTCGTATGGATAAAGCTAAGATTACTTTTGGCACGCGCGAAGACAAAAAAGCCCTAGAAGAGCACCCAGTTTTCGCCCCTAAATTTGATGCCGATGGACTTATACCTGCCGTAGCCATGGATGCTGAGACCAAGGAACCTCTCATGCTGGCTTACATGAATGCCGAGTCTCTACAGCAGACCCTCGCACTAGGCGAAGCCGTCTACTTTTCACGTAGCAGACAAGAAATCTGGCATAAAGGAGCCACATCAGGACACGTGCAAAAGGTCAAAGAAATCCGTACAGACTGTGATCAAGATGCCGTTATCCTCTACGTTGAGCAGCTCGGCGCTGGCGCATGCCACACTGGCCGCACCACCTGCTTCTACCGTGTGGTTGATTTAGAAAAAGGCACTCACCCTACCGCCCTGAGCTTCACTGAAGCAGATCTAAGCTTTGATCCTAATTCCGTCTACGGAAAATAATTCACACCCTTAATTTTAATTAGATCTGTGAAAATCATTTGTTTCGACTGTGACTCTACCCTCACTTCACTTGAGGGTATCGATGAGCTCGCTCGATTAAAAGGTGATGCCGTCTTCAAAAAAGTGGAAGAACTCACCCATGATGCCATGAATGGAAAAGTAGCCATTGATGAAGTATTTAGCCAAAGGCTGGAAATCATCCAGCCAGATCGCACCACATGTCAAACAGTGGCACATCTTATCCTTGAACAGATAGAACCAACGGCCAAATCGACCATCGATGCGCTAAGAGCCAAGGGCTGGACCCCCATGATTCTCTCAGGAGGACTAACCCAAGTCATCCAACCCCTCGCCGAATTTCTTAACATCAGCGATATACACGCTGTAGACTTAATCTTTGCTAGCGACGGCTCATACGCAAGCTTTGACACCACGGCTCCACCTACTCGTAACGGCGGCAAGCCTGAGATCATCGATCAACTCCGCAAACAGCTCCAAGCAGAAAGCATCGTAATGGTAGGCGATGGCATCTCAGATTTGGAAACCCAAAGCACGGTAGATCACTTTATCGGCTTCACACGCTACATCGCCCGTGAAAAAGTCGTTCAAGAAGCAAAAAACTGTATCAACTCTCTCGATCAACTCATTGATATACTCAACTGATCAAGAAACTAACAACATTAACTTTGCACGAGAATTTTTGAGAATATAGCGGTCGGCACACCTCAAAAAATCTAACCTATTTCATCCACTAGAAATTATACCGGCCAATATCTGTCCTGAGCTGAGCACCATCGAAGGTGATTTTTGCTAGTTCGGAGTAAGCTGCATCTACAGCGGTTAGTCTATCCTCACCACCAGCGACAACAGCCAGAACACGGCCACCGTTGGTTTCCCACTCACCGTTTTTATTACACCGAGTCCCCGCATGGTAGACACGAGCACCGTCTATATCCATCAGCCCAGAAATAACATCTCCACTGCGTGAGCTAGCCGGATAACCTGCACTAGCAAGAATCAAACACACACTCCAACCTTCATCAAAGTTTAGTAATTCAGGCTTCATCTCACCTTGCGCAGCAGCATGGCAGAAGCTGGCAATATCACCCTGAACCAGTGGCATCACCGCCTGGCATTCAGGATCTCCGAAACGGCAATTGTACTCGATAATTTTAGGCCCATCAGCCGTCAGCATCAAGCCAAAGTAAAGGTAACCTCGGTAAGGAAGTTCATCTTTAACTAACCCCTCTACGGTGGGTTGAACGATAGCTTTCTCGATCAATGCCAATGTTTCCGCATCGATCAACTGCCTACTTGCCACCGCGCCCATCCCCCCAGTGTTTGGGCCTTCATCACTGTTACCAATACGTTTATAATCCCTCGCTGGAGTGAAGATAAGATACTCACCATCACAGACAGCGGCAAAGATAGAGACCTCTGGTCCCACGAGGCATTCCTCCACTAAGAGACGGCCAGGACCAAATTTACGCTCCACAAGAACCTCATTGAGAAACTCTTCGGCACTCGCCTCATCCGCGCACACAGCGACACCCTTCCCAGCAGCTAAACCATCAAACTTCAGCACCGTAGGGTACTGCCCATGAATGGCAGCTCTGGCCTCATCGATATCAGCACACCCAGTTGCCGCACCAGTAGGGATATTATGCCGCAGCATAAACTCCTTGGCAAATTCCTTACTCGCCTCAAGCTGAGCGGATTCCTTATGTGGCCCCCAGCATGGAATACCTGCTTTTTCACACAAATTGGCTAAGCCTTCCTCCTTGACTAGATAACTCTCTTCACCAGCGATGCAGAGCTCGATCTGCTGCTCTTCCATCCAGCTAATCAGCGCATGCAGTCCATCCACATGCACACTTTTAGCAAGTGGCTCAATAGCATCACTCCCGGGAAAACAGTAAACCTCTGTCTCCGTGGGAGATTCCACGAGAGCGGTGATCAGAGCGTGTTCACGCCCCCCTTTACCTACGACAAGAATTTTCATCGCGGGCAATCAAGCGAATGTAGCTGATGGAAGCAAGTATTTCCTGATGTTTCCCGCTCTTTAGTATTGCTACGTGCCATTTCTCCAACTAAGTTCCCGCGCCTGTCCAGCAGTCTGGACAGACTCTAAAAACATCTTTTTCTGCAATGATTGAAAACATGCGTAAATACACCGGCCTCATGGTCGTCGTTTTCGTCCTGCTTGGCGCAGGCTTCTTATTCACGATGAACGATATCGGCACTGGTAATGCCGGCGGCAACGGACCGGCAGTACTCGAAGTTCACGGTAAGTCTTTTGATCGTCAGGCTTACGAGCGCGAGGGCGAAAGAACCCTCCAGCTCTGCTCAGAAATCGGCATGCACAGTTATGTTAATTTCCTCATCGTTCCTAACGCTCAGGCGATGCAGTATGCATTTCAGATGGGTCGCCTAGGCTACAACTACTACAACCTCCCCACCAAAGGAGGCATCACCCAACAGGAGCTCGACCGCTTTGTTGCCAACCGCATCATCCTTCAACAAGCCATCGAGGACATGGGACTCTATGCTAGCGAAGACGATGTCTCCGAGGCTATTAAAGAGCTCCCAGCATTCTCTCAAAACGGAAAATATGACGAGGCAGCTTACGCCCTCTTCGTCGAGAAACGTCTCGGTAGATTCGGTATGACAGAGAAATACCTCCGCGATATCACTCGCGAGAACCTCTGCCTAAACAAGCTCGTTAACATCGTAGGCGGAGGTCTCACAGCCTCTCGCTCTGCTACCCAAGACTTATTCGAAGCTCAAATGCAGACAGTCACACTAGCTAAGGTCGTCTTTGATCGTGATACTTTTGTAGACAAGGAAGACCCCACCGAGGAAGCAATCAAAGCTTACTGGGAGACCCACCAAGATGCTTATAAAACAGATGAGCAGCGTCAAATTTCCTACTACTACATCGATCTGCCTACCGAAGAAGAGGAGAAAAAAGAAGAGGAACCCAAACCTGATACTAAAACCGATGATCCTGAAGCAGCCAAAACAGCTGCAGCAGCAAAAGCGGCCGAAGCAACTGCCAAAAAAGAAAAACGTGACGCAGCCATCAAGGAGCTCAAACGCCAGATTAATAAACTCTACGATAACATCATCGACAGTGAAAAAAACAAACAGCCCCTAGACTTCGCAGCCATCGTCGAGGGTATTCAAGGCCAAGCTGTTAAAAGTGAATTATTCACCCGTTCCACTCTCCCCAAAGACCTCCAAGGACTAACTTTACGCGGAAGCTCAAATCAAAATCGCCCCATCTCTGATGTGATCTTTGAAATGCAAATGTCTGATAAGGAATACAACCGCGTCTCCGCTCCCCTCCCCGTTGGCGAGCAAGGCTGGCTGGTCTTTGTCCTTAATGAAATTGTAGAGCCTAAGGCACTCGACTACACCGCAGCACGTAACAAAGCACGCGCTCAGCTCATCAGCGAAAACGCCACTGAAAAAGTAAAGCTAGCCGCCGAGAAAGCCCGCACAGGAGTGCTAGAACTCATGGAATCTGGTAAGGACTTCGATACCGCCGCCCGTGAGAAAGGCTTAACTCCCGTGCAAGTAGGGCCATTTTCCAACAATGGCACTCCTCCCAAAGATGAACCAAAAGCACAAGAGCTCCACAGAGTAGCCAGTGGCCTGAATCCCGGCGATGTCTCTGAGCCAATCAATGAAGCTAACCGCTCCCTCTTTATTTACGTTGAGAAACGCGAGCTTGAAGATGCTGAGTCAAACAAACTGCGCATCGATAATGCCATGAAAGGTGCTGAAGTGGACTTGATGATTAGAACCTTCCTAAGCTGGATCAATCACCAGTATCAAAAGGCTGAGGTGAAACGCCCCGCCGAAGAGGGCTAACACCTCCACTCATCTCCCACATGTTTTATATCACTACAGCTATTGATTACACCAATGGCGCACCGCACATTGGCCATGCCTATGAAAAGGTACTTGCCGATGTCATCACACGCTACCGCCGCCTTGCTGGAGACGACGCCTATTACCTAACAGGCGTAGACCAACACGGCCAAAAGGTGCAGCAAACAGCAGAAAAAGAAGGTGTGCATCCAGCCACTTTCGCACAGAGAAACACCAAGAAATTTCTTAAACTCTGGGAAAAACTCAACGTCAACTATGATGGCTGGGCAGAGACCATGGACGAGCGCCACAAGGCCTGTGTGCAGAAAATCCTCCAGAAACTCCATGACGAAGGACTGCTTTACAAAAAAGCCTACAAAGGCTTCTACTCCATACGCCAAGAACAATTCCTCACAGATAAAGAACGCGGTGAGGATGGAGAGTTCGGCGCTGAGTGGGGTGAAGTCACTGAGATCGAAGAAGAGAATTGGTATTTTAAACTCAGCGATCAAGTTGAGTGGATGCGTGGATTTGTAGAATCTCACCCAGACTTTGTTATCCCCAACTTCCGCCACGGTGAAGTGCTAAATGCCATCGAGCGTGCCGCAGATAACGACCTCTGTATTTCCCGTCCTAAGTCACGTTTACGCTGGGGTATCGAGCTTCCTTTTGATCAAGACTATGTCACCTACGTCTGGTTTGACGCGCTGATTAACTATATCTCATTTGCAGGCTACCTCGCTGAAGAAGGAAGTGATTTACCTGAGTTTGAAAAGCTATGGCCTGCGGACATCCATGTCCTAGGCAAAGATATCCTCGTCCCCTCTCACTCCATTTACTGGCCAGCCATGCTGCACGCGATGGGATTTACCGATGATCAAATGCCCACTCTACTCGTCCACGGATGGTGGAATATCCGAGGGGAAAAGATGTCTAAGTCAATCGGTAATGTAGTCGATCCTGACGCCCTAGCAGATCAGTTTGGTGCAGAAACATTACGCTACTACCTAGTCCGAGATATCATCACCGGCAAAGACTCTAACTTTGACGCAGATCGCCTCGTCATGCTTTATAACACTGAGCTTGCTAATGACCTCGGTAATCTCTGTAACCGCGCACTGAATATGAGCAAACGCTCCCTCGGTGGTGTGATGGAGCAGAGTGACTTTGATGATGAAGATTGCCAAACACTCCGGCAATCTCTCAGTGATGCCACAGCCACCTATCAGGAAGCCATGAATCGCTACGATACCGCAGCAGCACTTCAGGCACTGAACAACCACGTTAGCTTCTGCAATGGCTTTGCCGAACGCAATAAACCTTGGGAACTCGCCAAAGATGAAGCACAAAGTGCACGGCTCTCCGCAGTGCTCTATCATATGGTCGAAAGCTGTGCCCACATCTCCGTGCTCCTCTCCCCTGTCACCCCTGAGGCTTGTGTAAAAATTCAGAACCAGCTACGGTTAGAAAATCTTACTGAGATCAAACTCGGTAATCTCTCTTGGGGAATGATTCCAAATGGTCATCAGATTGGTAAACCCAAACCAGTTTTCCCAAGAATTCAAATCGATAGCGAATAAGCTAACCCCCTTAAGCATACCGCTCTGCAAGAGCAGCTTCTAGCTGAGTGAGCACCATCTGCACGCTTACTCCATCTTGACAGCGCATATCAAGTGGGCATTGCGTAAGGTAGCATGGACTGCATGCTACGTGATCTCGCACAACACGGCTTTGTTTTCCTAATGGCCTCTTCCACTCAGGCTCATTGGGGCCAAAAACAACCACCGCAGGTAGCCCCACATGCGCCGCTAAGTGGGCCAGCTCATTATCGCTAGATACCAGAGCACTGCAGGACGGCAATCTAGACAGCACTTGCTCAAGCCCTCCTTCTGCTGCCTCATCCACCACCCTCTCACCTAACAAATTCCTAAACACCTCATTTTGTTTGGCTGAAATTTTATCACTTCCACTAGACAGCATCACCCAGTCAGCTTCACCGTAACTTGCTTCATAGGCTTCGATCAGCTCCTTGAATTTGTCTATTGGCCATTGATACGCCACGCCATATTCAGAAGCTGGAGCCAGTGCAATTAACCTCTTATGCGCTGGAGCTTTGAGTGGCGGGGTGGAAAAAGTCTGTCTTACAAAAGGCTCTGCTCCAAGATGACTCAGAAGATTAAGGTAGTATCTTACTCGGTGCTCAATAGGACCAGGCTCTACAATTACATGAATGGGGTCCGTGAGATATTTCTCCACACCCTTTGCCGGATAACCTAAGCGCTGCGGAATATTCACACGCTGAAAGGCCTTTACCGCCTCACTAAGCTCCCAGCAAATAGAAGCATCAAACTGAATATCATAAGCTGCTATAATCTGAGCAATTTTGCGCGAAGGAGCATTTTCAGGATATACTACCACATCATTCAGCTCAGACATTCCCTGCCACAATGGCAGCTGAGACTCTGGACAGACCACCACCATCGTAACCGCAGAGCGAAAATGCCGCAACGCCCTGATCGCAGGAGCTGCTAAACAGGCCTCGGACATCGAAAGCGGTGCCGCAACACACAAAGACCCACCATTCATCTGAATAAGAGGTCGATCTAAACTAGGCGCAACATCCGGCAACTTCGAAGACATGCCCTAGACTAAGAAAACTTCACAAAAAATACCAACTGATAGTTCAGTATTCAGATTCCTTGCCAGCCCAGAGGATCAATTCATTTTACCATTTTTGTCTGGCGAAAAAGGGCATACTTGCCTGGTCTGGACAGCTTAATTCTTCCAACATAAGAGCCTGCCCAATTTCTCCTTTGTATAAGGAGAATCGATATTCATTAGCTAAAAATGAATTATCAGCATTTTGCTGTAATGCTTTAGCTAATATTTGAATCTCAGATAGCAATTCTTGATCTTGGGTCTCTTGATAAAGCTCGAGTAACGCATAAATTTGACCAGCACGGCCACAACACAACTGATTAATATGTGAACGCGAACTAATAATATTATTGGCTGCGTACTTTGCGATATTGAGCCACTTGTCATTCTTATCGCACTGATAAGCCAGAACCCACAAAAAAAGCATTCCACTCGTTCCATTACACCAACTTTGGTCAAAGTCTTCTGCTTGGAAAATCTTGTTAACGTCATAGATACGAGGCCACTGTAAACCATCTCCGCTAGTTACCCCCAAAGCTGCTAACTGCTCTAATCTATTATAAAAACCGAGAGGAAAACGATCCCCCCTAACTTTCCACCACCTCATAAGACTGTAGAGGATACCAGCCCAGCCATGCGCCATGCCAAGATAACAGATAGTTTTTTCTTCCTGAATTGGTGGCAACAAAATAATTTCTTGCCAGATTTCGTCTGCTAATTGATCACCAAATTTTTCCAACATCTGGTCATCGGAGTTGATCTCAAACAGTATGCACGCCCCAATTAAAACCCCCGATTTTCCGAGCGTCAGGTCAATACATTCACAAGGTTGATCCGCAAATGCTAGAAACTCTTTAACTGCTTGAAATTGGGTTTGTCTATCTGCCATGGCATGTGCAATCAACGCCTGAAGCGCGTAAATCCCTGTCTCAGTATGGTAGGGAGAGACATACCCAACGACTTCTCTTGACATGGTAGAATTCCCCCCATGCTTTTTCTGCATTAGAAAAGCTGACTCTCCTTTATTTTCGATCTCTTGAATCGCACGCTCAACCCAAAGCTTAGACCATGACAAGTAGAGTGCATCGGTTCGAATCAAAGAGAGCTGGTATAAAAAATACGCAATACCCGCACTACCGTAGGTAATCGAGGAATACGGAGATTTAGATAGCCCTGCTTGAAAAAGATCTTTCTCTGGATCTAGCTGTGCAAGATACAGATCGGCTAATGATTGATTAGCATCTACAAAAAGCGTGGTATTACTTCTTGAAGAGGTTGATCGTTCAGGAATTCGCACTGCTTTAATATGCTGCGCAAACTCATCAATTGATTCAAACCGTGCTTCAGGATCTCTACTTAGCGCCTTACTCAAAACCTTTTCGAGATCTGGCCAAGGATGAACGCTCCATTCAGAAAAGGTTCTTGGGCAAGACTCAGCCAACACCTTCATACTTGCTTCCCGGTCCGTGGGAAATGCAGTGTATCCATGTCCTGTTACGAGTTCATATAACAGATGCGCTAGAATATGTTGCTCTCCCTTAAATGAAACCTGTGGTCGAGTAGTTTTTTCAATAAATGCTTTTGCGTATTCAGGTTCAAAAAAATATCCCCGTGCACCACGATGAGAGCTTGAGAGTAGTTCAGAAGAAGAGTCTGGGACTACAGAAAAACCAAAATCAATCAAGCATACCTCCCCACTTTCCAACAAGACCAAATTGCCAGAATGAACATCTCCATGAATCACCCCTTGCTGATGAACGGATGCATAAGCTTCCGATATAGAAACCATCAATTTCAGAAGATTTTTACGACCTTCTTGGGTTTGATTCGCACGGTAGTTAGCAACAGTTCGAACAAAGCTTGGACCCTCTAACCACTCGATAAGGTTGTAGATACGTTGCTCCGAATCTATTTGGTGTTGTAGAAGTTGAGGACTACCTTTACGCGCTAGTATTTTAAGAATTTCCGCTTCTTTCTGAAGCTGTGTCGTGACGAGATGGTTCTCCCTAGAACGCACAATCTTTAATGCTGCATATTTCTTTCCAGGCAGTGCTACTTTATAGACGGCAAATTCAAACTGTTAAAGAATAATTGTTGGTCAAGTAGGGTTTCGCGTTGTTGGATTTATTGTTCGGGGTGATTCGTCGTTAACCGAGAGTTATTCATATTTGGCGGCTGCGAGAATGGGTCTTGCCCAGGCTCGTCGGAGCCGACGCCAAATGTGAGTAACTCGTGACCTCCATTTCGATGTTCATGCCACTAGTTTGCCCTTAAGGCTGAGGGGGGAATGATACCTTAGTGTCTTCCTCGGCCGTCCATTAAGCTCATTCTCAACTCGCTGGAGCTTCTGGCGAGTGATCCCAGCGAAGCTACTACCTTTCGGGAAGTATTGCCGCACAAGTCCGTTGAAATTCTCCACTCCGCCTTTTTCCCAGGAATGGTAAGGCGCGCAGAAGTAGCCCTTCGCGTTGAGTTCGCCGCTGATTTCCTCATGCCGAGAAAATTCAAGCCCGTTGTCATACGTCAGTGTCCTGACCTTGTAGCGTCCGAGTGTGGCGATGATGGCCATGGCCGTCCCTTCAGATCCTTTGTCTCGAAGATACGCCAGCTTGCCCAGTCGCGTCTTGCGCTCGTAAAGACTCAGTAGGAAGCCGCTCCCCTTGCTGCCCTCAATCAGGTCCACCTCCCAGTCTCCGTATCTACTCCGCTCCTCAACTGCCTTCGGACGCTCTTCGATACCAACGCGGTCTTTTATCTTACCCACACGCCCTGCCTTCGCACGGCGGCGATAGCGCCTTTTGCCGTTGATCCTTAGGCTCTGGTAGAGGTGCCCACCTGCCGCTTTCTCTCGTGAAATATAGCTGTAAATCGTCTCGTGGCTGAGTTCGATTCCCTCTAGCCGAAGTGCTCCGCTGATCTGCTCGGGGCTATGTTTGAGTTTTAAACGCCTATCGACCTCCTCTTTGAGGCTTCCACAGACCAGACGAGGTCGGCTCCGTTTTCCATTTTTCCTTTTAGCGGCTTTTCTTCCAGCTTGCTTAGCTCTGTAGCCTTTCTTGCCGAGGTTGCGCTTGAGCTCTTTGCTCACAGTGCCTTGGCTAAAGCCTATCGCTTCGGCTATTTCACTCTGCTTTTTTCCTGCTTTATTCATTCGGTATATTACTCCACGATCTTCCTCGCGGAGGTGTCGGTATTTCTTTCGCATTGTCTTTTTTGGTGAAAAACAACGCTTACGGCATATTTGCCACCTCCGCACTAACAATTATTCTTTAACATTTTGAATCCGCC
>CALBVY010000097.1 GCA_937969495.1 uncultured Verrucomicrobiales bacterium | reverse complement strand
GCTTCCTTTTACCCTGATCCACAAGAAATTTGGCACTCCAGAGCCGCATATGTCAGGGAAGATTATGATCTGTGGTCACACCGCACAGAAGGAGCACGTGCCGCTGAATCTAGGGCATGCTGTGTGTATTGATACTGATGTGGGGCGTGGTGGCTGGTTGACCTGTCTGCATGTCGAGACAGGGAACTACTGGCAGACGAACTTCGCGGGAGAAACGCGGGAGAATACGATCTAGTAGAACATGGGCTCTGGTGGATGGTACCTACGAACAGCAATCACACAAAAAATAAAATTTGTTAGCCAATAAGTGGGAGGAGAGTTTTCTCAATCCACTTACCATCGTGGAGTGTGACTCCATCAGGATCATCCACTGCTTGAGGTGCTTCATCCTCACAGATGATCCAGCCTTCATATTCCTGATTGTTGAGCCACTTGGTAATACCGATGAGATCAACCTTTCCTTCGCCCATGAGAGTAAACTCTGGATTTCCATCCCAGTCCTTATAGTGGACGTGGTTAATGAGCTCTTGGTAATCCTTCATCTTATTAAGTGGATCCATCCCACCGTTGATGATGTGCCCTACATCAGGTGTCCAGCCAGTTACGGTGGAGTCTAACCGCTCGATGATGGAGCAGTAATCTTCCTCTGTGCGGTTAATCGATGTTTCCGGTGAGTTAGGGTGGAAGCTACAGGTCAGGCCAGCATCCGCAGCGCGCCGGGAGACGGCATTGATATTGTTGACGAGGTTGGCGTGACGCTGTGTGAGGTCATGACGACCAGTGGGCATCTGGACTGTGCAAAAAACGGCATCAGGGAAGCGTGAGAGAAGTTTAATGGCACGCTCGGCAGCATCTTTTTCCTTTGAGGTTTCTTCAGGGTGATTCCATTCTTGAACGAAGGCAATAGCGGCGAGCTCGATACCATGTTTGTCTAAGCATGCTTCGAGTTTATCTGGATCTGCTAGATCGCCCATCCATGAGAAAATAGGCTCGATACCGGTCATGCCTGCTTGCGCGGTAATTTCTATCATGTGGGCAAGCTGATTTTCCCAGAAAGATCCTGAATCTTTCATAAACCAAGTGTAGCATTCGTTTCCAAATTCCATAATGTTAAATTTTGTGTTTTTCAATCATCGCCTTAGTAAAGGTGTACCCGTCACGGCAGATATCCATGCGCGGATTGAACTCACGCCAGACGTTGATGGCATTGGCAAACTCAAGGTCATCACGCGAGAATGCTTCGATGTAATACCAGCCGTCATAGCCAGTTTTGGCGATACTGCTAAAGACTTCATCCCATGCCACATTGCCGCTGCCTGGTGTGCCGCGGTCATTTTCACTGATGTGGACGTGGGTCATCACAGGCGCAATGGTCTCAATCGCCTCGGCAAATGATTTTTCCTCAATATTGGCGTGGTGAGGATCGAACATGCCGCGTAAGTTCGGATGATCCACCATATCAACAAGTTTTTTCAACTGCGCCATGGTATTAACGAGATAGCATTCGAATCGGTTTAACGCCTCCGGTGTTAGGGTGATTCCAGCTTGTGCGGCATGTTCAGCGGCGGCGTGCAGAACTTCTGCGCTACGCTTGTATTCCTCTTCATGAGGGCAGTCATGGGAGAAAGTTCCAAAGGCAGAGTGGAAGGGTCCGCAGATATTTTTCCCTCCAGCAGCGTGCATATTATCGATTGCTTCCTTAATTTTGTTAAGACCTGCTTGGCGCAGGGTGGCGTCTTTAGAGATGATGTTCTGTTCAGCGCTCAGGCCTAGACATCCGTTGACTTCTAGATCAATTGATTGCAAGAAGCTGCCTACTTTTTCATAGTTGGCGCGATCTGAGTTTGCGAGAAAGATCTCAATTCCATCGTAGCCGATTGCTTTGAGCTGTTCGATATCAGTGAAGTGTTCCTCGGTAACATGAGTAGACCAGAGGTGCATGTTCATTCCTATTTTCATAAATGATTAATGATGAGTTTGTTGATATTGAGTGCGGATTGCTTGCATGGTGCTGAGAATGGTATCCCAAGTGGATGGCTGTAGAAGTTTACTGTTAGGTAGCATACAGCCATCCCAGCAGATGTGCTGAATTTCTTTGCGTGGTTTCCCATGTTTATTCAGTAGCCAATAACTGGCGCACCGGGTGATGTCGAGTTTGCCATTGGAGTCATCAGCGGCGCAGTGACGGCCTGTTTTATCGTGGTCGCCAGAGCCATGGACGGTGCCATCATTTTGTGCAACATGAAAATCATAAGTCCATGGGCGGAGTTGATCTGTCATGTGTTTATAGGCGTCCCAGAATTCTTCTTCGGTGTAGCCTGTGTGGAGTAAACGATGTTCAGGGGCATTGTAACCGAGCATATAGAGATAGGTATGTGCAAGATCCGCCTGGAAGCCAACGTTAGCTGGCATGTCTGTTTCTTCTAATAAATTCAACATATCTTGCCATGAGTGCATACCGCCCCAGCAGATTTCACCTTCTGCTACGAGTATTTCATCATGATCGGCTGCAATACGTCCACACTCTTGAAATGTTTGCGCGATCAGGCGGGTGCCTTCAGCTGGGTTCTTGATCCATTCATCCACGCTGGTTGCGGAATCAATCCGGATGCTGCCGTAAGTGCGTACTCCATGATCGCGGAGAATGCCTGCATAGCGGCAGGCCTTTCTTACGGAGAGGATAAAATTTTCCCGATCTTTCGAGCTGCCCATGGCACTTCCACCGCCAGTTTCCTTCCAGATGGGAGCCACTACTGTACCAACATTGAGCCCCCGCTCAGCGATATGATCGGCTAATTTCCGAATATCATCCTCTTGGGCATCAATATCAAGATGGGGGAAAAACAAAAACATATCAACACCATCGTATCCACCCACAGAGTTCTGCGAGTTTTGGGTGAGATCGAGCATGGTTTCTAAGGTGATAGGAGGCTCGGTGGAATTTTCCTCCTTCCCTACTAAACCTGGCCACATGGCGTTGTGTAATTTCCAACTCATTGCAGAGGTCAGTATCTCAGTATAGTTTGTAACGGCAAGTAAGTTCATGCATAGAAAACAAAAAGTCACTGGGTGTTCCCAGTGACTTTGAAGAGAGAAATATGAGATTGAGGCTAGCTGCGGAGCGCTTTTGTTAAATCTCTGTGAAGCTCTAAAACTTCCTCCATAAGGCGTTCGCGTTCAGTAGAGGAAAGGTCTTTTCCTGCTTTGAGGCGTTCTTCGAGTTTTTCTAATTTAATCACTTTTCTACGTAGGCTAGATGCTTCAAGTGTGCTGAGTCTACCAGATTTGATACCAAATTTAATACGCTCCTCGAAGCGGTGCTGGGCACGGTTAACTAGCGGTGTTCGATCAGTGCCTTGTTCAGCCTTTGTTATAGCGGAGTTGATCTCGGTATTTAATGTATTGAGCTGGGTGCGGATAGATTGTCTCTCGGTGGCGTCTAGGCCATCGGTATTAGCGGCTTTCGCAGTGGTTACAATATTGTTATGTTGGGTTTTGAAGCTATTTCCATCTGCCTCCTCAATAGCACCTAGTATAAGAAGTTTAACAATTCTTTTGTAGGTGTGGGTAGTATATTCACGTAGATTTTCAGATCGATAGTCGCGTGCTTCGGGGTCTTTTTGCCACGCTTTACTATCTATTTTGTAGAGAATTTCCTCTTCTTTAGTCGCCGCGCGTCTAGCTAATTCGGCGGGGTTTGCTTTGTGAGGATTGAGACCTTTTTTTATTGCTCCTCTTGGTCCTGCTGTGGAAGTTAGAGTTGTTATAAGAAAAGCGAAGATGACGGTTGTGTTTGTTAGTGTTAGTTTCATATTTGTGTGTTAAGGTTGTGAAATGAAACAGGCAGGATACAAAAAAGTCGCAAATTATTTTAAGAGGGACTTTATCACTTAGTCACGTGACTCCACCACCATCGTTCCGCGCCAATCACGGCGTAGTGAGATGGTTTCACGGATACGTTCTTTGGGTTTTACCCCTCCGTATTCGATGCTTAGTTCGGCGGTGAGCCGGCGAATAACCATTTTAGTGAAACGCAGTACAGGCGCTCTTTTTTCACGCAGAAAGCAGTGGAGAGGAATATCTAACTGATCGGCATTCCAGAGATAGGTGGAAGGTGGGAAATTATCCAGTTCACTCAACGACATAAAGACCTCTCGCAGCTCGGACTCGGTATGCTCCTTGGTTAAACGTCGTGCAGCGTTTTTGCATCGCCAGGTTTCTAATATTGCGCGCTGTGGGTCTGAGCGGTCTTCGTTGATTTCCTGGAGGGCGAGGAGGAAGTGTTGCCTCATGCCTTCTAGCCATTGTGGGCGAGTGATTTTACCTGTTTGATACCAATGGTATAGACGATTAGGTGAGGGTACATGCTGACGCTTCATGATTTAAAATAATGGGGGAAGCAGCGGGTGAATTGAGGGTCTGGAGGAGCCTGAATATGGATGGGGTCTCCAGTGATGGGATGATCAAACGCAATGGCACGAGCTTGCAGTAGCATCCGTGAGCCAGTGCCTAGAATTTCTCCTAGATGGTTAGATTTTTCAATGCCGGAGTAGCGATAGTCGCCTGTGATAGGTAGTCCAGCATGGAGTAAATGGCGACGTATTTGATGAAATCTTCCTGTATGCGGAGTGGCCTCAATGAGTGTTAGGTGAGTTTTTTGGATAGTTGATTTTTTTAATACACGAAAGCTTGTATGAGCTTCACGGATGGGCTGATCTGGATCTTTTTGAATGGGCTCGTGGCATTGCCATTGATCTTGCTCAGGAGTTCCTTGGGAAATGGCAAGGTAGGTTTTTTTAATTTCATGCCGTTCTAGTGCACGATGTAGGTGTTTGGCGACTACGTTATCAATGCCAAAGAGTAAAACGCCTGTGGTGGGGCGGTCGAGACGGTGAACGTTATAAACTAGCTTACCTAACTGATCACGGAGGATTTTCATGGTTACCTGGTCACCCTCTTGAGGGTTATCGGCAGGGTGGACGAGGTGGCCTGGTGGTTTGTCAACGGCAACTAACCACTCATCCTGATAGAGGATATTGAGAGGGGGCGTGAGATTGGTGGTCATGAGGAGTCATGCTCGCTGTAGCTAGTGCGTTATCTATCGCTTTTGTTCTGCTATTTTTCTAATTTGAGCCTCTAGTTTTTCTGGGAGTCCATAGCTGGATAATTCCTTGAGAAAAGATGGCCAATGTTTACTAGAGCCACTGCCGAGATAAGCATTGAGTCTTGTGGCTACAGTGGAGTCTGCCATTGATTTGGCATCTGGGTAGATTTCTTGAAGAAACTCCCGGAGATCACTGCCACTTCTGAGGTGGTATTTCTGATGGTAGCCTTCTGCATAAGTAAATTCTCGCACAGGGAGGATCTTTGTTTTTATACCGTCGATGGCTATACCGAGCTGTTTTGCTTGTTGCTTGAGTGATTTTTCAGCGATTTCTTTTTGCGCATTATTTTGATAAAAAATGGCATTCATATACTGAGTGTTTGATTGGTTTAATTCGCAACGATGACCATTCCAGAAATAGTTTAATAATGTTTCATAGCTGATTACGGTGGGATCAAAGTCAATAGATACAGCTTCCGTGTGATCCCCCATACTGCGATAGGTGGGTTTCTCCTTACTGCCACCACAGTAGCCGGCACGGGTGCGCAGGACGCCGGGGATACTTCCGAACTCGGAATCAGGTCCCCAGAATCATCCCATACCAAAGGTGGCTGTGTCATATTTTGTCTGTGCCGTTGTCTGGTCCATAGGTAATATGGTGGCGGAGACGTGACCATTTTCTGTGACAAGCTCTTCTGAGCCGCGGATTAATTTCATTCCAAACATAATAAGAATAGTAGTAATAGCAGTGTAAATAATGGGTTTCAGGCTCATGAGTTTATTCTATGAGAGAGACTAGGAGGGGGATTTATTCCATTTGGTTTTTGTAAATATTAAATTTGTTAGGTTTGGCTTACACTGCGAATTCCATCTTTGTTGATGGTAATAAGTTGTTTTCTAAATAGCGCACCTGTTGCTTTTTTGAAGGTTTTTTTACTGACTCCAAGTTCTTGGTAAATGGTTTCTGCTGGACTGGAATCACAAAGTTCCCAGTAGCCACCTCTGGCATGGAGCTCTTCATGGATACGTGTTTCCAAAGCATCAATACCTGTTTTTCCAGCCTGATAAAGAGAGAGGTCTACTTTATTGTCATCGCGTAAGTTGGTGATGTAGCCTGTGGTTTGTTCACCAGGTTGTAGATCTTGAAACACTTCATTGGCAAAGAGCACACCGGAGTATTCTCCATTGATGATGGCTTTGTATCCGAGATCTGTTTTGGCGTAAATCCTGAGATCTACCTGTTGGCCTATTTGGTAGTCAGGGCGAGTTTTTTTAAGAAATCTGCCGATGCGTCTTGATGCAGCGATGCGTCCGCTTTTGGGATCTACATAGATATGCACAGCGTAAGATTTCCCCGCATCGGGTCTGCTTTGTTGCTCGCGAAATGGTAAGAGAAGGTCTTTAGCGAGGCCCCAGTCTAAAAAGGAGCCAATCTCGGTGACCTGAACGCAGCGTAGTGTGGCAAACTCTCCGGGCATAGCGAGGGGGCTTTTCATCGTTGCGATGGGGCGGTCTTCAGAATCACAGTAGATAAAAACATCGACTACCTCGCCTAGCTTGATGTCACCGATAGTTTCATTACGCGGGAGGAGTATCTCGCCCAACTCGCCATCAGAGTTTAAAAAGTATCCTGGGCTACTTTCTCTAGATACTGTTAGATGTGCGCGTTCGCCAATTTTTGCCATGGCACTATGCTAGAAAAAAAACGGGCTACAAGCCATGGAAATTCGTCTTTTTTATGAACCCAGCTCTGAAGCTCAGTTTCGCCATGTGCCATGGAGGAAATGAAGCGCTACCAGATGTGGAAATGCTTCCGAAGTCAACCATGTGAGGATAGCTGCTCTTGCTATTTGTTAGGTCGGGGTTTACTTACGGAAGTTTTTATACGCCATGATACCATCAGCAATGGCGCGCGCGCAGTTATACTGGTAGGCGGAGGTGATGCAGCGTTTTCGTTCTGTGTAGTTGCTGATGTAGCCACATTCGATGAGCACTGCTGGGCAGCGTGTAAGTCTTAGGACGGCTAGACCTTTACGTTGGCGAGATCTCCGGTCTTTGGCTTTTAGGCGGCTTAGGAGCCGTAAATGAATGTGGGCAGCTAGCTTACTTCCTTCCTTACCGTAGTAGTAGCTTTCTATACCGTGGTAGCGTGAACTGGTGTGGGCGTTAAAGTGGATGCTGACGAAAACGGCATTTTTATAGCGGTTGGCAATGGCGGCTCGGTCTGTTAGTGAAATAAACTTATCACTCCGGCGAGTCATGGTCACTGGAATCCCTTTGGCTTTTAGTAGGGCCTCTACACGTTTGGCGACGGAGAGGGCTAATGTTTTTTCATACACTCTACCTCGGAGCGCACCTTTATCTTTACCTCCGTGGCCAGCATCAATAATCACTCTACTGACCGTGCGTGCCTGAGTGGACTCGCATAAGGTGATGAGTATCAGTAACGATAAGCAGATGTGGAGAATGGATGGACGAGTCCGGAATGAGGCAGACATGGGGCAGGCTGGTTGAGCCAATAATGGCTAAGATGATGGCTTAACTTATTTGTAACATATAGGAAGTCAATGTGATAGGCTAAGCTGGCAAATAAAGTAAACGAATTTGTCTATAGGTCTGTTTTTTCATCAGAGTCGATGAGGTGCTCTATGTTTTGTCGCCAGTTTTTAGAGAGTAGGGGGCGAATCAGGCCGTAGAGGAGATAAAGAGAAAAGATAATGGTCGGGGTGTACCAGCGGGTATTTTCATTCAGTAGTAACACGATGATGATGGCTCCTGCGATGATACTGAGAAAAGTCCCCTTGGTCTGGAGATCTATCTTTTTAAAACTGGGGTATTTTAAATTACTAATCATCAGTGCAGAGAGTCCAAGCATGGTAGCGCCCAGTACGTAGTTCCAGAATCCAAGATCATTTCCTGGTTCGTTTTTACTAAAATCGATCAGTAAAAAGGTGATCGATGCGATAAAGCCAGCTGCCATGGGGATGGGGATACCACGGAAGTCATTACTATCACCTGGTTGTTTTGGCATGTTGGCGAGGCAGTTGAAGCGCGCTAGCCGCATGGCTCCGCAGAGGAGGTAAATGAAGGCAATGGCCCAGCCAATCTTACTGGGAAGATTAAATAAAACAGCTTTTGAGACCAAGAGCGCTGGAGCCATCCCAAATGAAACCACGTCTGCGATGGAGTCAAACTCTTGGCCAAATGGGGACTCTTGACCACCCATACGAGCGAGTCTACCATCTAACAAATCAAAGAGGCATGATCCGAATATCAGGAGAATGGCTTTTTCATAAAAGGGGTAGGCCGCTGCGAAGTCATTTAACTCCATTCCTTTGAAAATAGTGAGCACGGCAAAAAATCCACAGCAGAGGTTGCCAGCCGTCATGAGGTTTGGCAGCAGGTAGATACGTGGCTCATTGGTATTCATGGGCAGGGAAAAAGAGTAGTAGTTAGGTTACCTGCGGCTACCGCGGAACTTATTACGTGGATCACGCTCGTCTTTGGTGGCGTCATCACGGTAGCGGAGAATACCGTAGCGTTTGAGATTACGGACGAACTCTTTAGCGTTATTCCCTGTTTCACGATCGTATGCCATGGTTCCTACAAGGCCATTTTTGTTTTGTAAGGCAGCCATTGTATCTTCTGCCTTATCGGCAGCTCTGGCGATACTCTTTACTGCTTTGGGGAGATCACGTAGGGCGGGCTCGATATGTTTAATTTCTTTCTGGGCATTCGTAAAGAGGGCATCTGCTGAGTCTGCAGCTCCGGTGAGGCTTGCCATGGTTTTTTGGGCCTCGGCAATAGTTGGTTTTAGATCTTTGGATGCGGATGCGATGTCTTGTGATGCCGTTTCAAAGTTGCTGATGGCTTTGCTGAGATTTTCGATGTTTTTATCTGAGAGGAATCCTGCGTTTACCTTCTGCATGGTGACATTAAGGTTCTCACCGACTCTTGTGATTTCATCCAGAGCTTCATCGATTTTTACAAATGTTTTCTTAGCATCCTTGAGGAGGAGACTGGCGTCCTTGGCGATGTTTTGAGCATCTGTCTTGATGGCATCAAAGCCACCGGCACCTGCGCCCATGATCGTTTCACCAGATTCAAAATATTCACCACTTTCTATTTCAGGTGGTTGGATATCAATAAATTTGTCACCAATGAATCCTGAGGAGCTGATTTGAAATACGGAGTCACGGGGGATTTTTACATTGTCTCGGATACGCATTTCCATTTTTACGGAGCTGGATGCACTCCCGAGAGTGAGTTCTGGCTGAGTGGCTACGCGTCCTACTTTAGCGCCACGAAGTCTAATCTCACTGCCTTTGATGATGCCGTCAGTATTCGGGAACTCAATATACAGTGGGTAGTGATCTGTGAAGCGATCTCCAAAGCGGCCAAATTGGATGACCAGTACACCTAAGAGCAACAAACCGATGAGGACAAAAAGCCCGGCTGTTGTCTCGCGTCGTTTTTCCCGTGCGGGCATGATGATAGTTTCCCTTGGTTTGGGCTTAGATGCAAGAGACAATCTTCGCTCATCCTAGTTACTGAAAATTACAGATCGCTGGCCCATTTTTCTCCATCATGCGCAATTCCAGAGAGAAATTGCACCAGCACAGGATCAGTGCTGGCCTTCATCTCTGGAGGTGTGCCGACCCAGTAAACAACACCTTCTTTCATAAATACAATACGATCGGCGATACGGAAAACACTCCGTAGCTCGTGAGTAATCACGATATTGGTCATATTGTATTCATTCTGAAGCCGCTTAATGAGGCGGTCGATGGAGTCTGCGGTAATCGGGTCTAGTCCAGCATGTGGCTCATCATAACAGACGCACGCGGGGCGATCAACGATCGCACGAGCCAGTGCCACCCGCTTGCGCATCCCTCCGGAGAGATCAGAGGGCATGGTTTTTTCTTGTCCGGGGAGGCGGACGATTTCTAGGACTTCAGCGATGCGCTCATTAATTTTTGTTAGATCTTTGATGCCGTCTTCGCGTAAAGGGAAAGCGATATTCTGTGCCACGTTCATGGAGTCGAACAGGGCGCCATTCTGAAACATCATACCTACTTTTTTTCGTATGGGGCTCAGCGCCCGTTCGTCCATGGTGGAGATATTTACGCCATCGATTTTTACACTGCCTTCATCGGGCTGCATGAGGCCGAGCATGTGTTTGACCATCACACTTTTACCACCACCAGAAGTCCCTAGCATACATAGTGTTTCACCACGGTAAACATCCAGATCAGCACCTCTTAATACATGTTTTTCACCAAAATAGCAGTGTAGCCCACGCACTTGGATAAGTGGTTCGTCTTTGGCTGTGGTAGGTGATAGATCAGACACGGGTAACTAAGTAGCACGTCAGGCGTCACTGCGCAATGCAGCGAATCCACAGAACAGCTTGGAGTCCTCAGGGGGGCGGGGGGGAAGGCTGTCAGGGGAATTAAGGAAATCCTGACAGATAGTCTGGAATTCCTCCTCTGTGGTGCTGCGCCTTATGAGGTATTCAAATTCTGAATCGAGCCCTTGGGCGATGTAGACCATGTATTTTTTCATCCGTTGTACGTGCTTGCGCGCATCAAATTTCCCCTGCCCAGAGTGCTGCTGGTAGCTAGCGAGCTCTTGGTAGAGATCCATGATGTATTCAAACAAATCAGATCGTTTGATGATCTTGGGCGTATGCCCTAAGAAAGCGTCTCGAAGCTGAGAAAAGAGCCATGGATTACGGATAGCACCTCTGCCGATCATCAGCCCGGCAGCTCCAGTTCGCTGAGCGAGACCGATACCTGTCTCCGCATCCACGATGTTACCATTGGCGATCACCGGGCAGTTCATCTGCTCCACAGCCGTGCGAATACAGCTGGTATGGATGGGAGTGCGGTAACGTTCCATGACGGTTCTTCCATGAATAGTAAGGGTATCAATACCGTGACTTTTAAAAATCTTTAACAAATGATTGAATTCCTCATGTGAATGGTAGCCCACACGGGTTTTTACGGTGAATTTCCCTGGGATGGTGGCGCGTAGAGCGCCGAGAATCCTGTTTAGATGATCAGTTTTCCGTAGTAGTCCTCCTCCTGCATCCTTACGGCAGACCACGGGTGCAGGGCAGCCAAGATTGATATCAATTCCCGCTACTGGATAGGTTAGTAATTCTTGAGCACAGCGAACGAGAGCAGTGATATCTTGGCCAATCATCTGAGCATAAACGGGTCTGCCTGTGTGGCTATCCGTGATGCTGCGTAGGATATGCTTCTCAAGCTGATACGCCGCATGCACGCGGAAGTATTCCGTAACGTAGATATCTGGTCCGCCGTAGCGCTGCATCACACGCATAAAGGGCAAGTCTGTGACATCTTGCATAGGTGCCAGTGCGAGCTTTGGGGGGCTGGCTAATGGGGTGTTGATAGTATTTTTAGTTAGAAAAGTTCAGTTTCCTCCTCTTCCTCCGCACGTAGACGCTCATGGGTGACTGCGAGGTAATCTTCATCAATATCAAATCCAGTGTAAGAGCTTATACCAGAGCGGTATGCTGCTACTGCGGAAGTGCCGATACCATTGAAAGGGTCTAACAAATTAGTGGCTTCACCCTGACCATGGATACGGATACACTGCTCGACGAGGCCTACTGGGAATGTCGCTGGGTGTGGCCTGTCTTTACTTCTACTCATAATGGTATCGTAAGGAATAAACCAAGTATTACCCCGGCATCTCTTATCTTTCCCCTCCGTATGCCCCCAGCGTGCGATGTTTGATTTATAAACATAGGGGACTCCTGCGCCACGTCGATCTAGAGGTACTGTGCCAGATTTGGTGAGATGGAAGACATACTCATGGCAGTCATTGACGTAGCGCTTGCTATTAATAGGTTTGAAATGGCCGGCGCTAACAGTTTCTCCTGTGCGTGTTTGGACCGAGATGGATTTAACCCAGTGGAAGGTGTTCTGGAGTGTGAATAGTGGAGTTTTTCCTGTGTCTGTTAGTGCGAGTAAAAGTTGGTGGGGTAACAGCGGGTTACTAGGGGCTGCGCCTACGTTGAGGAAAAAAGACGCATCCTCTGACATCACACGTTTTACCTCTGTTGCCCATTCTAAACACCAGGTGATAAAGGCGGATCGGTCACTGGTGTCTTGATAGGTATTGTAGTTAATTCCCAGATTATAGGGAGGTGAAGTAACCACGAGATTAGTTTCTCCAGCGGGCATGTTTTTCATTTTCTCAAGACAATCGCCATGAATGAGGTGAATAGCTGTAGGCATGGCGTAGACTTCGCATAATGGTGATGAGATGGGAAGTGTGGAGTTAAGTTATACAGCCGTTTAATCTTGACCTGATATAATGCTGTTATTAAAGATATTGAAAAATGGATACAAGAAAACAGCTTTTAAAAGCAGCCTGGGCTCTTTTTGCAGAAAAAGGATTTGAGGCTGTTTCCGTACGCGATGTGACCAATGCAGCGGGCGTTAATCTAGCCAGTGTCAGTTATCATTTTGGCGGTAAAGAAGGGTTGATTCAGGAGACGGTAAAGCTCTGTATGAATCCCATTAATGAATACCGTATCCGGCTCCTAGAAGAGGAATTACAGAAACATGGATCGTTAGAGAAAATCCCTCTCGAACGTATTATGCATGCGCTGATACGCCCAACAGTAATGCCAGAGGAATGCGGTGTTAGCTCTGGGTTGATGCTTAGATTAGTTGCACGCTATCTGATCGAATCAGATTATGATATTCCTGCCACGAGTAAAAATCTTTATACCGATGTTTTTCGTGCATTTGCCTTGGCACTGCTGAAGCACTTCCCTCATATGAGCGCGCCACAGGTTGTAAAACGGATTGTTTTTGCATCTGGAGCTGTTATTCAATACCACGGTCTTGGGCAAAAAGCTATGCAGCTGAGCTCTGGAACTAATGATCAGGTGGTAGAGATTGATCGTGAGACGATGCTTAAAGATCTTATTGATTTCACCGTGCATGGCTTTGGCGGTCAGTCTGTGTAAGAAATATGAGTGTGTTAGAAAAGCAGTGGCAGCAGCGGGTGAATAGCCCCAAGGGTATGATTGAGCTTGGTGAGAGTTTTGCCCAGCAGCTAGTGGCTGGTGATGTGCTGGCGCTCCGTGGTGGACTGGGTGCGGGGAAGACACATTTTACCAAAGGGCTGGCGGCAGGTCTTGGCTGTGATGCCCAAGTAACTAGCCCTACTTTTTCATTAGCGCATGAGTATGGTGGTGGCAGATTACCACTTTTTCACTTTGATTTTTACCGGATGGATAGCGTGCAGGAGGTTCTCCGTATCGGCTGGGATGAGTATCTTGATGAAGCAGGTGTCATGGTAGTCGAGTGGCCAGATAAATTTGCAGAATTGCTTCCTCGGCAGGCGGTTTGGCTAGATTTTGAGACGCTAACAGGTGGCGATTCTGAAAATGGAATACGTATGCTGCGCCGGGTGCCAGCTCCTCAGCTGTGATCTTAAGCATGAGGCTCTGTGAAGGTGTATGATGGTTTCGGCCCAGAATATACATTTAGACATAATCGGGATTAAAATTCAGACACTATTGCGTGCAATTTTTTCCCACACGGCATATTAGATGTGCGTGCGACTTAAACTCACCATCGCGTATGACGGGAGACCTTACGAGGGCTGGGCTACCCAGCCTAGCGGAAACACGGTTCAGGACTTGATACAGCAAGCACTCTCTGAAGTTGCTAAGCAGGAGATCCGTATTCAGGGCTCTGGGCGGACGGATACTGGTGTGCATGCATTGGGGCAAATAGCGCATTTTGATACGCCGGAGGGGTTTAATATGAATCCCTATAACTGGGTGCCAGCCGTGAATACCAAGCTGCCAGCCACCATTCGCGCCATGGACTGCGAGCAAGTAGATGAAGATTTCCATGCCCGTTTTTCCGCAGTGGCAAAAACCTATACCTATGACCTCTGCCTTGCCCCCGTTCTGCCACCGCTACAAGCTGGGCTGGCTTGGCATTTACCCCGACAGTTAGATCCAGCTACCCTCAAGCAAGCTTTGGAAATTCTTGAAGGTGAGCACTGCTTCCGTGCCTTCTCTGCTAAACGTGGTAATGAGACGGAGGAAACATCATACACACGGAGATTGAGCCGTTGTGATCTCGTGACAACGGCGGAGGGTTATCGGATCACCTACACAGGGAATGGATTTCTTTATAAAATGGCACGCATGCTAACAGGGTCTGCCGTTTATGCCGCCCAGGGGCGTTTGAGGTTAGATGATCTTACTGGGCTATTAAATCAGTCTAGTGAATTACCCAATGGTCGGGCGCCTTATTGTGCTCCTGCAGCAGGCTTGATTTTAGATCATGTTTCTTATTCATAGCCTCCATCGGCAGTAGTTAGAGCAATAAAAAAACACGGCGCATTTTAATCAATGCGCCGTGTAGAAAGAGGGTTCTTGGATAGCGTGATTAGTGCGCTTTGCAGAATTCCTCAAAGCGGCTTAAACCTTCATTGAGAACATCCAAGGTGGTGCAGTAGCTGATACGGATACTGTTGTCATTGCCAAAGGCGATGCCTGGCACAGCAGCCACGCGGTAGCGGTTTAACAGTTTATCACAGAGGTTAACGGAAGTAAGTCCGAGGCCTGTGGTATCGATGAGGCAGTAGAAAGCGCCCTGTGGTTCTGTTACCTTAATGTTAGGGATGGTGCTTAGTCTGCTGTGGACGAATTGCCGGCGAACATCGTATTCAGCATTGAGGTCTTTAATGAAATCAGCGCCTCCGCCGAGTGCGGCGAGAGCTCCATACTGTGCAAAAGTGGTAGCATTGGAAGTGGTGTGACCTTGGATTTTGGACATAGCCTGAGCGAGCTCGGTAGGAGCAGCCGCGTAGCCAACACGCCATCCGGTCATGGAATATGCCTTGGAGAAACCATTGACGGTAATGGTGAGGTTATAGAGATCCTTGCTGAGGGAGGCGATGCTGGTGTGCTTGGTCTCACCATAAACGAGGTGCTCGTAGATTTCATCAGAGAGGATGATAATGTCCTCATAGAGTGCTACATCACCGAGGGCTTTGAGTTCCTCCGCAGAGTAAACAGAGCCTGTAGGGTTCCCCGGAGTGTTGAGGATAATCATTTTGGTGAGGCCCGTCATGTTTTCCTCGAACTGCTCAGGTGTGATTTTCCAATCATTTTCAGCTGTGGTTTCTACTAAAACTGGCTCACCTCCAGCAAGGCGGACCATTTCAGGGTAGCTGACCCAGTAAGGGGAGGGGATGATGACTTCGTCACCTTCTTCGACTACGGCGAGAATGGCATTAAAGCAAGATTGCTTAGCGCCGCTGTTGACCACTACTTGGCGTGGGTCATATTCAATGCCATTTTCCGTTTTGAGTTTTTCTGCGATTGCTTCGCGAAGTTCAGGAATACCAGCAGCAGGAGTATACTTAGTGTGGCCTTCGTTGAGCGCTTCGATAGCGGCATTTTTAATAAAATCAGGAGTGTCCTGATCAGGCTCACCACCAGCCAATCCGTAAACTTCTTCGCCACGTGCTTTCATAGCTTTGGCTTGGTTGGTAACAGAGAGTGTGAGCGAAGGGGCGACCTTATCAACGCGTGATGAAATGGAGTCCATGGAGTAAAATTGGTTGGTTGCAGTTGTCCCGGAGCGGGTCAATGGCGATTTCCATGATTACCCTCCTCCAGAGCGGTGAAGGTTTGTTACTCCATGATTGCGTTGATGCAAGTTTATTGCCGCACAGAGGGGAGATTTTTCAGGATTTGAAGCGGCCTCGTGCGGTGGTCCACTTTCCTTTGCGAGTGATTTGCTGAAATGTTAGGCCGCATTTTTCCGCTACGGCACAGGTTTCCTCCCATTGTTCGTAAAGAATTCCGGAGATTACCAGATCGGCATCTTTTTCCATAGCCTGAACGATGGTGGGGAATGCTTGCTGGAGAATGGTGGAAAACATATTGGCTACCACCACTGGCCACTGCCGCTCTGGTTTCCATTTGAGGACATCGGTCTCCGTGACGGTGATGTTACTTACCTCATTGCGGGTGGTATTACGCTGGGCGACTTTGACCGCTTGGGGATCGAAGTCCATTGCGTGACAACTCTCCGCACCCAGCATGCTGGCGGCAATGGCGATAACTCCACTGCCGCAGCCTAGGTCGAGCATACTCCATGGCTGTCCATTTTTTGTTCTCTCTTTGGCGATGTCTACGAGGAAACGCATACACGTGGATGTGGTGGCGTGATCTCCGGTGCCAAAAGCCATATCCGCAGGAATCTGGATGATATGTCTACTAGGGAACTCCTCTTGGAGTTTGTGTCGCGCATTTGCATCGCGTGATCCAGAAATAATCAGAGAGCTGCGAATGCGGAGTGGAGGGCGCTGAGGCTCTGTAATGGCAGCCCAGTTCTGGTGAACTAATTTACGGATACTGCCGCCAAACTGCGTTTGAATCCCTTCAGCCTCCTCTTGGGTTTCCGTATAGACCTCTACACGGACGGTTTTCTGTGATTTGAGCTTAGAGATGACGGCGTTGGGATTACCATAAAAGCGGTCTTCCCAAGCGTCCATCCACTTGGCTCCAGAAAGTTTTGACCAGACCCACATGGCCACACTCAAGCAGAAATACTGCTAGAGTAGAGAAAAAAATCATTCATTCAGCTTTTCTCCACACTTTCGGCAGTAGACTGCATCCTCCAAATGACCGTGAGTGCCGCAGCTGGGACAAGCATGGGTGGTTTCATCTTGAAGAGCCTCACGCACCATATCACTGGCAACAATACCTGTGGGCACAGCAATGATGGCATAACCAGCCAGCACCATGAGCGAGGTAATGAGCTGCCCTAGTGGTGTCTCCACCGAGAGATCGCCGTAGCCAACCGTAGTGATGGAAACAATCGCGTAATAGATGCTAATAGGTATACTGGTAAACTTGGTACCCTCTTGACCCGATTCCACAACATAAATCAACGTGCCAGCTAGCATGGCAAAGATGAGAACAGCAAAGAAAAATACCGTGATCTTGGCCCGTGAGGCGGCTAAACCACTAAGAATGGTGTGAGCCCCGCGCACATGGCCAAGCATCTTTAACACGCGGAACATCCGCAAGAGGCGGATAATACGGATGACAATGAAGTGGCTGCCACCAGTAAATATCAAAGCGAGGTAACTAGGTAGACAGGAAACCAGGTCCACAATACCGTAGAAGCTGAAAATATACTTTTTCGGCCGCCGCACCAGCCAGACTCGAAGCACATACTCAAGGCTGAAAATGATCGTGCATATCCACTCTACGATGAGGAGCTGGGTATGGTAAAGCTCATGAATAGGCTGGATACTCTCCAGCATCACTGCCGCTACACTAATAATGATGGCCCAGAGTAAAGCGACATCGAAGAACTTGCCGGAGGGTGTTTCCGCCTCGAAAATAATCTCCCAGAGTCTTTGTTTAAAGGAAGGGTGTTCTGAATCTTTTTTGAACTCTTGGTTCTCCGACTTATCAGGTGGCTGCACGCCCCTCAGCATGTGTCTCGGACGCCGTTATGTCAATTTCCAAGCCTGCCCGTGGTGGAATCTTAGCATTGGCAAAATAGATTATTTTTTAAAAAACTCTCCTAGATTTGCATTGACATGCCCTGAGCTCACTTCTAGTTTGCGCGCCCCTCGATATGAGGTGGGCAGGTTTATCATACTGGTAAGTCAGTCCTGGGAAGCCGACTGTAACAGGTCAATAAATATTATAAAAACCAAGAGCAATGAAAACTTTTTCAGCTAAAGCACAGGACGTCGAGCGCAAGTGGTACGTCATCGATGCCGAGAATAAAATCCTCGGTCAAGTCGCCGTAGAGGCAGCTAACCTCCTCCGTGGTAAGCACAAGCCTATCTTCACCCCTCACGTTGATACAGGTGACCACGTCATCATCACCAACGCTGAAAAAGTTGTCCTCAGTGGTAACAAGGAATCAGAGAAAATCTACACTCACTACACAGGGTATGTAGGTAATCAGAAGATTGAAACTCCTCGTAAAGTCCGTGAGCGTCGCCCTGAGCTTCTGCTTGAGCGTGCTGTCCGCGGTATGGTTCCTCACAACAAGCTGGGTGATGCCATTTATAAAAAACTCAAGGTCGTTGTCGGCGCAGAGCACGGTCACGAGGCACAACAGCCTGAGACATACGAAATCGCCTAATCCTAATATTCTAAAATTTTTAACTCACTATTCTAATGAGCGAAGCTACAACATACTGTGCCACAGGCCGCCGCAAGACATCCGTCGCACGCGTCTGGGTTACCGCCGGAACCGGCGAGATCACCATCAACAATAGCCCTTTTGAGGACTATGTTCCCACACTAACACTTCAGAACTCCGTGCTTGAGCCTTTCCAAAAGGCCAACCTCCTGAACAAATTTGACGTCACCGTCGTTGCTAAAGGTGGCGGTATGTCCGGCCAAGTAGGTGCTATCCGCCTTGGTATCGCCCGTGCCCTTTGTGAGCACGATGAAGAACTTCGTCCTGCCCTGAAAGAAGCCGGCCTCATGCGCCGTGATCCTCGTCAGAAAGAGCGTAAGAAATACGGTCAGCCAGGTGCTCGTAAGAAGTTCCAGTTCTCTAAGCGTTAATCTTAGCTATCATTTAACCACATACTCTAACGAATTATGTCCAAACACGCATCTCTCAAGATATCCGGTGGAGCCGGCGGTAAACGCTCAGTTCTTAAGCGTTTCGAGCGTATTAAGCTGCTCAAGGAGCGCGGCCAGTGGAAAAAAGGCAAGAGCCCAATCGGCCTGCCTAAGACAAAGCCTGAGGCGTAGTCTTTACTGGTTGATCTATATTCAATTTCAAACCCGCCCTTGGACTCCATCCGGGCGGGTTTTTTCATCTTTATTTCATCATTAATAGCATGTCCGAGAAATCCACTGGCACTCGCCTCAATAAATACCTTGCCTCCTGTGGTGTAGGTTCGCGCCGGGCATGTGATGTCCTTATCCAAGAGGGTGACGTCTATATTAATAACTCACGCGTCACTACTCCAGGCGCTCGCGTGGAGCCAGATGATAGCGTGCGCGTGGGCCGTAAGGTAGTCAGCCCCAAGGCCACGGAGGTGATTCTATTTAATAAACCGCGTGGACTTGTCAGTAGCTCAAGTGATGAACTAGGGCGGGAGACGATCTACGCAGCCCTACCACCTCATCTGCATCATCTTAAAAATGTTGGCAGGCTAGACAAGGATTCTGAAGGCCTGTTAGTCCTGACTAATGATGGTGATTTAGCATTAAAGCTTACTCACCCTAGTCAGAAGGTGGAAAAGGAATATCTCGTTACGGTGAATCAGGCCTTTGATAATGAGATCATCGATAAGCTACTGAAGGGTGTGCATACTCCAGAGGGCAGAGCCGCGGCGAAGTCGATTAAACGTATTTCTCCACGCCGTTTACGTATTGTGCTGGATACAGGGCTGAAACGCCAAATCCGTATTATGTTTGAGGCCGTACATATTAGGGTCACCAAGCTTGTTCGTATCCGCATTGGCACACTCATGGGGGGTGGCTTAGAAATTGGGCAGTGGCGGAACCTTGAAGCGGATGAAATAGCGGACCTTCAGAAGAACCCAAAACAATCGCGCCCCAAGTCAGATAGTGATGAGTTAGGTGGTGTCGAGAAGCATATAACAGCTAGAAAATCCAGCCAACGTAAAGCAGCCGGACTTCAGCGGCGGACACCAGTAAAGGGTAAGACAAGCTTTCAAAATACCAAGCGCGCTCCTAAGAAAACCGGCCGTAAGCCTGCCAAGAGAAAACCGCGCGGGCGCAGATAATCGGAGCGATGGAAAAGCTGTGTATCACTACGGTGGAAAACTGTTCAAACGGGCGGTCTTTTTTTAGTGAACAGCTCTGCACCCTAGAAGAGCTCAATGGCATGTGGATTTCTGAGCGCCAGCAAGCATTGAATTTCCGCCATCGGACAAGCCAGCCTGGTTACTTTAGTCCATGGCACGTAGCTGGTGATCCCACCCTGATTATCATCCGGCAGGGTATACTGAGACTAACTGTACGTGATGGAGAATACCGTGACTTTACAATAGGAGATCAATTCATTGCTCGTGATTATTTGGAGCAAGGCACTTTCTTTGATGAATCCATCCACGGGCACACAGCTGAAGTCATCGGAGATGCAGTGCTTTATGCTGTACATGTAAAGTTAGATATATGTTAACTATTTTTATCTAACATATAAAAATAACAGTCGTTATATGATAGCGGAAAAAGGATATGAAAAAATCCTTCTTGATTGGCTATTTACTGATCATGGTAATAAATGCGCATGCGGCGTTTTTGTAACATTAAATATTTTCACGGCTATTACTTATTGGGCTACTAAATTGGCGACTTAATAATAACAAGTTGCTATGAAAAAAATATTCAAACTACTAATCGGAGCTCTGACATTGATGTCAGTCACTGGATCGGCTAATGCAGTCACAGATGGATCAAAACAACAACCACTGCGAGTAATACTGATCCCAGCAGATGGGGGAACAGAAGAAGGAACCATTGCAGATTTTAAGCCTCTTTTTAAAGCCGTTACTAATGACACTGGTATACACTTTGATATCAAAGTTGCGCAGAGTTATGGAGCTGCAGTAGAGGCTATGGCTAATAAACAAGCAGAAGTAGCTTGGTTTGGAGCAGTTTCCTATATGCAGGCGCATGAAAAGGGAGGAGCTGAACTTCTCGCAGTTGCAGAGAAAAAAGGCGATGCTGTTTATTATTCAGGTATCTTCGTGGCCAAAGATTCTGGAATTAAATCGATTAAGGATTTAAAGGGAAAAAAAGTGGCGTTTGGTGATCCTAGCTCAACTTCTAGTTTTAATTACCCTGTTGCAATGTTACTAGCTGAAGGCGTTGATCCAGTAAAAGACTTAAATAAGGTTTATATTACTGGCAGTCATTCTAACAGTATAGCGGCGCTTTCTAATGGTAAAGTTGATGCCTGTGCATGTTCTTTCCCATCTTTTGGGAAAGCAGTGAAAGCTAATGCAATTGATCCAGAAAAGTTTCATCCGCTTATTAAAAGTGAGCCGATTCCGAATCCGCCACTCGCAATGCATCCAGAGCTTGGAGAAGACTTAAAGGTTAAGCTACGCAAAGCGTTTGCAGGATTACACACAAACCCTGCGGTTAAGCCAGAGCAAATCCGTGGTTATGGAGGTAAGGTGTATGAAAAATACAATACAGAAATCAGCCATAAGCTGATGGCTGATGCAGTAAATAAACTATCAAAAGTGACAACGAGTTTGAAAAGAGAAATGCTGAAGAAGGCGGCTGAATAACACATCTGCTGATTCACCCTCTTAGAAATCTTGTCTTATGATTCAATTACAGACTCTGACTAAGCAATATCCTGATGGCACCTTCGCTATTGACGATATTTCATTAGAAATCCAAGAGGGTGAATTCTGCGTCTTACTCGGTCCCTCTGGGGCCGGTAAGTCGACACTCTTGAAGCTACTCAATGGCATGGTCACTCCTAGTAAAGGGAGTATAACTATTAATGGGAAAACACTCTTGCCGAAGGCGTTAAAAGAAATCCGATCCATCATTTCTACCATCCACCAAAACTTCAATCTCGTCACTCGGATGAGTGTAGAGAAAAATGTGTTAGCAGGTGCCCTGTCTAAAGTTTCACTTTTACGGGCCTTATTCGGAGTCTTTCCTCAGCCTTTACGGCGTAAAGCATGTGATCTAATTGCTTCCGTAGGATTGGAGGAAAAGCATCTGTATCGGCGTGTGGTCGAACTTTCTGGAGGACAACAGCAGCGTGTAGGAATTGCGAGAGCCTTTATCCTCGATCCCTCTATTGTGTTAGCTGATGAACCAGTGGCGAGTTTAGACCCTAACATTAGTCGTAATGTACTAAGTATTCTAAGAAATGCGGCACAGAGGAATAATACAACGGTGCTTTGTAGCTTGCATCAGGTGGATTTAGCCAAGGAGTTTGGGGAGCGAATTATCGGAGTTAACAAGGGGAAAATTGTATTTGATGGTACACCTGAGTTACTAACCCAGCAAGATTTAGAGAAAATCTATGCCTAATAATAACCTTTATTTACGACGTATATGAGTAAGCAAAAAGGTGAACAGGAGCAGCCTATAAATCCATCTCAATGGAAACTTCACCAGCCATATAATGCCAAGACGGTAGGCATCCTCATCGTGCTATTTGTCATCCTGATTCATACGGGTAAAAACACAGAGGTGCCGAGAATGATCTCTAGCACATTCGAGTGGGCGCAAGATCTTGTAGGCTTAAAAGAGACCTCGGAAATCGGAAGAGGCACTCAGAAATTAGCGGAAAAGATGTTCCCTCCGGTGATTTCTGAGCGTCAAGAGCTATCGCGAATTGATGACTTTGACCCTGATAATCTACCCCTTTTTTCTCATGTAGAAAAAGAGGTTCAAATCTATAAAGAATATAATACTGATACTCTAGAGCTAGAAGAAGTAAGAGAAGAAAAAGAAGTCTTAGTAAAAAGATTTGGTTATTTAGTTCATGTCATCAAAAAGATGTATGATTCTTTGGAAATTGCATTATGGGGCACGATTATTGCCATTATCGTTAGTATTCCATTAGCTTATTGTTCATCAGCTAACTATGCTCCTAATAAACCGATCTATCACGCAGCGAGGGCGTTTGTAAGTTTACTACGAGCGGTTCCAGAGCTTATTAGTGCCTTGTTCTTAGTGCTGGCCTTTGGGTTCGGCCCCGTTGCAGGAATACTCGCTCTTGGTTTTCACTGTGCAGGATTCTTTGGGAAATTTTATGCTGAAGATATCGAAAATGCCGATCGAGGTCCTCAGGATGTGATGTTAGCGGTAAATGCAGGGAAAATTAAAACACTGCTTTATGGCGTCTTTCCTCAGGTCTTTCCTCAATACGTTGCTTATACCTTATATATCGTTGATAGAAATGTTAGAATGGCGATTGTTGTAGGAATAGTCGGCGCTGGAGGGATAGGTATGGAGCTGAAAGGCAGGTTTGATATGTTTGACTACGGTCACGTGTGCACCATTTTGATTGCTCTTTTTGTTACGGTTTTCTCCCTAGATATTTTATCGGCTAAGATTCGTCAGTCTTTGATTAAAGAAAATAATAAATAACAGAGTATGAACCGAGTTCAGATAGTCGAAAATCTAATCAAACTAGACCCTGAGGAGGTAGAGGAATATGTCTCTCGTATTCAACCTCTGATCGAGGTTAGTGCTCTGGAGCCAGCCGAAGGTGGGCTTTATCATCTTAAAATAAAGGATGGGGTAAACCATGAGCCATTTTTCCTAGGAGAGATTTCTGTGGCTCAGGCAGTGGTATGCGTCAAAATTAAAAAAGAAGAAGAGTCCTTCGAGGGAGGTGCTGTGGTGATGTGCGATAATATTAAATTTGCTACCAATATTGCCATTTGTGATGCCTTAGCGATATCTCAAACCGCCTTTAGAGAGCAAGTCCTTGAGCTTGCAGAAAAAGGTATGGAACGAATGCAGAAAAAGACCAAAGAGAGAAAAAATATGCTCGCTGCAACGAAAGTAGATTTCTCACTACTGGAAGGATAATAACAAGTAGATATTAATGTTAGAAAATATTAACACAGAAGAACTATTGGGGCAATCTGCCTACAGGATTTTGCTAAATGCACTGAGTTTTCCGAGCAAATTCCATGAGCTTACGCCTGATATTAGTTTATTAGCCCTATTTTCAAGCCTGATAGATAGGCATTCAGATGTATTTGTAGAAGATGATGTATTGAGTGAGCATGAGCTACGCCTTCTCGGAGCTAAGATCGGTCCTGAAACTTCTGCTTCTTTTCTCTTACTAAAAGGTGAAAATCCGACTCAGAAAAAATGGCTTCCTAAGCGAGGCTCTTTAGTTGATCCACACATGGGTGCTACGGTCTTTATTTGCTTCTCTGAAACTACGTTAAACTCGATCGAGTACCATTGCCAGGGACCAGGGATCAAGGGAGAGCAGGTTGTCTTTTATCCAGTAGAAACCCAAAGCTGGATTGAGCAAAGAGAGTCTTGGGTCACAGAGCTTCCGATGGGCGTTGATGTAGTATTTGTCTGGCCACGACAGATCATCGCTCTGCCTCGTTATGTAAAATTAAACCAAGCCAACTAAATGTCCTACGTTCCAATCAAAGGTGGTAAAGAAGCCATCAAACAGGCAGCTAGAATGTTAGAAATCTTGCGTTGCTCTGATGAAGAGAATCTTCCCTTGCAGACTAAAACGATTAAAAGTCAATTGGGCGCATTGCACAGTGTGGTGCTTTCTGAAGGTGGCTTGTATGATGAAGATTTAGTAAGTCTAGCTATTAAACAAAGCAGGGGAGACAGCTTGGAAGCGGCATACTACCTCAGAGCTTACAGATCTACACGCCCGAGATTAGGAACTACCAAGGTATTAGAAACCTCTTCCATGCGATTGATTAGGCGTATTTCATCTGCATTTAAGGATATTCCTGGTGGGCAAATGTTAGGTCCCACTACGGATTACATACAGCGCCTATTCAATTTTGCACTCCATGACGAGACGAAGCAGGAATTTGATGATGTTGTTAGTAGTTGGGTTAAGCAGCCAGACAGCTCCGCTGCCATACCTGATTCATATCCCAAAGTAATGGATTTTCTCAGAGATGAGGGTTTATTGCCGCCTTTTCAGATTAGAGATAATGAGGTATTTGACATTACACGTGAACCGCTAGTGCATCCATTACCGCGCAATGCTCAGTTAGCCTTGATGGCGAGAGCCGATACAGGCGGGCTGCTCGCTCTCGCGTATTCGAATATGCGTGGTTATGGAGATGTGCACCCAACCATTGCAGAACTACGTGTAGGCTATCTCCCTGTAATCGCGAAGCACCCAGTAACCGGTGAGGATATAGAAATTGGTGAAGTTCTTATTACGGAGTGCGAAGTTGTGGCGAGTCATCAGATAGATCCAGATTCAGGGCAAGTGTATCTGAGCACTGGTTATGGAGCATGTTTTGGCCATAATGAAACAAAAGCTATCTGCATGGCGATCTTAGACCGCTCTCTGGATAACGGAAGAAGGCACGGTGTGACTCACCCATCTGAAGATCCTGAGTTTTTACTTAACCATATCGATAGCATCGATTCCATGGGTTTTGCGATCCACTATAAAATGCCCCATTATGTCACCTTCGAATCCGATCTTGACCGGGCACGTGAGACACAGAAACAGCAAGAAAAGTCATGAGGCACTCTCTAACACAACAAGATCATTTCGGGTTTATCGATGAATATGCAAAGAGAGAGGTACGGCGAGCTACCTTGAAAGCCATTTGTATTCCTGGATATCAAGTTCCCTACAGCTCTAGGGAAATGCCGATGGGGCGTGGGTTCGGTACAGGTGGGCTGCAGCTCACCTTATCCATGATTGGTCCAACAGATACTTTAAAAGTAATCGACCAAGGAAGTGATGAATCAGTCAATGCGGAAAATATTAAAGGCTTCGTCCAACAAGTGTGCTCGGGAGTGCATGTAACGAACAAAGCCACTGAAGCGAGTATCGTGCAAACGAGACACCGCATACCAGAAGCTCCTATGAGCGAAGGGCAGATTCTCGTTTTTCAAGTACCTTATCCTGATTCTCTTGTAGTTGTAGAAGCTAGTGAGTCCAAACGTCGCGTTATGCATAGTGAGGCTGACTATGCTAAACTATGGGTTAAACTCTATGAGGATATTGTCAGGTATGGTGAAATTACCATTTCGCACCGCTATCCCACAGAGATCCATGGCGGCTATGTGATAGATCCCTCTCCGATTCCACGCTATGACACTGCTAGACTACATCAGTCTCCTGTTATTCATTTGTTTGGAGCTGGTCGTGAGAAGAAGATCTACGCAGTTCCTCCGTATACGGATGCAAAGCCTTTGGCATTTGAGGATCACGCCTTTCGCGTTGAAAGCTTTCTCGATCAAGATGGCGAGCAAGCTTCATGCTCTGTTTGTGGGGCAAAAGGAGTGTATTTTGATGAGCATTACACAGATGATGGAGTGGTGCAGTATAAGTGCTCGGACACTGATTTCTGTCTGCAAAATTTAACCAATCAAAAGAATGGCCAATAAGGTGCTGGAAGTAAACAATGTCAAGAAGGTGTATGGCTCAGAGTGTCCTGATTGTCTGCAGTCTACTGGCCCTGAGCATGCATCTAATATTTGTCCAAGCTGTGGCTCGATCGTTGCGCTAGGTGGGGTTTCCTTTGATCTCCATGCCAATGAATGCTTAGGCATTGTTGGTGAGTCAGGTAGTGGTAAATCAACCTTGGTCAAATCGCTCTATTTTGATCAGAGTGTTACTTCTGGAAAAGCTTGGTTTACGGATCAACAAGGAGAACGTATTGATTTATTTGCGCAACATGCAGCTCAGCAAAGATGGCTGAGAAATAATCGCTTAGGGATGGTCTATCAAAATCCCCACATCGGTCTAAACTTTGATTTCACCGTGGGCGGTAATATCGCAGAGCGTTTGTTGATGGGTGGCTCCCGTAATTACGCAAAGATCCGCTCTTCTGTGCAATCATATTTAGAAAAAGTAGAAATTCCTCTTGCTCGGATGGATGATATGCCCGCTGATTTTTCTGGTGGGATGCAACAACGAGTGCAAATTGCAAAAGCTCTGGTAACGAAGCCTTCATTGCTCTTTCTCGATGAAGTTACCACGGGGTTAGATCTATCAGTGCAAGCACGTATTCTCGATCTCATCTTGCAATTACGCTATGATCTTGATGTTGCTATGATTGTGGTCACCCATGATCTAGGTGTTGTGCGTCTGTTAGCTGATCGCACGATAGTGATGAAAAATGGGCAGGTGGTAGAAGGCGGTCTTACCGATCAAGTCTTACATGACCCACAGCATAAGTATACGCAACGCCTTATTTCCTCAGAACTTTAATTTTACGATGTCTATGCCCATACTAAGTGTCCAGAATCTCACGAAAACGTATTTCGTGCATGAGCAGGAACGCCTTGTTTCAACCTTTAAGAATCTCAGTTTTGAAGTATGTGCTGGTGAGAGTGTGGTGCTTTCAGGCCCTTCTGGGGTCGGTAAATCCTCGATCTTAAATTGCATTTACCGTACTTGTTTATCGGATACTGGGAAAATTTTGTTTACGCAGCGAGATCAAGATCAAGTAGACCTCATACAGCTACCAGATGCAGGAATGTTAGCTCTGCGAAAGTCGGGAGACATCGGGTTTGTAACCCAATTTCTGCATTCGCTCCCGCGTAAATCCTCACTCGAAGTCGTTGCTCAACCTCTCCTGAAACAAGGGTGGAAAAAAGAAGAGGCTTTAGACGCTGCTGCGGATCAGTTAAAGCTTTTCATGCTTCGCGAAAGCTTGTGGAACCTGTCGCCATCTACATTTTCTGGAGGTGAACGCCAACGCGTTAATTTAGCTCGTGGCATGATTCTGCAACCTCGGCTCCTTTTATTAGATGAACCTACGGCCAGTCTCGATCAAGCAACTTCAGTAAAAGTAATGGAGCACATTATGGAAGTCATCAAGACGCAAAAAATGGCGGTGTTATCTATCTTTCACGATATCGATATGATCGAAAATTTTTCCGATAAGGTGATCACCGTGAGTTAATTTTTATTTCAATATCATGCCTACCTATACACTCATCAATGCAAAAGTAGTCACCCCAGAGACTGTTCTAGAGGATACTAACATCACTATCTCTGATGGAAGAATCAATGCAATTGGCGGAAGCTCTCAAGGAAAAGAGCTAGATCTAAAAGGTGATTATTTATTACCCGGTCTCGTTGACCTTCATTGTGACGCGATCGAAAAAGAAATCGAGCCACGAGCTGGAGTAATTATGCCGATGGACGTGGCAATCCGACAAATTGATACACGTAATTTAGTAGCCGGAATTACCACCATTTACCATTGCCTTTCATTCGCAGGAAAAGAACTCGGAGTGAGAGATCCTAGCCTCTCTAGTGACATCATTGACTGTCTCTACAAGTCACGTGCAGACCTCTCGGTGAAGAACCGCGTGCACGCCCGTTTTGAGGTTACTCAAGTTGGCGGTCTCCCCTATCTACAAAGGTTGATTCAGGAGAAAAAAATTGATCTGCTTTCCTTCATGGATCACGGAGAAGGACAGGGGCAATTTGTAAAAAGGGAAGACTATCGAGATTTTCTTATCAAAAACTATCAGCTCGATAAAGAAGAAGCGGAAAGACGTATTGATGAAAAGGCAAAGACACGGCATCAAGCTGAAGAAGCTATATCTTTGTTAACCAAGGAAAGTCAGCGACTCAACATTCCACTTGCTAGCCACGATGATGATAGCCTTGAGAAGGTAGACCAGATGCATGCTCTAGGAGTAGTTGCCAGCGAGTTTCCCATCAATGAAATGGCTGCGCAACATGCTAGAAGCTTAGGTATGATGACTATGGCAGGAGCACCCAATGTATTACGAGGACGTAGTCAAGGGAATGGCATGAGCGCTCTATCTGCCATTCAGGCAGGTGTTATCAATGTCCTTGCGTCCGATTACTTGCCCAATGCGCTCTTACCCGCAGCCTTTAAAGTGCATGAGGTGCTCAAAATGCCATTACCACAGGCTATCCAACTTGTAACTGCCAATCCAGCAGGGATTCAGTTAGATCAAAAATTCGGAAAAATCGCAGAGGGCTATGTCGCCGATTTGATCACAGTGAAGTATAAAGGTAATCAACCCGTGGTGACCCGCGTATGGGTTGATGGAGAACAAGTTTTACGAAGAATCTAACGCATCATGGAGGTTACATTTTTAGGGACTGGTAATGCACGCGGAATCCCTACCTATGGGTGCCAATGCGCCATCTGTGAGCAAGCGAGACATGATACAAGTCTTAAGAGAAATGGCCTCTGTCATTTTGTTCAAAATCCTGAAGGGAGTGGGTTTGTCTTGGATGCAGGTCGTTTTGATCTCCCTCAGCTCCTAGAGAGCAACTTAAAATTACAAGAGATTGTCATATCACATTTTCATCCCGATCATATTTATGGTCTGCTTCCCTTGAGTTGGGGGAGAGGGGAAAAGATAAAAGTCTATGCTCCACCTGACCCCACAGGATATGGCGATCTCTATCAAGAGTTATTATTAGACTTTATTTTTCTAGAAGAGTTTAGACCATTTCAGATAGGCGAATTTAATCTAACGCCTATACCTCTCCCACATGGAAATTTAACATTTGGCTATGCCATAGAGTCTCAGGAACGTAAATTAGCGTATCTATGTGATTGCTGTGGATTATTTGAAGAGACTCGATCTTTTCTCGAATCTTGGCAACCGGATACGATCATCATTGACGCAAACCAACATCCAGACAATCCTAACAAGTCTCATAATACCATCACGGGTGCGATCGACATTGCAAAAGAGCTCAAGGCTAATCAAGTCTACCTTACTCACCTCAGTTGCTCTGGCTCTGCTTGGCTCCATGCTCACACACTGCCAGATAGTGTCTATGCAGCTTATGATTCCTTAATCATCAATATCTAGCAGGCTAGCTTATCCAAATGACTTTTAACCCAGATTGCTCAATGCATATTGTGGGGTAAACGTCACCCAGAAGTGAAAGTAAATTGGCTGATAACCGAGGCGATTTTTTGATTTGTGCTCCCGTATTGTCAGGTCGCCAGGGTATGTGCAGAGCTAGGCAGAGTGTCTGCGACAACACAGATGAGTGGGTGGAGAATGATTTCGTCGGTTTGTGTTGAAAAAGGGGTCAAAAAAGAAAAAAAGGGGAAAAAGGGGTCAGGCATAGAAATGGTGCATCTTCTCCATTTTCCGCCACATTCTTTGGGCCTGCTTTATGTTTTTCAATTTCGTTTTCAGCATCTGCTCCGCCCCCTTTACTCTAATTCAACATTAGCACCTTAAAACTCAACATTCCGCTCGGAATGAACGGTGGTTCTACCGGAGGAAATGGGGGAGGGTAAAGAGTGAATGATACATTTCTTGCCTGACCCCTTTTTGTGACCCCTTTTTGATCAATCGACATAACGGATATGTTTTTTGACTATATAGCATGAGAAAACCTAGCAGGACTATGCATTTTCAACATCTGCTTGAATAGAAAGATATGGATGGAACATCACTATGATGTTTATTAGTCTCTGCGGTCCTGAGGGTTTGAGGGGAGCCCCCGCCCCCGCTCAAATGTTCCGATTCCTAGTTTTGAGCAGACTTTATCACGGATGCCTTGGTCTTCAGGGTATAAGTAGAAATGTTGAGCTATTAATGATTTTAATAAATTCGAACATAGGATGTCGTTAGAGAATTTTTCATTTAATCGAAATACTTCACGTTGTGGGACTTTCAATGTGTCTAAGCTGATAGATACATTAATAAGTTGGGCTGCATTTGAGCCGATTTCTTCAGTAACTTCATGAAAAGTCTCTTCTTCCCCCTCGGCACCGACCCCCGAGGAGGTGACTCGTATTAAACCCAAAATATTCATCTCCATTAGCCAAAATAGAGATTTTGTAACTTGATCTCTCAGTTTATCGTTAATCTCTATTTCTTTATTCTTTGAGGTAATCCTGCGTAATACGTAATCTACAAATTCTGATTTGCCTTCTTGGAACCAGCCTAAGAACGTGGATAGTCCTCGGAGGCTTAGATTGAAAGTGTCTTGAACTAGCCGGGTTTTTTCGTCGCCTGTTAGTGATCCTGGGAAATTTTTAAGTATTTGACCAAGAACCATAATCATTCGAACCATAGCATCAACCTTTCCCAATATTTGGCGATCCTCGGGTTCCAGGTCTGATGCGGTGTCCTCAGGGAGGATGACATCGGTTTGGTCTAGCCCTTCGTAGTGATTTTCAATATCCTCCTCTGTGCGAATATCGGGAAGTTTGAGGTCTAGTTTTTCGGTTGTTAAAGTTCGTAGGAATTCTACATCGCCTTCAAGGGCTGCTGGTTTTGCATCGGAAAAGAGCTTGTTGGCTTCTCTGCTAATGCACTCTAGCAAGAATGGGCTTTTCGAAAGGTGAACTAGAAATAGCCAAATATCCGCATTCTTTTCGATGTGAAAAGATTGGCACATGTCCTTAACTTCATCACGAATATTTTGATCCTCAAGGTGCTCATTGAAATAACGAGCAACAAAGAAGTTATAAGCGTATGAATATCTGAATCTATAGGTCCCGTCAAAAAACTCTAATAACCTTGATTCTAGCAACTCCTGTAGAACGGTGTCTCTATCGGGGTGGCGTTTGTATTTTTTGCAATAGGATGAGAATAGCTTCTGAAATTCCCAAGGTTCTAGATCAGTACGGTTTTTTCTGTGAAGGTGGTATGCTAGCTCGCTAAGAAATCGGTATTTCACATCAAGGTTGGCTTTGTTTGCGGAGCGACGCAACGAGTTCGTAATAAATACCTCGTAGTGGTACCCGCATATTCCAACTTGATCCTTCTTCATGGTAGCATCTAACGTTTGTAAAAAACCTAGCACAAATATCGGATTTGACGGCAAAAAGCTATTGCCTAGTAGTGTGTTAATAGTTTTTTCGGCCCGCACAACCTGCTTGTCGACTTCCGAAGGGGGGGCGGAATAGTTTGAGCCGATTGAGAACCAGCGCCGAATAAGTTTTCTTCTGCCAAAACGCCCGAGCTCCCGGATATGTAGTTTAGCAAAATCAGGTAAAGATTTTTCGATCACAACCCCTGAGGCGACCTCCTCTACCATCATTAAGGGATCACCAAAAATGATCATAGTGGAGAATTTTTCTTGGAGTTTGGATATCAAGAGAAGTCGTCCCCGAGCGTTTAGCTTTGATAGATGTAGGTTATCCAAAATCAACGCTCTACGGCTGGCTGGAGCTTGATCGAAGAGTGGCAAATCAGGATTAGTAAAAATGGCGCAAAATTGCTTTCGTAGTAATTTATCGAGTCCGCTAATAGATCCTTTAGAGAGGGTCGATCCATCAAGATATACTGGTATTTTATCGTCTTTGAAAAAAGTCCAGAACAAGCGTTTAGCTAAGGTTGTCTTTCCGCAACGTTCTCTTCCATACAAGATGATTCGGTTGTTTTTAGTTATGAATTCATCAAACTTTCCAGCAGGAATATTCCTCTTGTTAGATGTTTCGCCTGAGGAATCTTTGGTTTCAGCCGATTTAAAATCAGGCATTATGAATAAGTCGTCCAATAGGAGTCTTTTTCCAGAGTAATGCGCAAAATCTACCTCTGGGTCAGTAACCCAGTCAACATAGGACTCTGTTAAGTGTAGCCCGTGTTTGGTGTATTTTGTATTTCTAAGAAGAGGTTCCCATTTTGCGTCTGTATCCCTTTTTTCAAATAGGTCCTTCCGTCGAGTATAGGAATTGATTTGGTACTGTTGGCTTTCTTCATCAATCGTAATAACGTTAAAGTGACCAGGGCAATCCTTTGAACCTTCTTGGAAAGCTCCCCCGTAGATGTAGCCGACTTTATTACCGTCAAAATCACTCTTTATATATTCTTCGGGTAAGTGCTCGTGACCTAATAATATTAAATCGGAGGTGCTATCTAGATGGTGATCAAAATTTCGTCTCCGATTTGGAGTAAGCCAGTTAGTTGGGTGGTGAAGCATACTAACAGTGAGGCCTGCACGAGGTTCGGAAGCCGTATCATCCATGTAGAGCCTTGGGTAGCTCATTTTTCCAGGTTGCTCTTTTAACTGTGATACCCAAGCTGTATTGTAGCATCGGAAATACAACTCCCCGTGAGACGAATCGAGTTTATACTCTTGGTATACTTTACAGCCATCTTTCGTTGGTTGTGTGAATATTGAGCTTTGTTGGAAATCGAAAAAGGCCTCCTGAACCTTAACGCATTGCTCAATTAACTTGGCATCGGAAATTTTCCTTTGTTCAGAAGGGATTGAGCTCACAATCAATTCTCTGACAGCGTCATCCTTTGAGAAATCACAATCATGGTTTCCTGGAGCACACAAAAAATCCAGTTTAATATCGTGGCTTGCTAGAATGGCATTCTTAAGCTCCAATAATGCTGTATTAGCCAATTGGTATTCTTCTTTCTTACCTGAGAAGGCAATGTCTCCTGATATAGCGATAATCATGTGACCTATGGCTTCCATGGATATGTCATTAAGGATATTCCCTATTTTTGGGATATATGTAAGAGCTAAGTCATGCTTGGATTTTAGGTGGATATCACTTAGGTGAATAATAACAGTTTTCATATTATATATGTGATGGTTGCACCTGTAATTTTGATGTAAAGAAACAAGGTATAGAAATCGCTTGTCTGGATATTAATCCCCCTGTCTCACATCAGGTTTGATGCTGATGGGTGGTTTCTTAGCCGTTTTCCTTTTAGAGGTCTTCTTCTTGCTCGTTTTCTCCATGTCTTCGATGCCATCGTCTTGATCCGCGATGAGGTTGATGTCTACTTCTACAGGGACAGCTCTCAGGCCGGTGATGATTTTTTCTAACTGGGATATGGTGTTCTCAGCTAGGCTTTGGGGCTTGGAGTAGTTTTGGCCGGCAGATTGGATGCCTTCTTTGATGGATTCGAGGCCGTCGTTGAACTGGGTGAGCTGGGCGACGACGCGGGTGATGGGGTCGTTTTCGGAGGCTCCGCCGAGGAGTTTGTTTTTGTTGAAGTCCTTCTTGATCTGCGCCCAGCGGGCAGCTTCTTCCTCGGTGAGGATGTTTTCCATTTCCTTGAACTTGAGAAGGTTGGCTTCGGCGCCGGTTGTTAGTGTCTGGGACTCGTTTTCGTAGTGGTCGATGATGAGTTCTCTAATTTCCTCGTGAGTCATGAGGGGGATGACCTTTTCTGCGATGCGTGCCATGTTCCGGTAGGAGCCTTGGAGCTTGAAGGC
>CALBVY010000096.1 GCA_937969495.1 uncultured Verrucomicrobiales bacterium | reverse complement strand
CACGCTATAAGCTGGCACTGACTGTATCAGAAAATGAACATGATCTCGGTCGGTGCCGATTTCCAAAAACTTTATCTCGTAACGCTTTTCAAGTTCGAGACACGTTAATTTCAATTCTTCGTCAACAGCCTCTTCAATCACTGCTCGCCGATACTTCGCTGGAAATACCAAGTGATAGAGCAAAACTGTTACGTTGTGACTTTTATGTGTGAATTGGCTCATTCATACATATGCTCGCCCCAAGGGGCGGGGAATTCAAGCCTGAGAGATAAAAGTGGCGGACAGGGCGGGATTCGAACCCGCGGAGACATTGCTGCCTCACACGCTTTCCAAGCGTGCGCATTCGACCACTCTGCCACCTGTCCATAGATATTTTGTGGGATGCGGCGGGACGCTAGCTAGCATACCCAAGGATAGCAAACTTTTTTTCATTCAGGAAAAATTAACGCGTCATAGACTGCTAAATTCAGGTTATTTGTTTAGATTCTGAGAAATGTGGCTAGCTCAGCAAATAAACTCCCCATTTGAAAATCCCACAACTCATCGACGGTATCGAAACAACCAACGAAAGGGGATTCGATCTGGCCTGTTAATGCAATATAGTTGCGTTAATGCGTTGACGCAGAGATATGCGCCCGATATGAAACCACCCGATTGCTAATATCACTTCTATGAAAAGAAAACTATTTAACGCCACACACTATAGCATTTATGGGCTCTCAGCAGCCTTATGCAGCACCGCTGTCCATGCTCAAGAATCCGATGAATCATCTACATCCGAATTAGATACCACCGTCATTATCGGTAAAGGATTTGAAGGATTTGGAAACTTTGCGGGTCTTCAATTAGCTGGAGCTAATGATGAAATCAGCCGTGACGAACTCGACTATGAGCACCCTAACAATACCTTGGAATTGTTATCAAAAGCTCCGGGGGTGAATCTGGCACGTTACAACCAAGGCATTATTAATACTGACATCGGGATCCGTGGATTTGGCTCCGATGGCGTAACACCTCATGCCAAACTGCTCATCGATGGCATTCCGTTTAACCTTCACAATGGTTATAATGAACTCGATCAGATGTTTCCTCTAGCGATTGGCGGAATAAAAACATTTAAAGGCACCAGCGATCTTCGATATGGACTTTATAACGTAGCAGGTAACTACAGTGTGTTTTCCAGAACAGATATAGGCACCGAATTACAAACAACAATCGACAGCTTCGGAAGCTATGAAGCACAAGCCTACACAGGAATGCAACACGGAGCTCTAACTCAGAATTACTTCTTTGGATATCGCCAAGGACGAGGATACCGTGACCATTCTGATGTAGAAAAATATACCTTCTCTGGACGGTGGGTATACGAGATTGACCCCACCCTCACTATTGGCGCATCCGCTAGATTTTCTAAGTACGAAGGAGATTCCCCTGGATACTTAGACCGCGTAACTGCTGCGAGCGACCCTAAATTTTCTGCTCTATTTTCTAGCCAAGACGGTGGTGAGAAGGAGGTTGGTCATTTTAGTGTTTTTGCTGAAAAAGATTTCGAAAAAGCTCAGCTATCTTTGCGCGCTTATTATAACGACGTGTATCGTAATCGATTCGTTAGATTCTCTGGAGGAAGTTCATTACGTAATCGGATAGAAGACCAGCAGATGTATGGATTTGTCGCGGACTTAAATTTTGACATATCAGATAGCTTTAGAATCAAAGCGGGCTTTGACTATCAAAATCAAGACATTACAGATCAACGCTATAACGCTATCGCAGACTTGAGTAGCCCAACAGGTTATTTACGGCAGCCTGACCTCTCTAGCATACGCAGAGACTGGGAACACGATCTTCAAACCATTGGTGGCTATATTGGCGTAGAGCATGATGCTACCTCCACCTTTAGATGGAATGCTGGAGTAAGGTTTGATAAACTGGATGGAGATTTTACCGATGTTCGCTCAGGTCAAAATTCTTCAATCCATGATTTTGATGTTATTGTACAACCAAAGTTAAACCTCTTCTATGATGCTAACGATTGTGTGACTTTGTTCGCTAACTACGGCCGAACTTTCCAAGCCCCATTCGGAAGTGCGCTTTACCAAACAAGCTCAGCGGATATTGACATCAATACCTACGATGGTGGAGAAATTGGTGTATCATTTCGTCCTAACGAGGATACAAATATCAGATTATCTCTTTGGAACCAAGTTGCTAAAAACGAATTCCAAGATGATCAGATCAATTACAGTGGTTTCAGAGAAATTGGAAAAGTAGATCGCCGAGGTGTTGAGTTAGCCTTTAGCTACGATGCATCAGAGAAACTTAATTTCTGGGGTAACGTAGCCTATTCAAAAAGTGAAATCAAAGAAGACAGCGCCGTATTCCCTGGAACAAAAGGTAATGAAGTTAGAGGCACTCCTAATTTAACCTATTCTGCTGGGGCTTCTTATCAGTTTACCTCAAAGCTTTCTGCACACTTAGTAATCGATGGTCAGGGTGACTATTATATCAACGAAAACAACCTCGGCGGAAAATTTGGCGATTATCACCTCGTTAGCCTTGGTTTAGATTATGAACTTCCAAAAGGAATGCTCTCATTACAGATCAATAACCTCACGGATCAAGACTACGAATATGTTTACGACTTCAGCTCTGACGGATCATCTTCCATCCACTCTCCTGGCAACGGCATCAATGCTTCGCTTTCTTACAGGATAGAATTCTAATCTGAGCCAGCTAGCCATCTAAAAAAGACTGTGCTGCCACATGAGTAACAAGTCCCCTCTCCAGCCAAACCGAAGGATTATTTCCATCGATGCAGTCAGGGGGCTTGTCATGCTACTCATGCTGATAGATCATGTTAGGGAAACCGTCTATTTACATCAACAGGTGGGAGATCCTGTAGATGTCACCACGACGTCGCCATTTCTTTTTTTCCTCCGGCTGACCAGTAGTTTTTGCGCCCCAGCCTTTGTCTTGTTAGCAGGACTAGGCGCATTTATTTACCAAAATAGAAATACAAGAAATAGTGCAGCACAGTTTTTATTTACACGGGGACTGTTTCTTATTTTCTTAGAAGTCATTGTCATAGGATTTGCATGGACGGGAGTTTTCCCTCCTGAGAAAATCTATTTACAGATTATCTGGTGTATTGGCATATGTATGATCTGTCTATCTGGATTACTCTATCTCCCCAGAGCCGCCCAGATAGTCGTTTGTTTAATCCTAATCGCTGGGCATAATCTATTAGACGTTGTGCACGTTTCTGAGGAAAGTCTGTTTCATTACTTTTGGGCGATTCTTCATCAGCGTGATTGGATCGAGTTCTTTGGTATTCCAGCTAGAACAAGCTATCCTGTACTACCATGGATAGGTGTTATCTTAGCAGGTTATTTACTAGGTTCATGGTTTACTACATTGGAAAAAGTAGAGCGAACTCGTCGCTTACTTGCGATGTCGTGCTACGGATTAATCGGATTTTTTGTCCTCAGAGGTATCAACCTTTATGGCGATACACCATGGGCTCAGCATGACTCAGCACTGGAAACCGTGCTCGGTTTTTTCGCTCTCACTAAATACCCCGTATCCTTGGCATTCATCTTGTTTACTATTCCTTTTGCGTGCTTTTGCCTCATTTTATTTGAGCGTTTTCAAGAGAGATTAAGTATTCAGCACTTGGCAAAGTTTGGCTCTGGCGCAATGTTTTTTTACATTCTCCACCTTTATGTTCTGAAAGGTATCTACCTCGTGCTTGTCGCTAATTTCGGGCTAAATCAAGGGGATTATTTCGGGGTAAGTCACCCCATTTGGATACTGACCTGGACAACTGGTCTCGCCATTCCCTTATGCTGGCTCACCGTCAAGTTTGTGCAATTTAAAGAACGTAACCGCCAGCTAAAGTGGCTCAGTTATATCTAGGAACTTTAGTTTTAGGTAAGGGTGCGACACTTATATTTAATGGTTAATTACTAACTAATCCCACATCAGCAAAGTTCCCTAAAATGGAATTTAAATCGAATCATCTCCCCCGCTGAATAGAAGCCGTGATTCGTGTAGAGTAGGCAGCCAAAGCCAGTGCAGCTACCTTAACAGGAAAATAGATTATAGAGCTAAAAGCGACGAAACAATAATCTAGCCAGCTTCAAAAACCGAACTACTTTCACCTCATGGAAATACGTGTGCATTTACCCGATATGGAACCACCTTCAAGCATCAGCGAAGTCATGGTAGCATTACGCAGTAAAAAGCTAGAGCCCTCACACCAAAAAAAGGATTGGGGCGATTGGATCACATTTCCAAATAAGCAAACGGTCATTAGCATTGAGTCCATGCGTGGTTTGGCTAGCTCTGCCACAGTAGAACATGATGAAGCAGATGGCTATGAAATCAATGAAAGCATCCTCGCTGCATTTGGCCAACTAGGGTGGGTGGGCTCTGACGAAGAGGGGGAGTTCCGGCTCGACTAATCTCTTGCCAAAACACCCTCACTCATGGACGGTTCTGCGCCATGAGAATTATTTCTACCAAGGATGCCGTTTTTCAGAAAATCACGGAAGCACTAGGCAGCCGCCAGGAGGAAACCCAGCTGGAAACCCTAGCAGGAATCGATTGTGATGAGGAAGACCTTCATAATCAACACGAGCTGGGGGAAGAAGATCCGATCGTCACTATTGAGCTAATCGCGCAGTGGCTACCTGACACCGGCGAGGGTATTCTTGATTGGTTCTACCTCCGCGTATCAGGAGCTGAGACGGATCCACCCGAGATCGAGCACGGCGGATCGCTACTGGCGTTTAACACACAGGGCAAGGCACCTGATCTGGATGCACTCATTGACGATGCCGTAACATCACTGAATACCTCCATCGAGTGGGCAGAGTTTGAGCTAGAAGAGGCGTAACTCATTACTTCTTACACGATCATGGATAACCACTGGGATCTCATCGTGATCGGCGGTGGCGCTGCTGGATTTTTTGCTGCCATTACTTGTGCAGAGGCATCTGGAAAACGGGTGCTGATCCTCGAGAAAACAGCGCATGTATTGGGGAAAGTGAAGATTTCTGGTGGCGGCCGCTGTAATGTCACACACGCTTGCTTTGAGCCCAAGCCACTCACTAGCCACTACCCACGCGGGGAAAAGTCGCTCATTGGACCATTCCATCGCTTCGGAGCCGCAGATACTGTGGCGTGGTTTGAAAAGCGCGGCGTGACTCTTAAGATAGAGCAAGATGGAAGAATGTTCCCTATGACGGATAGCTCACAGACTATCATCGATACCCTCACAGAAGCGGCCCGTGATGCTGGGATCGACGTTCGTATTTCCACAGCCGTGACACAGATCATTGCCGATGATCATTTTCGCCTAACAACCAACAAGGATGATAACCTCACAGCTGACGCCGTGATTCTCGCCACTGGAGGAACTCGGCTCGCGGCGGGTGCTCGATTAGCAGAATCCCTTGGTCACGAGCTCATTCCCAATGTCCCCTCACTGTTTGCATTTAACATCGAAGACCCTCGCACAGATGGACTCCCGGGAGTTTCCGTGCCACGTGCAGAAGTCTCCGTAGAGGGTATGAAACTCACGGCTCATGGCCCCCTACTCATCACCCACCACGGGCTCAGTGGCCCAGGAATCCTAAAACTCTCCGCCTGGGGTGCGCGTCAACTTCACGAGAAGGAATATCGTTTCCAAATCAAAATAAACTGGCTACCGGACATAGCACTTTCCGAACTTGAAACAAGCCTCACCGCCAAACGCCAAACTTGGGGAAAACGCCGCGTCCGTGGTCACTCACCTTTTGAAACTATTCCCAAACGTCTGTGGGATAGGCTGTGCGAAGCGGCTGGGATTACTACCGAGATAATTTGGTCTCAGTTGGGAAAAGATTCTACGCGCCAGCTGATCTCTGAGTTAAATGCTGGCAGCTTTCAGGTCTCTGGAAAAAGTATCAATAAAGATGAATTTGTCACCTGTGGTGGCGTAAAGCTCAAGGATGTGAACTTGAAAACGATGGAAAGCAAACTTCAACCAGGCCTCTATTTTGCTGGAGAAGTATTAGATATCGACGGTATCACAGGCGGCTTTAATTTCCAAAATGCATGGACCAGCGGCTACCTCGCCGGCTCTGCTATCGCTGAATCTGCTGATAAAAAAACACGGTGAGTTTCCCCACCGTGTTTTGAAAAAATAACCTAACGATTACTAGCCATTAGAAACTGCGGCACGGATGAGCTCAAGGAAGCTCTGAGCCTCCAAGCTGGCTCCACCAACAAGCCCACCATCGATATCTGGCTGGGCAAGAAGTTCAGCAGCATTCGCCGCCTTCATGCTGCCTCCATACTGGATGCGGACTTTATCAGCTACTTCTGAGCTGTAAAGATCAGCAACGACGGAACGGCAGAAGGCATGGGCTTCTTGTGCCTGCTCAACGGTGGCTACAACGCCTGTACCAATCGCCCAGACTGGCTCGTAGGCGATGGTGATTTCTTTCATATCTTTTTCATCAACGCCAGTTAGACCTTCAGAGATTTGACTTCGGAGCACCTCCTGAAGTTTCCCCGCTTCACGTTCTTCGAGAGTCTCTCCAATACAAAAGATCGGCTTAAGATTAGCCAGGCGTGCCTGCTTGATCTTGGCGTTGATAATCGCATTACTCTCACCGTAAATGGTGCGTCGCTCACTATGGCCGATAATAACGTAGCGGACGTAGAGCTCCTTGAGCATCATCGTGCTAACTTCACCAGTGAAGGCTCCGTTATCATTCTCAGATACATTCTGAGCAGCGATGGAGATGGCGGAGTTCGATGACAGCGTGCTGATAGCCGCTGGAATAGACACGAAGGGTGGAGCAATGACCACGTCTGCTTGGTCTGTGATGTTGTCTAGCTTAGCTGAAAATGTTTTAAGAAAATCTTCAGCCTCACGTGGGCCGATATTCATTTTCCAGTTCGCTGCGATAATTGGTTTGCGCATAGTTTTAAGTGTTGAGTTAAAAAGAGAATTTTTAGACTTCGCTGAGAGCAGCTACTCCGGGGAGAACTTTACCCTCAAGAAGCTCAAGGGATGCTCCACCTCCTGTGGAGATAAAGTCAAAGTCATCAGGATCACCGAACTTCTTTACAGCAGTCACCGAGTCTCCCCCTCCAACGATGGTGAGTGCAGGAGATTCTGCAACAGCCTTGGTGAGAGCCTTAGTACCAGCGGCGAAATTGTCCATTTCAAAAACTCCCATAGGCCCGTTCCAGAGTACGGTCTTGGCTCCAGCAACAACTTCAGAGAAGTCCTGTATCGCTTGATCACCAATATCGATACCTTCCCAGTCGTCAGGGATCTCTCCACCATTTTCATAAGCAGCAGTGACCTTGGTCTCCGCATCAGGTGAAAACTCCTGAGTGATACGGGTATCTGCTGGAAGATGGAAATGAATTCCTTTTTCTGTGGCCTCTTCAAGAATCTCCTTGGCCAAATCTAAAAAGTCATTTTCTACCAATGACTTACCAATTTTATACCCCTGTGCCTTACGGAAGGTGTAGGCCATGGCACCACCGATGATAAAGGTATCTGCCTTACCCATCATGGCCTTGATCACCTGAATCTTATCAGAAACCTTGGCACCCCCCATGATGGCAACAAAGGGTTTACCTGGACTTTGCAGCTTCCCTTCGAGGAACTCAAGCTCGCGCTCAATCAGGAAGCCCATAGCGCTCTGGGAAATGTGATGAGTCACCCCCTCCGTGGAAGCGTGCGCTCTGTGAGCTGTACCAAAGGCATCATTAACAAAAATCTCAGCACCACCGGCAAGAGCCTCGGCAAACACAGAATCGTTTGCCTTTTCCTCAGCATGGAAGCGAGTATTTTCCAATAATAGCACTTCACCTGGCTTAAGCTCTGCCCGAGCCTCTTCTGTAGAAGAGGCCACACAGCTTTCCGCAAAGGCCACCTCTCTACCTAAATGCTCAGCAAGACGTAGTGCCACTGGCTTCAATGAATACTGAGGATCTGGCTCACCCTTAGGACGGCCCATGTGTGAACAGAGAGTGAGCTT
>CALBVY010000095.1 GCA_937969495.1 uncultured Verrucomicrobiales bacterium | reverse complement strand
ATTGTTATTAGTTTCTACGGAGCCTACCCATTTGACGAGGTCTGCGAAGTCCTTACGGATCATGACCTCAGGTGCATTTACAACTTCTTGAATGCCCTCTTGTTTAGCCTCTACTGAATCAGCCATACCAAAGGGATCAGCCCTCTCCGCTAAGAACGGAGAGGGAGCGGCTGCACTTTTTGATCGGCCTAATATGCCATTGCCACGGTTTCTCTTTCCAAAGTAATCAGAGGTATGACCAAATGCTCCGAGCGTTTGCATGGCGGGGGCTTTGCCTTTGGTAATATTACCTCCTGGATGATTAGCAGAGTGATGAAAGCCGCCTCTGAAGTGACGCCGCCATTTCCAAAAATGTGTTTTGATATCTGCCACGTTGCTACCTCCAGAAATGTATTCTAGTGATTTGTCATAGATGGTTAGTGCCAGAGAACCCTTGACGGGTTCACCCTGTTGGTCAGTGATGCGGACTTTGACCGTACCTTCTGCACGGGGTTTGAAGCGATCGTTACTAGGGAGCACCTCGACGTTGAGAATACGTTTTTCTGGAGGGACGATGATTTCACGAATGGCAGTGTGCACAGTGGCGTCTGAGACAATGGCAGCCTCCACAAAGAAATTGGGCATGTCTTTTTGTGAGACAGGAATTTCTACCTCTGTTGATTGTCCCTTGATGTGGATAAGGCGGTATTCCATACCGTTTCTCAGTGATAGGATAACGGTTCTGTTTGGGAGCTTTGTGTTGATGAGAAGTTTGACGGTGGAGTCATTTTGATAGGTGCGTTTGTCCGTAATGAGCTCGAGGTCTGAGTAGTGGAATTTTTCATCGGCGGAGGTATCACCACGAATGATGAAGATGATGGCTCCTTCGATGGTTCGGCCTTTGGTATCAGTCATTTGAGCGGAAAGTCGATATTGTCCAGCGGCTCCAGCTTCCATTTTGAGACTACCGTTACGCTCATTGGCAGTGTCTATTTTCCAGCTCTTGATTTCTGTTTCTTGGATCTCTCCGTCTTTATTTAAGATACGGTAGAGTGTGGCTTTGCCTTTGGTATCGACGTGTTTTCCGTCGGCTGTGCGGGCAGCTACGGTGGCGCTGATGGTATCGCCCACGCGGGCGTATCCACGGTCTAGCCAGACGCTCACATTGTAAGCCTTCCTTGCGGCAATGATGCTTCCTTTCCCTACGATGGTGCGGCGTGAGGCATCCACTACCTCTGCAGTGATTTCATAGCTATGGTCGGTATCACCATGCACGGCTTTGGCAAGGGCTGTATCTACCTCCAATTTAACGGTACCATCTTTGCCAATCTCTAGCTCTTGTTCTAACAAAAGTTCAGGTTGCTCTCCACCTCGGCTCCACCAAAAAGGCATCGGGCATCTGCAGCCCCAGTTATTCCAGCCCGGATACCATGGACGCTCGATGTCAAACCAACCGTAACCACCTCCATAGAGCCAGTCCCATCGACTCAGGGGGAACCAGCGATCGTTATGTCTGGTGCGCATGACTTTAACTTTTACCTTAGCTTTAGTCACAGGTGCGCCGTGGTAGTAATTAGCCTTAATCGTGGCTGCAAATTTTGCACCTAACATGATAGATTCTTTAGGTGCATCTACTATGACTTCATATTCAGGTTTTTTATACTCCTCGGTGCGGAAGGAGTGAGTTCCTTTCCATGATTTTTGTTGGTGAAGTTGTACGTAGTAGTTACCTAGTTTGGCATCTTCTGGTAGAGTGTAGGTGTATTCTATACCGCCAAATGCATCGGCGGTTACTTGGTAGTCTTTGAGCACCGTATTACCTGCTGCATCATTGATGGTAATGGTGAATTTTTCACCTGCAAAGGTAGAGGTATCCTTAAGTTCATAATGAGTATGGCGGATCCAAAATTTGCCATAGACTTCTTGTCCTGGCTGATAAACAGGGCGATCAGTAATACCAAAAATCTTGGTGTGGTTGAGTTTACTATCTGCATGGACCGATGATCCGATATGTGTAAATCCTAACAAAGCCATGCCGCGATCAGTTTTTGCTCTGACCATCCATTGGTAGTTCTTTGGTAGTTCATTGTTTTTGATGACGGTGATGCCGTCTTTGTTTGTTGTTCGTGTGGCACGGTTAGTGAAAATGTCATATTTCCTTAAGAGGTTATTTTTCTTTCGGTATTTTTGTTTATAGCCGAAAAATTCGACTTTGGCGCCACTGATGGCTTTGCCTGTGATGGCATCTGCCACATAGTAGAGTTCACCGCCTTTGATATCTTTTTTAACAATAGTGGCTCCGTCTATGCGGACGAGGGTGTGTGTGCTGACGCCATCTTCTAACTCTGCGGAAATAAGGTAGGTGCCTGGCTTCTTGATTGGAATACTAAGGCTGGCGTGTGTGTCCCAGTGATGGTCGCGTGGATTGAGCTGATGCATACGTCTGCCTACTTCTTTGCCGACGTATTTTTTCCTATTTTTATTAACGAGATCGTTACCGAGGCTGTACCAGCGAACTAATTGCCAATCCAGCTTCAATGGATTTCCTTCAAGATATTTCCAGAGGTCATCAACGAGAAGCTGGGTATTCACTTCGTGTGCGATGATGGTAACGGATTTGGCATTACGGAAAGTGTAACTGACGGATGCCTCTTTACCACTTGGGAAGGCTTTGTTGTTGGTGTCAAACTTTCCCCAATTGCCAGTGATTTGTTGGAGTAGTTTCTTACGGTTTTTGGTGGAATTGCTTTTGGCGAATCTCTTGATTGTTTTTCCTAACAGGAGTGCTGCTGTTTTATGCTGGCGGCGATCGAGATAAATTTGGATAAGCCGATCAGCGGATGTTTCGCGTCGCTCACTGAGCTCCTTGTAGATTTGAATAAAATTCTGATCGGCTGGAAGCTGAAAGCGTTTTACGCCTGTGGCGAGTTTGGCGAATGTTTCATTGTCTGTGAGCGTGTGCAGCTGGAAGATACCTTTTTGTTTTTCCATGTCCAAGGATTGGAACCAGCTGTAGTTGTGCATGGTGCTGACGCCAAATTGATTACGGAGGAAATCTGCCCATGATTCTTGGATGCTGTCTTTTTGTGCTGGTTCAAGTTTGACGATCTGAGCGAGGCAGAATCTCCAGCGTTCTCCGTCGTTTTTGGCTGCTTCCCAGCTGGGTGGTATCGAGTAATAAAGTGGGTTTCCATTTGCCGTGACAGGTGCTCCCTGCGGATCTCTTCCTGCCTGCCCCCAGTGGTTCCGACGAGTGGTTTTCTCATAGTCGGGAAGCTCTGTAAGGTCACTGAGCTTTTGTAACTGCCATGAGCCAGTGTGGAGTCTATTTTTTACTAATATATCACTGAGTAATGAGTAGGCGCTGATTTCAAATTGCTTATTGTCCTCATTGTTTTCGTTATGAAATTTCTTGAGCACTGCTAGGCATAGCTGAATAGCGCGGGTACGATCGCGTTCCAAGGTTTGGACGAATTCTCCCCCATTTCTGCTGTTACGCTTGAATTTCCCAGCAATGATCGACCCATAATTTGGTAAGGTATTGTATGCGATCGCTGCGTTGAGGAGGATATCATAGTTGTTGTTATGCTTCTCAAGAGTTTGCTCGATGAGAGGATCTATTGCCTCATAACGATTGAGTTTTGTGAGGCACATTAGGCCGTTACTAAGATCTTCCCCCGTTGCCTTATCTCCATTGAGAAGTTGTGTGTAAATAGCGAGCGCCTCCTTGTAGTTTCCGTTTTTTTCTAGCTTCTGAGCTTTTTGGCGAGTGTCTTCCTGTGCTGAAATGTGAAGTGCCATGGTGACACATGCAAGCAAGGTGGCGGTGAGTTTTTTCCAGTAGTTCATTATGCAAATAGAGTGAGTGATTATTGGCCATTGATGCTCAGTGATGAGCATCGCATATTATTGGGTTGAGAGGGTGAAAATGTGACACGAGAGTGTATATTTTTCCAAGTTTCTGAAAGAGTATGGATTGTGCATTGATCGAGCACTGCTCATGTGGCTACTCTTGCTGGTTTTGTTTGTCCGAGTGATTTTGAAATTACTCTACGGTGCATGGGACCAATATTCCATCCTTCATACCGTGGATTTTCTTTTTATCGGCGGGGACGATGGTGGCTAAACAGCCTCCGAAGGAGGTCTTGCCGTTGTTGGCGGTGAAGAAATAAGGGCAGAGGCGGGCGCGGCCCTGCATGATTTTTTCTTCGCCGGTATTGGGGTCAAAGTAAGGGTGTTCGATGATTTTCCCAGCGTGATACTGCTGCATCATGCGTGGTTGGGAGTCGAATGCTGTGGTGGCTTCGGTAATTCTATCTGCCCATTCGCTGCCAGGCATATCGTGGCCGATGTAGACACCGCGTGACCCCCAAGCTAGCTCTGAAAAGCCGCTGATTTTTAACACGAGTTGGCGTTCTGTTTGGCTGAAATTGGCGACGTCATCCCAGTTGTGGGCGTCGAGTCTGGGGAGAGCGGCGTGTGGTGGGAGTGGTGTGGGATCGACCACCCAGCCAAAGGGGACGATATCGCGTACGCGCTGGAGGTGGTTGCTACGGAGTTCTTTGTCCCAGATACTCCGGAGTGATGGTGACCATAACAGGGCGAGCCAGAGCTTTTCCTCAAGGTGCGGTTTGCAGGGTGATGTTAGATTGGCTGAGGCGGCGATTTCTTTGGCGGCGGGGATGTTTTCCCAGTCGAACCACTCAAAGAATCTGTAGGCAGGGCTGTCTGCGCCGTTGTCATTTTCAGCGGATTTTATATCGATGTTAGAGCACTGTTCTGCGAGCCATTCGAGTTCTGGTTTGTAATCGCCGGATTCCTCGCTGACGAGCACGCGGCCGCCGTCGGCAAGGAGCGATTGAAAACCATCACGGATACCATTTTCACCACCTAAGACATCGTAACCATGTTCTGTGTAAAACTGAGATAGCCACTGGGTGATACCCATACCACCTGGGACTGAGTCGAGCTCTGTGAGGGCGAATGAGCTCCGCTCCTCATTTCCTGTTAGTATAAGGTCAGGTCTAATAACACGTGGTAGGTTCTGCCGTATCTTTGCAGATTTTTGAGCCTCAATTATCCAGTCCGGTTTGCCGGCATCGAGTAACTGATGGATCCAGCTGGGGAGCCTACCTTTCACGCTCCGATGGTAGATGGAATCGGACGCTTGTTGAAATTGTGCGAGAGGGTGGCCGAGCCGCGTCATGGACTTTGCAGTCTTTTTATCTAACGCAAGCGGCTTTGGGGAAAACAACCACCCTCCATCATGCCGGAGCTTGGACTCAGGCAAGGCTCTTGTGATAGTTTCCAGATTTACTTTCTTTAGATCCTTACTCATTAAGTCTGCTATTGTTGAGTTCTGGAAGATAGGTCACGAGCCCAATGTGCGTTCCTAGATACCTTAGGTCAAGTTCAGTTGGGAGCTTGCTTGCTATGAATAATTGTTTTTTAGGATACAAAGAAATGATGAAAAATGGGTTTCGACTTGGACGTAATCAGCGCTTTCGACTTGTTGAAGGCGTGCTTTACGACATGGTAAATGATCCTGAGCTTGTTGCTGAGATGAAGGCGGCTTACGAAAAGTTCTGGGACGAGTCGCGCCCTCTCATGATTAACGACGGAGTACCTCTGGCAAAAGAAAAACCGTATCATATCGAATATAAAGCTCAAAAAGCATCGAAAGGAATTCCCGACTGGGAGGAGCCTTCTTTATAAATTGAATGATCAAAAAAATGATCAATACCATGGAAATAAAAATCCATCTTAGCTCTTTGCCAAACATCCAGAAAAAGTCGATTCTATGGATCAGCTCTTTAAAAGTTATATTAAAGTAAAAAAATGTGTTCCTGAGAGGGGTTGATCATCACAGAGTTTTAAGAATTAAAATTACTTTCTAACATTTAATCAGTGAGGGTGAAGTAAGCACTGTTATAACTCTCTCATAACACGGTGTGCTCACTTACCGCACCCAAAAAATCAAACTCTTAGCATTTGGTTAGAAAATTTTCCAGCATCTTCATGCCGTCCTGAGTGAGGATAGATTCGGGGTGGAACTGCACGCCGTGGATGGGGTATTCCCTGTGTTGGATTCCCATGATGGTGCCATTCTGAGTTTCTGCTGTAATGTCTAGGCAGTCTGGCAGTGTGTCACGTTTGATGATGAGTGAGTGATAGCGGGTGGCTGTGATGGGGTTAGGAAGTCCCTGGAAGACACTCTGCCCCATGTGAAAAACGGGGGATGTCTTGCCGTGCATGAGCTTCTCAGCGCGGACGACCTCGCCACCAAATACTTGGCCTATGGATTGATGACCGAGGCAGACTCCTAGGATGGGTATTGTTTTTCCAAACTCACGGATGACATCACAGCTGATACCAGCTTCTGTGGGCGTGCATGGGCCAGGGGAAATGCAGATGCGCTCTGGTGCTAGCTCGCGAATTTCATCGAGGCTCATACCATCGTTGCGGACTATCTTCATCTCTGATCCAAGCTCGCCGAAGTACTGGACGAGATTGTAGGTGAAGGAATCGTAGTTATCGATGACGAGGAGCATGAGAAAAAGTGGACAGTGATCAGTGATCCGTGATCAGGGTTTTAGCGAGGCCGATAGCGCGGAGGATGGCCATGGATTTATTGATGGTTTCTTCGTATTCGTAAGTGGGATCACTATCAGCTACGACGCCAGCTCCAGCTTGGACGTAGGCTTTGCCATCTTTAAGCAGGCAAGTGCGTAGGGTGATGCAGGAGTCGTGATTACCATCCCAGCTAAAGTAACCGACCGCGCCAGCGTAGGAGCAGCGTTTGCTTTTTTCGAGTTCATTGATGATCTGCATGGCGCGGATCTTAGGTGCGCCACTGACAGTGCCAGCAGGGAAGGTGGCGCGGAGGACGTCATAGGCACTGTGTTGGTCATCGAGATCGCCGTGGACATTGGATACGATGTGCATGACGTGGCTGTAGCGCTCTACAATCATGAAGTCATCTACGGTGACACTGCCGTGTTTGGAAATACGGCCCACGTCATTACGTGCAAGATCTACGAGCATGAGATGCTCTGCGCATTCTTTTTGATCGGCTAACAGATCAGCTGCGAGGGCATCGTCCTCCTCTGGAGTTTTTCCTCTCCAGCGGGTGCCGGCGATCGGGCGTATATCGATACGGCCATTGATGGCGCGCACGTGAACTTCTGGTGAACTTCCCACGAGAGCAAACTCATCCAGCTGTAGGATAAACATGTAGGGAGAGGGGTTCACATGGCGGAGAGCGCGGTAAAGGTCCACTGGACTGCCTGTGAACTCAGTTTCAAAGCGTTGGCTGGGAACGATCTGGAAGGCATCACCAGCGGCGATGTATTCCTTGGCCTTAAGTACCATGTGCTCGTATTCTTCCTGAGTGGTATTGCTTCCTGCCTTGGGCGTTTCGTAATCTGCTAGACCATTGAGGGGGGGGATGTGGAGTGGCTGATCAAGCTTCTGAATCATCGCTGAGATACGGTCACAGGCGTTTTGATAGGCTGTATCAGCGTTTTCGTGTTCATCGATGAAAGCATTAGCCACTACCACGAGGCGGCGTAGGCGATGATCAAAAATGAGTAAGTCTTCAGCGAGGATAAATAAAGCATCGGGTAACCCTAGCTCGTCCTTAGCGGGTGCGCCGACACTGGGTTCAAATTGCCTTACCGCGTCATAGGCAAGGTATCCTACAGCACCGCCGTAGAATGGGAGTGCGTTGTCATGGGTGATGGGTTTATATTTCTCCATCAGCTCTTCGAGCTCGGTGAGGATGTCTTTTTCCGCCGTCCACTGGCGGCAGCTGCCGTTTTCACAAAGAGTGATCTCATGCCCGTAGGCCTTGATGATGGTGCGAGAATTACTCCCGAGGATGGAGTAGCGTCCGTTCTCTCCCACGCTTTCTGCACTTTCAAAAAGAAAGGCCTCGCCCTCACCGCTGATCTTAAGATACGCGGATAGGGGGGTTTCAAAATCTGCCGCTAACTGGGCGTAAACAGGCACGACATTTCCTTGTGCCGCGAGATTGCGGAACTCATCGATGACAGGGCTGACGGATAGAATGCTCAACGAGGCAAAGCATGGCTGTATTTTCCGCTCACGCAATGCGAAATAATCGCGAAATGGCATCGCGGCAAAGCAGATTTCAGCTTCTCGCCGCGCGTAGCATCTCTGAGTGAGGTGTTTATGCCGTAATGATTAAATTTGTTAGAAAAAGAATCTTTTTCCAGAGCAAATTCTAGGCAGACTCGGAATCTCTTTTAAACAACCCATGAGCGGACTTCCACCTTCCCACCCTTTTGTTACTCGTATCTCCAGCGAGCTTTCTCTCCATGCTCAACAAGTAGCGGCTACTGCGCAGATGTTTTCTGAGGGTGCCACTGTGCCCTTCATCGCCCGATACCGTAAGGAGCAAACGGGTGGTATGGATGAGGTAAAGATCATGGAAGTGCGTGATCGCCTCCAACAACTTGCTGATCTTGAAAAACGCCGTGAGGCTATTACAAAAAGTCTCGAAGAGCGGAAGCTCCTCTCTGCTGAACTGAAGAAAAAGATCACTGAGGCCGAAACTGTTACTCGGTTAGAGGATATTTTTGCCCCCTTCCGCCCCAAGCGCCGCACCAGAGGCACTATGGCTAAAGAGCGCGGCCTTGAGCCACTTGCTGACTTTATCTGGGAGAACCGCGAGAATACGACTTCTAATGTGGAAGCTGAGGCGGAGAAATACATCATCGAGAGTAAGCCAGAGGATAAAACGGCTGAGCTTAACCCTGCAGTGCCCACTGTGGCTGATGCCCTTGCTGGTGCCCGTGATATTCTTGCTGAGCGCTTCAGTGATGATGCTGATGCTCGCGCTGAACTCCGCGAACTTATTGAGGCTCAAGGAATGGTTACTTCTAAGGTCATGTATGGCAAGGACAGTGAGCCTGATGCGCAGAAGTTTAAGGATTACTTTGATTGGTCCGAACCGCTAAAGGACGTGCCCTCTCACCGTATGCTGGCTATGCGCCGTGGGGAGAAGGAGGGCTTTCTATTTATGCGTATCCAGGCTGATGAAGAAGCTGCTTTGACAAAAATGCGCGGCCGCTTTGGTGTTTCCAATGGTGGTGCCTGTGCTACTCAGTTAGATCTTGCTATTGCGGATAGTTTTAAGCGCCTTCTTGGGCTTTCGCTAGAAACTGAGTTCCGCATGAAAGCAAAAAAGGAGGCTGACATCGAGGCGGTCCGAGTTTTTGCCGAGAATTTACGAGAGCTTTTGTTAGCGTCGCCACTTGGGCAGCGTCCGATGATTGCTATTGATCCTGCTTTTCGTACTGGTTGTAAGACTGTTGCGTTAGATGCTCAGGGGAACTTACTTTTTGATACTGTGCTTCACTTTACGACTAGCCAGTCTCAGGCGATGGAGGCTGTGTCTGCGCTTAAGAAAATGGTGGAGAAGTTTGGTAGTCAGGCTGTCTGCATTGGTAATGGTACTGCCTCGCGTGAAACAGAGGCTGTAGTGCGTGCGGCGAATTTACCCTCGTCCATTCCTATTATCATCGTTAATGAGTCTGGAGCCTCGATCTACTCCGCCAGTGAAGTTGCCCGTGAGGAGTTTCCGGATAAAGACATCACCGTTCGCGGTGCGGTGTCTATTGGGCGTCGTTTGATGGACCCTCTAGCGGAATTAGTAAAGCTGGATCCTAAGAGTATTGGTGTTGGACAGTATCAGCATGATGTTGATCAGAATTTACTCAAAACAGGCCTCGATGATACTGTGGTCAGCTGTGTGAATGGTGTTGGTGTAGAGGTGAATACAGCCTCACGGCAGTTACTAGGATACGTAGCAGGGCTGAATTCAGGTATTGCTTCTAACATTATTAAGTATCGTGCAGAGAATGGCCCGTTCAAAACTCGTGACGAACTTAAAAAAGTCCCCCGTCTCGGTGATGTTGCCTACGAGCAAGCCGCCGGATTTCTTCGTATCTTAGGAGGCACTCACCCTCTGGATGCTTCTGCTGTACACCCTGAGCGTTATGCTCTTGTCGAGCAAATGGCCACGGATCTGGGCTGCGATGTTCCCACTTTGATTCGCGATGCGGATGCCCGGAAAAAGATCGATCTTAAAAAATACGTGAGTGATGAAGTGGGTCTACCTACATTGAAAGATATCATCGCAGAATTAGCAAAGCCTGGACGTGATCCCCGCGCGCAGTTTGAGCTCTTTACCTTTGCGGAGGGAGTGAATAAGCCCTCCGATTTAAGTGAGGGTATGAAGCTCCCCGGAATTGTGACCAATGTGACCAACTTTGGTGCCTTTGTCGACGTTGGCGTGCATCAGGATGGACTCGTGCATATTTCTCAGCTGGCGGATCAATATATTTCTGACCCTGCGGAAGTGGTGAAAGTAGGCCAGAAGGTTAACGTCACAGTCACCGAGGTCGACCTAAACCGTAGCCGGATTGCACTCAGCATGCGGAGTAATCCAGAACCAGCACGCCAGAGTCAACGAGGAGATCAACGCCGGTCAAGTAGTCCGCGCCGAAATAATAACGGTGGGGGGCAACGTAAAGGCGGCGGTGGTCAGCGAGGAGGAGGTAATGATTTCGGGGGTAATTGGTTCGATCAGGCACTCAAGAATGGCAAGTAACCAATATATGCATCAGTGATGAAGAAGTGAATCAGTCATCGATGGTGAAATACCTTAAGTTTTTCTGAGAGAGTTGAAACTTTTTACCATGTTTGGTGATACGGCCAGATACGCGTTTGCGCCACATTCGGAAGCTGGAAGGTTTGAGCTCTCGACGCATGATTTTAATAACATCTGGCTCACCTAGACCGGTGCGTTTTTTGATGTCTTCAAAAGTCGTGCGGTCTTCCCACGCTAGGCGAATAACAAGATTGGTTAATGGCTGATCCATGGTGTAGTATAGAATCATTTATCAAATTGTCTCACAAGAATTTGCAGAATCTGCATTATGCTCGACATCATCAACGGTATTTTCCAACAATGTCATGAATTATTAAACAACAACAACTATGAACGAACAAATACCACCACCAATGCCTTCTGGGTCTAATTCTGGCACTGCTAGAACGATTAATGAATTTGTTAACAATACCGCGCAGCGTGACTTAGGCCAAGGTGTCTTCGAGCTGGAATCTCCGAGAATGTTAGAGGTGAATCTTAATGGCACGATGAATACCAAGATGGGGTCTATGGTGGCCTATCTTGGTGATATTAAATTTAAGCGTGAGGGGATCATGGATCAAGGTATTGGGAACCTTCTTAAAAAAGCTGTTTCTGGAGAGGGGATGCGGATCAGTTATGCGGAAGGACAAGGTAAGCTTTATCTAGCAGATTCTGGCAAGAAAATTATCCTGCTAAAAATGAACAATGATTCCATTGTTGTGAATGGCAATGATGTGCTGGCATTTGAGACATCTCTGGATCATAAAATCAAAATGATGAAAAAGGTCACCGGGATGATGGCTGGCGGTCTTTTTAATGTGCGCTTTGAAGGCTCTGGTCTATTGGCTATTACGAGTCACTTTGAGCCGATTACATTGAGGGTCACTCCGGAGCAGCCTGTGATTACAGATCCTAACGCCACCATCTGCTGGGCAGGCAGCCTTGAGCCAAAGATGAAGACTGATGTCTCATTGAAGACCTTTCTAGGCAGGGGTTCCGGGGAATCGATTCAGATGATGTTTCAAGGAGATGGCTTTGTAGTCGTGCAGCCTTATGAAGAGCTCTACATGCAGGCAGGTGGTGGTAGCTAATTACTAACTAGAGGCTAGCTCACGGCACTCGTGTTTGAGCCACTCTCTCTCCTCGTCATTGAGATGGGGGGAGATTTTTTCGTATACCTCTTGGTTATAATCATTCAGCCATATGCGGTGGCGTTCAGCGAAGCATGCTGGATCGATCAAATCTGTATTGATGGGGCATATTGTTAGGTTTTCAAATTTAAAGAATCTTCCGAATTCATTTTCCTTGCTGAGAACCGTGTGCACCATGTTTTCAATGCGAATACCGTGTGAACCAGGGCGATAACATCCAGGCTCGATGGTGGTCACCATACCAAGCTTCATTTGTTCAGTGGATACGCCGGAGATATTCTGTGGTCCCTCATGAATCTCAAGGCCAAAGCCCACGCCATGGCCTGTGCCATGCTTGAAGTCACGGCCGGCCTGCCAAAGTGGTTGGCGGCAGATGCCATCGAGCTGAGCACCGGTGGTGCCTTCTCTAAATTCTAGTGTGAGGAGCTCAATCATGGAGCTAAGAACCGCTGTGTAATCTTCTTTTTGCTCTTGAGTGGGTGTGCCCATGGGGATGGTGCGGGTGGTATCCGTAGTGCCGTGGATGTAACTTCCACCGGAATCGATTAAGAAAATACTTTCTAATAAAACAGGCTTATCGTTTGTCTCGTCCACAGAATAGTGGTTGAGTGAACCATCTGGCCCGTAGCCCATGATGGATTCAAAACCTGGTTGGCGAAACCCTTCAATCTCCGCACGGCATGCAGTGAGCTTTTTACTCGCAGAGAGCTCGGTTACCTTTTCCCCTGCTTTGAGGGTACGGTAAAGCCAGGTGTAGAATCTAACTATGGCTGTGCCATCGTCGATATGGCAGCGATGGGAATGCTTGATTTCAGTAGCGTTTTTAACCGCCTTCAGATCCGTGACAATCGCTCTGTTTTCGATTTGAGTGCAGTGCTCGGTGGCTTTGGCTAGCTGGTAGTTGATGTATTCTGGGATGATGAGCAGTCGTGTTTTCTCTGCCAAGTTTTGGAGCTGAGTGTCAATGTCATCATAGTCGTGAATACTGACTCCAGCAGCGGTGAATTTCTCACGGGCTTCTGGCGTTAGCTTATCAGCATCTACGAAAAACAAGACGTCGTCATGTGTAATCAGAGTGTGGCAGTAGGGTGTTGTATTCTCTGGCATATCCGTCCCTCGGAAGTTGAGTAGCCAGCAGGACTCATCAGTGCGGCCTAGTAGATAGGCGTCTAGTTTTCCCTCCGTCATTTTTGCCCGTGTGGTGGCAATTTTATCAGAGATGCTTTGACCGGTGTATTCATCTGGCACGATATAGAGCTCGCCTTTGGGGGCTGCTGGGCGGTCTGTCCAGAGGGGTGCGATGAGATCGAGATCGCTGCGCGTTTTCATCTCAGATTGTTCAAAGGCTTTTACCCATGCCTGAGCCTGCTTGAGGTTTGTATTTGCTCCGTTGAAGGCAATAGTTTGCTCAGCTTTTAGGTGTTTTTTTAGCCACTCAGTGATAGAAGGCACGCCTTGATCACTCATTCGCATCAGTTCTATTCCTGTGCCTTCTAACGCCATTTCTGCGGCTTCGTAGTAACGACTATCTGTCCAGAGACCGCACCAGTCTGCTGTTACTACCACAGTTCCATTGGAGCCTTTCATGCCTGAGAGCCAATGACGACAGTGCCAGCGTGGTGCTGCATATTCATTGTTATGAGGGTCAGTATTGGCTACGATGAAGGCATCCACGGATTCACTGGCCATTGCGGCTTTTAATTGGGCGATTTTCTCGGAAACTTGCATGTGCCTAGGAAAGGTAATGTTATAGGCGGTCACAAGGTTAAATAATGTTATTTCTTCATTTCTTGTGCAGCAAAGTGAGTAATCTTGAGTATACCTTGAGCTTTTACCTCTTCACCATATGGTGAAGGTGACATGCAGCTTATTCCTTCTTCTGGCACACTGAACTCTGATGACGTGTTAAATCAATTTTTGGAATGTTTGATCGATGCAGGAATCGAAATGTACGATCATCAGGAGGAAGCTGTGCTGGAGTTATTTGCGGGTAATAATGTTATTTTAAATACCCCTACTGGATCGGGGAAATCTTTAGTGGCCTTAGCCTTGCATTATCAATCGCTTTGCGCTGGTAGGATTTCTTATTACACGGTGCCGATTAAGGCGTTAGCGAATGAGAAGTTCCTCTCTCTTTGTGGAACATTCGGCCCAGAAAATGTCGGTATGATTACTGGAGATGCCACGGTGAATCCGGAAGCGCCGATCATCTGCTGTACAGCAGAAATTCTTTCTAACATAGCTCTGCGTGAGGGATCCATGGCAAAGATCGATGATGTTATCATGGATGAGTTTCACTATTACTCTGATCATGAACGTGGAGTGGCTTGGCAGTTACCTTTACTCACTTTACCTCAATCACGTTTTTTACTAATGTCTGCCACCATAGGTGATACTTCGTTTTTTCAGAGGGAAATTAAAAATTTAACCCAGAAGGACACCGTTCTCGTGCAGTCTGACCAGCGGCCAGTGCCGCTCGAATTTATTTATTCAGAAATACCACTTACCGAGCAGGTCACGGAGCTCGTGGAGAAAAATAAGTCTCCAGTCTACCTCGTCCATTTCGCTCAGCGTGCATGCGCAGAATCTGCCCAAGCGTTACTCTCTAGCAACTTCTGCTCTAAAGATGAAAAACGCAAAATCTCTGAGGCACTCCAGGAAGCTAACTTCCGCTCACCCTACGGTAAGGAGGTGAGTAAGCTGCTCCGCCACGGTATCGGTATTCATCACGCTGGATTACTGCCTAAGTATAGATTGTTAGTAGAAAAACTTACTCAGCAGGGGCTGCTGAAAGTGATTTGCGGCACAGATACCTTAGGGGTAGGGGTGAATGTTCCTATCCGCTCTGTGTTGTTTACGCAGTTGTGCAAGTACGATGGCACAGGGACAAAAATTCTATCGGTCCGCGATTTTAAACAAATCGCAGGGCGTGCCGGTAGACGTGGTTTCGATGATATTGGGTATGTCGTTGCTCAGGCACCTGCGCACGTGATCGAAAATATCCGCCTAGAGGCCAAGGCTGCGGCATCGCCGAAAAATAAAAAAGTGATCAAAAAAAAGCCCCCGGAAAAAGGTTTTGTATCCTGGAGTAAGGAGACTTTTAATAAGCTCCAGGCTGCGGAGCCAGAGCCTCTTGTATCCAGCTTTAAGCTTCGTCATAACCTCATGCTTAATGTGCTTAGCCGGGCTCATGAAGACGGCTGTAGCGAGCTGAAAAGGTTAATTGAAAACAGCCATGAGACAGAAGCCTCGAAGCGTAAGATACGCCGTCATGCTCGCGCTATGTTTATCTCGTTAGTGCGGGGGAAAGTTCTTACCATCGCCCCTCCACAGGAGCGCGTGGAAGGAGGGAATGTTCCTAAGGTGAAGCTACATGTTGACTTGCAAGATGACTTCACCATGAACCAAGCTCTAGGTCTGTATCTTATCGAAACCATACCTCTGCTGGATTCTGAGTCTCCAGACTACGCGCTGAATGTGCTATCTCTGATTGAAGCCATACTTGAAAGCCCCACCGCTGTTCTTCGTGCGCAGGTGCAGGTATTAAAAACTGAGCTGATCAATGAGCTAAAAGCAGAGGGTATGGATTATGATCAACGGATGGATAAGCTCGATGAGGTAACGCACCCCATGCCGGGGAAGGATTTTATCTATGATACCTTTAATGACTTTAACGTGAAGCACCCTTGGATTGAATCAGAGAGTATCCGCCCCAAGAGCATCGCTCGTGAGATGTTTGTCGATTATATGTCCTTTGAAGACTACATTAGAAAATATAAGTTAGAACGATCAGAAGCCATCCTTTTGAGGCATCTTAGTGAAGTTTACAAGGTGCTCAATCAGACAGTTCCTCCTGCATTAAAAACAGAAGAAGTCCTCGATGCAGAACGTTATCTTAAGGAGCACCTCACCACGGTAGATTCAAGTCTGATCGATGAATGGGAAACTATGAAAAATCCAGATTTTGTGAAACACGAAGACCGTGAAGCACTCACTGAGAGAGAACGGTCTATCACTCAGGATAAAGCGCAGTTTGCTCGACTAGTACATCATGATATTTTTACTGCCGTAAAACATCTCGCTGCCGATAATGTCAGTGCCTTTTTAGAGGTTTTCGAGTCCAGTAGCGAGTGGTCCTCAGCACGTGTTGAGGAAGTCCTAGACCTTTATTACGATAGTCGAACTCGCATCCGTCTAGATCCAGAAGCGCGTAACAAAAAACACACCCATACTCAATTTCTCGAGGAAACCCACCAATGGAGAATTGATCAAACCCTTTGCGATCCAGATGAGAGAAACGATTGGTCGCTCACCTTGCTGATCGATCTGAAGCAATCGAACGAACAGAAAAAGCCCGTCATTCATCTAGAAAACTTAGCTCCTACTGTTTAGTTTACCCCATGGATCAGAAAATCCTCACCGCTTATCACGAAGCTGGGCATGCCGTTATGGCGTTGCTCATGGGTAGGTCGGTTCAAAAAGTAAGTATTATACCCTCTCAAAATCGGCTAGGAGTATGTTCCATACAGAAAGGCCGAGCTAAACAGGTGCAAGATAAGTTAGAGGCTGAAATGCTTATCCTTCTCGCAGGTATGGCAGCGGAGGGGAGGAAGTCAGGGAGATACAATGTTGCCGGAGCTTCACAGGATCTCCGGGCTGTTGAGAAGCTTGCCATATCCAGATCAGGTAACACTAGGCAAGCTGAGAAATTGATCCATAAAGCACTCGATAAAACCCAGCATTTACTCAGTAACCAAGCTACATGGAAAGCCGTTAAAGTGATTGCCTCTGAGTTACTTAAAAATGAATCCATCAGCGGCCGTGCCGCCAAACATCACCTCACGTTAGCGCGATCTAACCAATCGTAGATTATGTTTATCTTTGTTTTTAGAGGAGGAAGACGGATCACACGCACAGACGGAGAGGAGCGCAGTCAACGGTTTCCGCCGGAAACCCGCCAACACCTCTTGACCTAAGCTCAGCAATACGGCATCAATTCCCCATCGCCCCCGTAGTTCAACGGATAGAACAAGGGTTTCCTAAACCTTAGATGTGAGTTCGATTCTCGCCGGGGGTATCTCCAACAACCTTATCAAACAAAGGTATAGGCTGGAGTTGCAGGTAATAGCACCATTTATTCTGGTTATCTTTTGTGGTAGGCATGACGTATTTGATAATGATCATCCTTGCGAAATAGCAGACCTGAGTTCAGCATTCCAAGTATGCGCTTATTTAGCACAAACAACTCTGAGGTCGATGTGGCCTTTGAGGAGGCCGTTCTCCGTTCGCTGCCATCAGATAATGGTCTTTACATGCCAACACAGATTCCCACTCTCGATGAGGGGTTTTGGAGAGAGTGGCGAGATCTCGATTTTCAAGAGCTGGCTTGTCGTGTGGTGTCCTCTATGCTTCAGGGGGCGATACCTGAGCCGGAGTTACGTGATATTGTTACGGATGCGATAAATTTCCCTACTCCTATTGTTAGTCTAGATGATTCTTGTTATGTCTTAGAGCTTTTTCATGGTCCTACTTTGGCGTTTAAAGATTTTGGTGCGCGGTTTATGGCGAGGGTTATGGCTTGGTTTAATCGTGATTCAGAGCGGCCACTCACAGTGCTTGTAGCCACATCGGGTGATACGGGGGGAGCGGTGGCGCATGCGTTTCATCATGTATCTGGCACTCGTGTTGTAATTCTCTATCCATCGGGTAAAGTCAGTGGGCTGCAGGAGAAGCAGCTCACGGCACTTGGTGGTAATGTCACGGCTTTGGAAATAGAAGGTAGCTTTGATGATTGCCAGCGTATGGTAAAGGCTGCCTTTCTTGATGAAGATGTTGCACAGGTGTGTAACCTTACCTCGGCGAATTCCATTAATATTTCCCGTCTGATTCCGCAGATGCTTTACTACTTTGAGGCTGCGCGTCAGTTTCAGAAGCCGCCTGTTTTTGTTATCCCAAGTGGAAACTTTGGTAATCTAACTGCTTTATTGCTCGCTACTCGGATGGGTTTGGATGTTGGGCATATTGTTGCGGCTACCAATATTAACGATGTGGTGCCTCAGTATCTCAACAGCTCAAACTATGAACCTCGTCCGTCTGTGGCTACACTTTCTAATGCCATGGACGTAGGTGCTCCGAGTAACTTTGCGCGGATGCAGGAAATGTTTGGCGGTCAGTGGCAGGCGATGGCGCAGAGCGTGAGTGGATTTTCCTACGATGACCAGCAGACACGCGTAGCTCTCAATGAGGTGTATGAAAAGTATGGCTATGTCATGGATCCGCATGGAGCAGTTGGTTATCTAGCGGCTCAGGCTTGGCTTTCAAAGTGCCCAGAGGATAAAGTGGTAATCTTAGAGACTGCGCACCCAGCGAAATTCCCTGAGACGATTGAAGAGGAGTTAGGGAAAGAAGCTCTAGAGACTCCTGAACGTCTTGCTGTTCTAGCAGATCTCCCGAAAGTTGCTATCTCGATGGCGGCTGAAGATGCAGACTTGATATCTTGGCTTCATCATCATCCAGAGTGAGGGATGTATGTTGGCTGGCGATTCGTTAGGTGGAAATATTTTTAATGGTCATCAAAAAGTGCTTAAAGAGCTTGGTGCGTAATTCTCTGTAGAGGTCGTGTTTTTTCTGATCTCATGCATCATCTGAGAGAAACTTGGCAAAATACTTATTTTTGCCTTGTCACTAGAGAGGCGCACACGTATCAAATCTTCCGCCTCGCAAGAGGATCCACAAACAACCTATGGGTAGGTGGCCGAGTGGTTAAAGGCGGCAGACTGTAAATCTGCTCTCGTATGAGTACGCTGGTTCGAATCCAGCCCTGCCCACCATTTTTACAATCAGTCAGTGATAAAAAATGGTTTGATGCTAAATTCTTTGAGGTAAGTCATTTTTTGGTTTGAATATCCTAATGGCTGATGCAGATGAGGTAATTAATTCCCTCCTTATGGATAAGCTTAGTAAACAACATATGATGATCGGCTTTGGCTTGATCTTGTTTTTCTTTTTTGCCCTTGGGGCTGTGGCGGCTTCGGCTTATCTCCCGGGTTTTAGTGGTGAGGTCGGGCGGATGTGTTTGGCGTTAATTACTAGTCCCTTTTTGATGGAATCGTCCATTTTTTTTCTCGCCCTAACTCTTCTTTTGGCGATCAATGGCTGGAGGAAAAATCGTGAGGGGGATGATTGGGTCACACTGGATGAGCATGGCGTGCCTGTACGCAAAGAGTGATTTTTATGAGCACTGGTGACATTAGAAAATCTCCGTTGAGGTGGCTGATTGCCTTGCTCGCTGTGGTGGCTACTGGGCTTAGCGTGTGGTTGAGTGTGCAGAAATTGAATGGCTCGATTACGACGCTGGCTGGCTGTGGTGGCGGGAGCGATTGTGCTAATGTATTAGGGAGTAAGTGGTCGATGGTATTCGGCGTTCTTCCCGTGAGTGTATTATCGTCGTTATTGTATATGGCGGTTTTTGCCAGCTTATGGATGCAGGGGGTCATGGTGAGTTGGTTTCGTCAGCTAGCGGCGTGGGTGATTATTGGGTCGGCTATTTGGTTTACTGTTTTGCAGATTTTCGTGCTTGGGAGCTTGTGCAAATATTGCATGACAATGCATGCAGTGGGGGTGACTTTGGGAATCCTTCTTCTGGTGATGGATTTTTCAAAGAAGAGGCACTTTATCAGGCTGACAGCGATACTCTTGCCCTCTGCCTTAATATTTGTGCTTAGTTTGGCGGCGATGCAGTATTTCGGCCCTGAGCCGGTATCACATCGAGTAGATGACATGGTAATCGGTGCGTCTGCCGAAGACTCTCATGCACAAGGTGAGGGGAGGGTGGTGACGTTTTTTGAAGGGAAGAAAAAATATCGCATTGAATCCCTGCCGCATGTGGGTGCTGTCGATGCTGATGAGGTATTGATTAAATATTTTGATTACACATGTGAGGCATGCAGGGAAATGCACGAGGATCTTGATGTTTTATTAGAAAAGTATCCGGGGCAAATTGCGGTGGTATTGCTTCCTGTGCCGATTAATCGGAGTTGTAACCCTCATCTTCCAAAAGGTGCAAGTGATCATGAAAATGCCTGTGAGCTGGCCATACTTGCTCTGCGTGTTTGGCGTGCTGATCCTGAGAAATTTAAATTTTTTCACGCGTGGCTTTTTGAAAATTCTGAAGTGCCGGCGGAAGCGGCAGAAGCCATGGCTGCCGGTCTCGTTGGTCAAGACAAGCTTCCTCTTGCTGATGATCCATGGGTGTTAGGAATTTTGCGGCAGAATATGAACGATTATAAGACGTTCTCACAGAAAACACCAGTGATGCCAAAGCTAGCCATCAAGGGGGCTGCAATGATGCAGGGGACTGCGAACAACGGAGGGACGCTAGAGGTTGAACTGAAAAAATACCTTCCTCTGAAGTGATTTTTACTAAAAGTGATTTGTTTTTGCAGTAGGCAAGATAGATGTCTCTGTTAAGTTTTTTACCATGGCTCAGCTAAATGACATCATCCATTTTCTTGATGAGGAACTAAAAATCACAACGATCCCAGATTACCCTAGAGCCCTGAACGGACTCCAAATCGAAAACGGAGGTGAAATCACACGCGTGGCGGCGGCTGTGGATGCATCTTTTCCTATTTTTGAAAAAGCAGTTAAGGAAAAAGCGGATCTGTTAGTTGTTCATCATGGTTTGTTTTGGCAAGGCAGTCAGAAGATTACTGGAGCTATTTACCAGAAGCTGAAGTTAGCGTTTGATCATGGTATGGCCGTATACAGTGCCCACATTCCGCTCGATGTGCATCCAGTGATGGGGAATAACCGTCTACTTGCTGATGCGTTGGGGATGTCTGATGCCAAGCCATTTTTTGATTGGAAAGGTATTCAGCTAGGTTTGCGGCAAGAGCTTGATGTTGAGCTGGATACACTAAAAGAGAGGCTAGCCATCGCCGTTGAAGGTGATGTGCATGTCTGCCCAAGTGGCGGGAGTAAGGTGGGAATGGTAGGTTTAATTACAGGAGGGGCTGGATCAGAAATCGCCGCAATGGCGGAGTATGGAGTGGATACTTTCATCACTGGAGAAGGTCCTCATTGGAGTTATACCTTGGCTGAGGAATTGGGTATGAATGTTCTCTACGCAGGGCATTATGCGACTGAGACTTTTGGGGTAAAAATTTTAGCCGACCGCTTAGCAAAAGATTTTTCCGTATCGACTGTGTTTATCGATCACCCTACTGGCTTGTAGATTCAATGCATAATGTGGGTTTAAACGAACTCTAAGATGTTTTTTAAAAAAACCTCAAAAAGCCCTATTTAGTACTTGTCGTATCCTCTGATAGTGGTTCTAATATGTTCACCTTTGCGGGTATAGCTTAATGGTAAAGCTCCAGCCTTCCAAGCTGATTATGCGGGTTCGATTCCCGCTACCCGCTTTTCTATGACAGGAAAATATCTGTTTCACCAGAAAGGACTAAATTATGAAAAACACTATAAAATATGCACTGTTCGGTGCTGTATTGGCTCTGGTTACACCAGCCCAAGCAGCTGCACTTGATTGTTATAAGGTTTCTACAGCTGTGAAAAAAGCAGTTGCAGCAAACCCTCAGAAGGTTCTTGAAGTGGTTGCTGCTCAAGTAGCACAAAACGAATCTTGCGCGTGTGAGATCGTTAAGGCCGCTATTGTAGCATCTGATGCTGATAAGAAGTTGGTAGCTAGTATTGTCATGACTGCGATTACCGAGGCTCCTGAAAAGCTTCGCATCATCGGCCAATGTGCAGTTGCTGTTGCTCCTGACGCTCTTGCTGAAGTTCAGGCAGTGGTTACCAAGGTTGGTGCTAATGCTGGTGACGGATACAGTGCTAAGGGCGGAGAAAAAGGTAGTGCCAAGGGTGCTGACGGTGCAGGTAATACACCAGCCGTCGCTTCAAACCCGCTTGACTTCCCCGGTAGTGGTCCAGTAGGTACGACTCTCGGTGGCCCTGGTGGATTTGCACTTTTCCCTCCAGGTCTTCAGCCTCCTGTTGTTACTCCTCCTTCATCTACTAGTGAAGATCTGTAAATCTCGATTCCCTCAACCAGATAATCCAATTTCTAGATTAGCAAATAATCTACTATAAAATATGAAAAAACAATTATTTACAGGAGCTTTAGCTATCGCTGCGATAAGTTCCGTGTCTGCGCAAGGTCTTTACGATATTGCTCCTAATGATGATGCACAAGAAAGCTCTCCTATCAAGTGGACTGCAGGTGTGA
>CALBVY010000094.1 GCA_937969495.1 uncultured Verrucomicrobiales bacterium | reverse complement strand
CATCGTAGACAAAACAGGCGATAAGCAACGCCGCCTTGAAACTCCCCAGTTCTTCTGGATGCGTGTTTCCATGGGCCTCTTCCGCGCTGAGAAAGAGGATCGTGATGACTGGGCCATCCGCCTTTATAATCTCTACAAAGGTCGTCGCTTCTGCTCTTCCACACCCACACTCTTTAACTCCGGAACTCTCCACTCCCAGCTCTCTTCCTGCTACCTCTACAAGGTGGACGACTCCATTGAGTCCATCATGCAGCGTGGCATCGCAGAGAACGCCTACCTCAGTAAATGGGCCGGCGGACTCGGTGGCTCATGGACCGCTGTTCGCGGAACGGGCGGCTACATCCAAGGCACCAACGGTGAGTCCCAAGGTATCATCCCATTTCTGAAACTGCACAACGATCAGCTCGTTGCTGTGAACCAAGGTGGAAAACGCCGTGGCTCCGGCTGCGCTTATCTTGAAAGCTGGCACAACGACATCGAGGACTTCCTCGAACTCCGTAAGAACACCGGTGACGAGCGCCGCCGCTGTCACGATATGAACACAGCGAACTGGATCCCAGACCTCTTCATGAAGCGCATGGAAGCCCGCCAAGACTGGTCCCTCTTCCGCACCAATGAAACTCCAGACCTGCACGATCTCTACGGCAAAGCCTTCGAAATCCGCTACGCAGAATACGAGGCCATGGCTGCCGAAGGTAAAATTTGGACCCGCAAGCTGCCCGCCATCGAGCTCTGGAAAGGCATGCTCAAGATGATCTTTGAAACCGGCCACCCATGGATCACTTTCAAGGACCCATGTAACCTTCGCTCCCCTCAAGACCACTGCGGTGTTATCCACTCATCGAACCTCTGCACAGAGATTACGCTGAATACATCCGATGAGGAAACAGCTGTCTGTAACCTTGGTTCCGTTGTGTTAGATACCCACATCACCAAGGACGGATCACTCGATCACGAGATGCTCAAGGAGACCATCACCGTCGCCATCCGCGCACTGGACAACGTCATCGATATCAATTTCTACCCCACAGAAGCTGCCAAGACAGCAAACAGCCGCCACCGCCCAATCGGTCTCGGCGTTATGGGACTACAAAATGCACTCTACAAGAAAGGCCTCGCCTTTGCATCAGATGCCGCCGTGGACTTCAATGATGAGTTCATGGAAGCCATCGCCTACTACGCCTACAATGCCTCTAGCGATCTTGCCAAAGAGCAAGGCACCTACTCCAGCTACAAGGGCTCGAAGTGGGACCGTGGCATCATGCCACAAGACAGCGTAGACCTGCTAGAAGACGAGCGCGGCGTAAAGATCGATGTGCCACGCGGCGCGAAGATGGACTGGACCCACCTACGCGAGAAAATTGCCAAGCACGGCATGCGGAACTCCAACGTACTCGCCATCGCCCCGACAGCTACCATCTCTAACATCATGGGCACCACCCCATGTATCGAGCCAAACTACAAGAACCTCTACGTGAAGAGCAACCTCTCTGGTGACTTCATCGTCCTTAACCGCCAACTAGTCGGTGATCTCAAGGAAGAAGGCCTCTGGAACCAAGAAATGCTCGATCAGCTCAAGTACTTCGATGGCGAGCTAACAGACATCGAAGACATCCCAGACGCCATCAAAGAGAAACACAAAACCGTCTTCGGAGTAGGCTACAATGCCATCATCGACGCCGCCGCAAGAAGGCAAAAATGGATCGACCAGGCTCAGTCTGTAAACCTCTTCCTAGCCAGCCCAGACATGAAGACCCTGAGTCACATGTATCGCCGCGCCTGGCACACCGGAATGAAGACCACCTACTACCTCCGCACCCTACAGGCATCAAACATCGAGAAATCCACCATCGACGTCAAACAAGGCAAAAAGCAATACACAGCCGCCGAGAAAAATGCCTGCAGCATCGAAGCCATGATGAATGGTGGCGAGTGCGAGGCTTGTCAGTAGGGGTTGATTACATGGTAACAATTAATTGCCTATAATCAAGACTGAGTGGACCATTCAAACTTCTCTACATTACTAAATGATTAAGTGATGATACTGTAATGGACTCACATAATCAGTATTATCTCTTCGCAGATGAATCAGTTCAAGACGGACCCTTATTCTCTAACTTTTATGGAGGTGCTATAGTCCCTCAATCAGAGTATTCTGAGATAATAGAACGGTTATCAGAATGCAAAGACCGCCAAGGCTTTTCGGGGAATGAACTCAAATGGCAAAAAGTTACAGCTAAAGACCTTGATTCATATAAGGCAATAGTGTCTGCATTCTTTTCAGAAATTAGAGAAGGGCGAATTAAAATGCGGATAATGTTCCGTAATAACAAAGATGAATATACTGGAGCTGTTCCAAAAAATGAACGTTATCTTCGCCTTTATTATCAGTTCATTAAACATTCTTTTGGTTTTGCATATCGTTCCAAAACAGTAAAACCATTCCGTCTCCGCTTATTTCTTGATCGCCTTCCTGATACGAAGCAACAAGTCCAAGCCTTCAAAGATTATTTATGCCGTCTCAATTTGACAGAGGAATTATGTGAGAGTGGAATATTGATCGAACCACATGCTATCTCAGAAATTGATTCTCGTGATTACATAATTCTTCAATGTGTAGATATTATGTTAGGATCTATGGCTTTTCGATTAAATGATATGCATCTTATCAAGCCATTAGGTAAAAGAACGCGTGGTAAACGAACAATAGCCAAATATAAACTTTATAAACATATTTACGCAGAAATTAAAGCTATCATGGCGGAAAAAGGTGTGAAGAATTATGATCCCAAATTTGGGAAACACTACAAAGATTTCCCTAATGATAGGTGGACGGATGCCTACCGACATTGGTTGTTTAAACCCAGTAATAAATAAAAAGCACTCATGAAGACCTACATAAATATCCGACGTAAACGTTGGACTTCGATCCACCTGAGTGCACTGAACAATTACTGTGTAATGATGGTACAGTCAATTTATTAATATCACACAAACGATAAAGCGATAAAGGCATCGATAAAGGGACATCGATAAAGCACATCGCAACGGTGTCCAATGAAAAGGGGTCAAAAAGGGGTCACAAAAAGGGGTCAGTCACAAAAAGGGGTCATCACAAAAAGGGGTCAGGCATAGAAATGTATCATATACTCCTTGCACTCCCCTTATTTCCTCTGCTACGCTCTCTTCATGTCTCGCCAAGTCAGAATCCAATATGAAGATGCGATCTATCATGTAATGGCGCGGGGGAACCGCTTGGATAAGATTGTGCACACTGACGCGGACCGGGAGGCATTTGAAGCGACGCTTGAAGAAGTTGTGGGGAGGACGGGTTGGCAGGTGTATGCCTATGCATTGGTGGAGAACCATTACCATCTCGTTTTCAAAACTCCGAAGCCTAACTTGGTCGATGGCATGACCTGGTTTCAAAATACGGTGACCAAGAGACACAATGCGCGCAATAGGCTGCGAGGGCACCTTTTCAGTGGTCGGTATAAGGCTGTGCTTGTTGAGGAGAATGATTATCTGAGCACGCTGATCCACTACGTGCATTTGAATCCGGTGCGGGCCAAGCTGGTCAAGGTAGAAGATGGCATTGAGAACTACCCTTGGTGCAGTCTGGCCGATTACCTCAAACCCGCGACTAAGCGCAGGAGCTGGCTCGCGGTGGTGCAAGGATTGGCGCACCTCGACTATCCAGATACGGCGGCTGGACGGCGGAAACTGTTAGATGCTACCGAAGGACTTATCGATAAAAGCCGCCTGACTAGAGCTGGCATGAATCAGCCTGAGGGTGCAAGTTTGCAGGTCACTGTGAAGCGAGGATGGTATTTTGGTAGTGAGGATTTTCGGGAGAAAATGAGTCTACTCGTCGGTAATGTAAAAGCTGATACTGGCACGCCTGGAAGCAAGGCAAATGGCTATGGTGGCAGACAAAGCCTCGACCATGCCGAGGCTACCGCGAGGTTATGGATCGAGCGGGGATTGGAGACACTTTGCTTGAGCAAGGAGGATTTGGAAACCATCAACAAGACGGATTGGCGTAAGGCAATGATCGTGCGCAGCGTGCGAAAGCATAGTTCCGTCAAGCTGGACTGGATTTCCAAAGAGCTCCACATGGGAGTGCGAAGCGGCGTCACTCGCGCAGAGCAGATGTTAAAAACGAAGTTAAAAAACAAGAAGCAGGTTCAAAAAATGTGGCGGAAAATGGAGAATATGCATCATTTCTATGCCTGACCCCTTTTCTGATGACCCCTTTTCTGACCCCTTTTCCTTTTCGCCCCTTTTTGCGTATGTAGTTAGTTAAAATTATTTTGGCGTCCGCTTCGATGAGGCAACAGGTTCCAATATTCATACTGTAATTTACCCTTTATGAATCAGCTTTTTTCAAATATTATCGGTTTGATGAAAATGTCTATGCTATGGGGTATGCTATTGGTCGTCTTTTCTTTTTCCGCCTGTAAGGAATCGGACCAAGAAACAACAGAGGCTGCCGCTCAAATTAAGATCAGATCGATAGGGCAGAAAGTGAAGGTAGGTGGTGCGGTTAAAGGATGGAAGCCTTATATCAAGCGAGACTGGCAGATAAAAAGGGATGATGCGAATTTGATTCTACACGGTGTAGCACGCAAACAATTTGCTAATCTAGAAGCTTTTGTGAAGGAATTTGATAGGCGTTACCCAGATGGTTCAAGCTATAGGAGTCAGTTTTATGACAAATTTTCGAACTATGATGACTACAATCAGGTGAATGCTGGAAAGTATCACAATAAGTATCTGAAAAACCTGAAAAAATGGGGCGACGAAAATCCAGATGCAGGGGCGCCTGCCATTGCACTTGCAGGTTTTGAGATCTACTTAGCTTGGTATGCAAGAGGTGCTGGCTATGCGGATACGGTAACGGATAGTGGCTGGGAAAAATTTCATAGCCATATCGAGCGTGCACGTGAGATTCTTGAGAACGCGCCTTCTGCGGCTAAAAAAGATCCTCATTACTATAGTCTCTGGATGACAATTCACCTAGTCCAAGGAGGAGAATTTAATGAGGTTCAGAAAGTCTTCGAAGCAGGGCAGAATATTGATCCAACATACGTGGATTTATATCTACGCATGACCAATTATCTGCAGCCGAAATGGCATGGTGAAGGTATCGATGATTGGAGTAAGTGGCTAGAGACTGTGCTGAAGCATCCCAAACTGAGTAAAGAAGATAAGCTGGTGCTTTATGGCTATATTGTTAGAAAAAACCTCAAAGGCCGTTATGATGAAGTAGATGCATCGCCTACTGTGCTTTACCAGGCTTTGGGTGTGGATAAGGAGCGCTTTATGAGGGGGCTCGCTGCGTGCTGTCGTCGTTTTTCAGATTCATCAGATTGGCCAAGTGCCTATCTTTATCATGCTGCGAAGGCAGATTCGGAGCCTGCCATTGCAGAAGCTATTGAACTCATGGACTATAAATTTGCCGCTGGAGTTGTCGGTGGCGAGAAAGAATTTTTTGTATTACTCAGCACGATTGAAGAAAAATATCCGAAGCTAGCTCCTCTACAGCAAGATTAATGTATGAATAGAATACCTGCTTTTGCTGCAGTAATTCTCGCTCAGGAAGTAAATCTGTTCTCTATTATAAGTGTGTTTTCAGCCGCCAAAACCATCACGCCCCAAAATTTACACCAACTGCACGACATTTCCTAACATTACCCCCCTAATGTTAATATGTTAGAAGTAGTGTTAAGGCAGTGGTATAAGGAGCAAAATCAGTGATAAAGGGACACATAAATAAGCTCACAAATAACAAATTGACCTCAATTATAAAAATGTTCTTGTGAACACATAAATGAAGCTTTTCCAAGAAGAACTAGCAAGCTTAGCTATATCAGATCAAGATGCGGTGGATTTTTTTGGAGATGCGTCTCGTGAAGATAAGTAATCGAAAGGGGCTCGTTGAAGGAATCAGATGCGACATTAAAAACAAGACATTTGATTATTATTATATTATTACGGTCTATCATCTCATGTGGATCTCTACAAACATGTCTCCCCAAAAGCAAAATTCTAACAATTAAGATATGTACTTTTTGAATAAAACGCACCTTTACTTGCTGAGAGCTTTTATCGTCAGCTCCCAGTTAATTTCATCTTTGAGCGCTGCCAACATCGATGCAAGCTACGATAATAGCTTCCAAGTTCCTTTGAGTGCCAGCAGCTATAACGCTACGGGGCATACAATTTCTATCAGCTTGAACCATCACCCCGCTGCACAGTTGACAGTTGTTGAGAATACTGGCCTGGGTTTCATCCAGGGGGAATTTAGTAATTTGGCTAATGGGCAATCGATCGATCTTGATTTCGGTGGTGTTACTTACGCATTTGTCGCTTGGTATTATGGTGGCACTGGTAATGATCTGGTTCTACTTCGTCGTGAAACACTCATTACGGCTTGGGGGGTAGGTGGGGGAGGAATGCTTGGCGATGGTAGCACTGGGGTAAACCGGTTGCGTCCGGTGGCTGTAGATCAGTCTGGGGTGCTTGCCGAGAAAACGCTTGTTGCGATAGCAGCTGCGGAGGTTCACAGCCTTGCTTTGTCTGCCGATGGTGCCGTGGTCTCATGGGGACAGAATGGCTCGGGCCAATTAGGTGATGGTTCCGTAGCGAATCAACCCACGCCTGTTCTCGTCGATCAATCGGGGGTACTCGCTGGTAAGACCGTGGTTGCCATTGCAGCGGGTCAATGGCACAACTTAGCACTCTGCTCAGATGGAACGGTGGCAGCATGGGGAGAGAATTCTCAGGGGCAACTGGGAAATAATACGTTTGTTAGTAGTGCTATTCCCGTTGCTGTCGATCATACAGGTGTGTTGACAGGCAAGCAGGTGATTTCCATTGCTGCAGGCAGCAGGCACAGCTTGGTTCTCTGTTCGGACGGCACTCTTTATGGCTGGGGGGCAAACACGAATGGCGAACTGGGAACCGGTATCGGAGGTGTTGCTAGTGCAGTGCCGGTTGTGATTGATCCTCCAGGCCCTCCACCCTTTGGCGCTCCTTCGTTTTTTGAAGGAAAAACGGTTACACAAATTGCAACGGGTTCTTCATCTAACCACAATCTGGCTCTTTGCGCGGACGGAACTTTAGTTGCTTGGGGACGCAATGATTCAGGTCAACTTGGTGTTGGAAATAATTTCTCACAGAACTCTCCAGTTGCGATCAACCAGTCGGGCTTTCTCGCAGGAAAGACGGTGATCGATCTGGCGACAGGTGGTAATGGTAGCCTTGTTGTTTGCGGCGACGGAACGATCGCTGTTTGGGGCACTGGTATTCTTGGCGATGATGAAATGCCTGACGACCATTACGCTCCGTATCCAGTCTATCAAGATGGCACCTTAAAAAACAGAGACGGTCTACTCGTTGCTGCTGGATCGACTCAGTTTTATGCACTCGGCACTGATAACTTTTTGGCTACATGGGGTGAGCAAACGAGCGGGGAGGGCCATCTACTCACTCGTAATGTTCCTGTGCAAGTGGATCAGACAGACATTCTGAAAGGTCAAAATGTAAGATCGTTGGCGGCGGGTGAATTTCATGCCTTGGCACTTAGTTCTCCATTTAGGGCTGCATCGGACTCGGATGCTGATGGGTTTACCGATCTTGCTGAAGTAATACTCTCTGGACAGGGCTTGAACTGGAGTGTGGCCGATGTTTCGGGGAACACATCATTTCTTGCTGAGACAGGTCTTTTCTCCTCAGAGCAGCAACAGCAAGCGGCCGCTACTGGAAGAAATGAAGTCCTCACTACGCCTAACGACTTCGATCTTTACCGATTGTCACAAATTCAGGCGCTCAATCTAGATGCTCCGCTACTCCAGCGTAATGAAGCAACCGGGAATTTTATTTTAAAGTTCAGTATTCGGAAATCTATCAATCTGCAGACCTTCTCACCAGTGACACTAACTGCCTCTGATGTGACCATTAATAATGAAGGGCAGATTGAGTATAATTTTGCTCCAAGTGATGGAGCAGCCTTCTATCGAATTGAAGCAGAAGAGTAAGTGTTATAATGTAGAATAGGTGTGAATTGAGAGGAGGGTAAATCCAACAACGCAAAACCCCACTTAACTAACAAGTATTTTTTAACATTTTGAGTTTACCCACCCTATAGCAGTCACTTCGGATTTCCACCATAGCTGTTAGCTAGCGGCGGTTCTTCATAGCTAAAAAGCGCATGATAAAGTAGAGCAGCTGCCCGAGCGATGCGATGGCTGCCACGGTGTAGGTCATCGCTGCCCAGAAGAGGGCGTTTTTGGCTTGGCTCTGATACTGTTCAGATATTCCGGTTTCTTCGAGCCAGTTTAAAGCACGGCTACTGGCGTTGAATTCGACAGGGAGGGTGACTAGCGTAAACAAAGTCGTCATGGCAAACAATGCGATACCAATCATGAAGACGTAGTAGTTCCCAGTGGCGGCGAGGGCAACACCAGCCATAATCACCCACTGGGAAAGCTTTGAGCTGATGTTGACCATGGGAACTAGCTTAGAGCGCATGGTCAGAAAGGCATAGGAAGTCGAGTGTTGCACCGCGTGCCCCACCTCGTGAGCGGCGACTGCTGCAGCCGCGATATTGCGCTGCTCGTAGACAACCGTGCTCAAGTTTACAGTTTTATTCCTCGGGTTATAATGATCGGTGAGTTGACCGCCTGTGGAAATCACAGAGACATCGGAAATATTGCGATCAGCAAGCATCTTTTCCGCGACTTCGCGGCCACTCATGGAAATAGGTAACTGGGAAAATTCAGCAAAACGCTTCTGTAAGCGACCGCCAACCCATCGGCTTACGAGCATCGCAAGACCAGAAATGATCATCAAGGTAATATTCATAGTAGACTTGTGATAAATGCAGAAAGGTATTTAATCTAACAATAAATTACTCCGACCACCGCAGACTGAATAACCATTATTAGAAATGAACATGTGGTAAGAGCGAAAATATATTTCTGAATCGATAGAACCTATTAATAATGAAGTTTAATCTGAGGGAGATTTACCGTTTACGGCGTGCTATTAAAAGTAAAAGTCCAAAATTTAACAGAATGCTGCCAGATGGCTCAGGCACAGTTACATCAGCACTGAACTTAAAAGCCTCACGATTTGAACCGTCAGGAATCGTCCAAGTTAAAGTCTTTACCCCACTAATGAGGAATGAGCCCCAATCCTCATCAGCACTGGGTGCACCTGATCCATGTCCGCCACCATCTGTGATTCGGTTCGTCGCAAGTAGACTCCCTGTGATCACATACCAAGGATCACTTGTCCCTGTATAACCAGCGGTTTGAGTGCCTGCAGTGAAGCTCCATGATCCGGCATTACCAGAGAAAGTATTGTTTGGACTTTGGTTACTGAAAACCGCTGACGTATTTGTAAGATGAGGTGAAATGGTTAGATCAACTGGATCCGTGAACTTTATCGTAATCGTATTGTCTTCTCCTGTTCTGATTCCATTGCCATCTATGGTAATTGCGTTGTTACTCAAGACGGTATAGGTCGTTGTGGTTCCGACAATGGTGCCTGAAAGTGAATCTATGTTCGTAATGGCTGAGAAGGCTCTGCTTGTTGTAAGCAGAGCAATAGCACAAAATAATATATTTTTATAAAAAATCATTTCGTTTTGATTTAGTCGATTCTAATCAATCGATTTTTCTTTTTCAATAAAAATCGACTCTGCCTATGCAGGAAAACTAGTCGACTGGTTAGCAATACTGAAACGCCACAGATGGATCGTAGAGCGAACCTTCAGCTGGTAATCAAGGTGGTAAGTTTTATGCGTTTTCTAACTTACCTATACCCAACTTTCTACTACAGCAAACTACTAGCCATGTTTCGAAACTGGTAGGCGTGACAGAGATTGTATCCACAGGCTTATTCTGTCATATATATTCCCATGACCGTTAATCAGCTAGCAGAGCAGAAGCCATTTACCACTGCCGATGGTTCTACTATTCGCAGTATCCTCGATGCCACCAATGCGCCTGTGGCGAAGCAGAGTCTTGCGGAAGCTAGCTTAACTTCTGGCGGCCAGACTGAACGTCACTATCACAAGCTCAGTGAGGAAATTTATTTTATGTTAGAAGGTGAGGCGGTGATGGAAATCGATGGTGAAACGCGTCAGGTGAAACCAAACGATGCGATTCTCATTCCCTCCGGAGCATGGCACCAGATTACGGCTACTACGGATATCCGTTTTCTTTGTTGCTGTGCTCCTGTTTATTCGCATGAAGATACTTATTTTAAGTAATCTGTGAGGCGGATCATTTCATGCACTGCGCTTCATTTTTTATCATCGCTTGATTTTTTCTTCTGCCTTTAAATGCAGCTATGGAAAATGCTGGGGTGAGATGGAATCAACGTTACTTGGATGGCGATACGCCTTGGAATAAAGGTACTTACACGCCAGCGTTATTAGAAATTTTTACAAAACAGGTGATTCCTAAGAGTGCCGAAGTGCTCGTCCCTGGCTGTGGCTATGGTCACGATGCGCGCGCCATTGCAGATGCTGGCTACTCGGTGACGGGTATGGATATTGCTGAATCGGCCGTGAAGGGTGCGCGGCTGGCGCATGATGGAGTAGAGGCTCTACAATTTGTGGAGGCAGATCTGTTTGATCCTAGTTTGCCCAAGCAGCAGCAATACGGTGCTATCTGGGAACATACCTGCTACTGCGCGATTTTACCTGAACAGCGAGAGGCTTATGTCGATGCTGTGTATAATTTGTTAGAAAAGGGCGGGCTTTTTGTAGGTGTTTTTTTTATCAATACCGAGATGCCGCCTGGAGAAGGTCCGCCTTTTGAGACCAGTGTAGAGGAGGTGCATCAGGTATTCTCGGAACACTTTGAGCTGATCTGGGAGAAGGAGCCAGCTCATACCTTCCCTAAGCGTGTAGGCTGTGAATGGCTGATGGCTTGGCGTAAAAAAACTAAACAGCGCTAATGATCCCCCACCAGATCATACATCTCTTCGGCATAAACAGCCACCCAGTATCTCCCAGCTTTACCAATACCAACACGGGTGTATTTTTTCCCAAAGAGATTTTTCTTATGTGATGCACTTTCCAACCACATCCGGTTCACCCATAGAGCCGATGGTGCGTTAGCAAGATTCTCCGCTGAGTAACAACGCCGGTATCCCTGGCGCTGCATACGTTTAACAAAGTCACTACCATCACTACCTTTGTGATCCATCATCCCGCGTCTATTCAGCTCCTCAGCGTGTAGCTGGGCTGCACGCATAAGGCGCGTGTCTGTGTGGAGTAGTTTACGGCCTTTTTTCTGGCGGGATTCATTCATTAGCCGGAGGAGTACCTGCTTACCGTTGGTTTCTTTTTTGGCTTTTGCGGCTTCATCGGCTGGAATGCGAACTACATATTGAGCGTCTGTTTGCTCATGACCACTGGAACACGCGTTGAGTAGCATACAACACGCCATCAGTATAAAAGCGGTGGTAATATTGATTAAATGGTTAGTAGTAGACATTAACTCCGTGATTTTTTGTAGCTTGTGATTTTTTTGAATAGGAAGAATAGACCCACACCTGCTAAGAGAAGGAGCGGAATACCAACGAGTGGACGGTAGAAAATCCAAGCGATCGAGATGGTAATGAGGCTTAATGGTGCGGCGAGTAAAAAGGCAATGATCCCTGTGCCGACACCAACAATGGTTCCTGCGATAGGTAGCACGTCTGCCACCACAGATAATGGCTTAAAGATAAGATTAAAGCCAAAAAACATCACCACAAAGCCGACTAACCTAAGGATCCAGGTCATTACTTGGTTATTCTGCTGAGCAGTCTCAAACATTGCCGAGCCACTGTGCTCACCGATCATGAGCATATTAATGGTGGTGCCAGAGTCACCCTTGTAGCTCTCGAAGCTGCTGCCTTTTTGTTGAGAAACAATACTCACTGCTGTGGGCTGCACCACTTGGTATGAAATACGGACATCACCGAGCTGGGGGCTCTGTGGATCTTTGGCGAGATAGAGTATGTTATTTTCCCGCTTAAGTGCCCGATCCGCTATTTTTTGAGGCAGTTTGCTATCTTGATCGATCTGTAGAGGTGCAAAATCCTGAAGCTTATTTACAAGATCGTTAGACAGGGTAAAAGCTCCTACTAAAATAGGAGTGGCCGTCCAGCTGGCAGATGAGATTGGTAATGAGGGATTACTATGTTTTTGGGATTGTTTAAACTTGGAAGAATCGATTCTACCTTTTGCCCATGTCATTTTATAGGAATAATCTACGGTTGTTTCCTCCCTACCCCCGATTTTTTTATTTCTCTTGGTATCTGACTTTTCCTGCCATTGATACATCTCCACCGTCCGTTTCATAACCAATGCAGCAGACTTAATATTAAGCTCCTCGTCTTTCAGCTCACCGGTGGCGGCAGCATGATGAGTGAGGTGAATGAGTTTACCTTCATGAGCGGAGTCTACCTGATCAGCCTCCACATGGATAAATTCCTTGGCGCCTTGGTTTAAATCTTTGCGCGTCTTAACCGCACGACCTTCGTTCCAAAACAATACAGGGAAGGCAATCACCACCATGATCATCCCCACTAAAATCCCCTTCATAGCACCTCCAATGCGGCCGAACCAACCCGTAGTGCTTGTTTCCGTGAAACTATGTTCAGACATAAACTTTAATCTAGCAAAACATCACGCGTAAAACAACTAGGAAAAACGAAACGAATGAATCGAAATACATTACCTTAATAATTAAGCCTGAGTATTGCCGTTACGGTTTTTTAAAAATAGCCACATGCCGATCCACCGACTTCACCACTCCTGGCGGCACATCGTGAATGCGGCGAGATTGCGTGTTATGTTCTGTTAGCACAAGTTGAGCTCCTAATTTCTGGATAGCATCAAGAGCGAGCTCATGCTCGCGATCGAAATAGGATGTAATCACTAATAGACCATCGTCATCTAAACGGTGCAGTGCGGCATCGTAGATCTTGCTCCAGGTGGTATCACCATTCCAGAAGTTTTGATGGCGCATGAATGCAATATGAAAATCATCAGGCAGCGTATTGATTTCGCCGAGCTTGGAGCAATCCTGCACGAGAAACTCGGCTTCTGCATTTTCTGGTAAGTATTTTTTCCATCGTTCCTGTGCCTCGTTAATCTCCCGCGCTCTGATGTCTAACCCTGTGAGCTGCAGCCCCTTTTTACCAAAGACATCGGCTAACACAGCAGACTCATCAGCACGGCCACAAGCGAGATTAAGCAATCTACTTTGACCGGGAATCTTGACTCCGGCTTTATCCAGACTGTCGCCAAGAAGTTGTTTAAGCCGCTTGAGATCTGCGGTGGTAGAGGAGTTGGAAAAAGGAACAGTCATTATGTTAGGTCAATTAATCACAAGGAGAGCAGCTGCATAAAGAGCAGTCGTCACATGGGCAGCAATGACAAGAATCACACCATGAGTCTTTACTTGTTTGTTTCTTCTTCTTTTTTGCACCACCTGGAATACTCATCGAGACTTGATGATGATGAGTGGTGTGATCAATGATAGATTGAATGAGCTCACCGTGGCGCAACCATGGAATAGCTGTAGCAGCAGATCGAAGTTGTTGAAACTCCTGATCCACCAGCTCTGGTAGCTCGGAGGCTGATTGATACTGGAGTGGGTTAAACCTACCATAGCGTTGATCTGAGGCCCAGTCATCCGTAGCATCTTTCCAGTAGATCAGCCTGCCGAGAGAACTTCCGAGTAAAAACAAAGATTGGGAGGTATGAGGCTTTTTGTTAATTTTCGCGAGATGGGAGAAAATATTTCCGTAAGCTTGTGAAGTAGGATTACTCGCC
>CALBVY010000093.1 GCA_937969495.1 uncultured Verrucomicrobiales bacterium | reverse complement strand
GCTAAGGAATTACTGCTGGGGTTATGAAATCGTATGTAAAAATGAGCAACCTTTCGTTAGGAGGGGCTTGCTAAGTGGGTGGAGCCTTGATAAGGCGATGTTGTAATGCAGCAGGGCAATTTAGAGCGTTATCAAAAAGCTTTTAGCTGGCAGCACTTACTGGCTTGGCTGGGAGGGATTCTGTGTGCCTTGGTGCCTTTTTTGGGATCTTGGGAAATAGGGACGCTGCAGGTGCCGGTGAGATTTGGGCCGGGGAATTTTGGGTTTAATATCCTGATTGTGACAGGGTTGTGCGTCCTAGGTGGAGTGGGGGGAGGTTACTGGTGGCGGTTTTGTAAGTGGCTTTTGGGGCAACGTGATCTTTTTCTGACAGTGATGACGGTGTTGTTATTTGCTCTGGGTGTGATGGCTATTTTTTATGATGCGTTACATGATATATTCTTTTATCTCGTGGGAGGGTTTTTAGCTCTGGGGTTACTGGGAGCATTTGTTTTTAAAGATAAATCAGCGCGAGAGTGGCCTGTATTTGCTGATTTTATTGATTGGTTACGGGAGCGGAGTCGGCTGAATGCGGTGTTCTTTCTTTTGCTGTTTTTTGTGTTAGCAGCTAGCAATACGGTGCTTTTGCTAGGGTTGGAGGTGACAGGCGCGGAAAAGGTGAGTGCTGTGATTGGTAGGCTGCTTATGAGTGGTGCTGTGGCGGGTATTCTCTATCTGTTGAGTGAGCTGACCATGCGTGCGGCACCTAAGTATTTTCGTTGGGCACCATGGCTTGCGTTGAGTATGGCGCCATTGGTGGTGATTGCTGATCAGTGGATGGGGATTGCGCTGGGGCGGCGATTCATTGAGTTTGTTAATGGTCTCACGGCGTCTGGGGATTTTGATCCTGCTGTGGAGCTTGCGGCGAGCGGCTTGGATGTGGGGCCTGTGGGGGCATTTTTACTGATGGCAGGTGTGATTACTGCGGCGCTGGCTCTGGCATGGGCTGCGTGGGTTTTATCCAAGCGCTGGGATATGAAGATTTCTGTGGGAGCGGCGTTGTTGATTTCATTACTCTGTTGGTGTGGTGTGGTTGCGGAGCAGGGTATAGGCTCAAAGTGGAAAAGTACGGCTGCGTGGCAGGCGGAGCATAAAATGTTTGCTCTTAATCTGGGTGTTTTTACACCTCCCAGAGGAGTGGGGCATTATGCGGTAACATTCCGTGCGCCTCAGCAAGGGCTGGAGGCTCTGGCTCCGAGTAATGCGGATAGACCTGATATTCACATTATTATGGTGGAGAGCTTACGTGCGGATGCTCTGAGTGAACAGAACTCGCCATTTCTCTGGGAAATGCTTCATGAGGAATGCCAACCTCTGGGGAAAACGTGGGCGACCTCAAATGCTACCCATCTCGCGTGGTATGGTTTTTTCCATAGTCAGGTGCCGGTGTTCTGGAGGGGGACCTTGGAGGGGATTGAAAATAGGGCGAAGTATCTTGGCTCGCCAGCGCTGCAGTGGATGAAAAAGTCTGGTTATGGTATCGAGGTGCGTGCTGTGTGTGATCTTGGGTATAAAGATTTTGGGCTTCTTAACTTTGGTGGTGGTCTTTCTCTGGTGGATGTCTGGCAGGATACGGAGGGGGGGGTGGACTTTGAAAATAAATCGATCCCCGGGCGTGAAGTCATTACGTTTAACAATGTAAGGCAGTCTGTGAGGGAGCGTGGTGAGGGCGGGACGCTGTATTTTACGGCATTAGATTCTCCTCATTATAACTACTATTGGCATGAGTCATTTGTGCCCCCTTATGCTGATTACGAGGAGAATATCCGTTTTCCATTTAACCCAAGTGAGGAGGAGGTCATGCGTTACAAGCGGCGCTACTGGAACTCGGTGGCCTGGGTGGATCATCAGGTGAAAGAGTTTTGTGATTTTTTGAAACAAGAAGGTCGTTACGACAATGCGGTTATTATCATTACTGGTGACCATGGTGAGGAGTTTCAGGAGCAGGGGAGCTGGTGCCATTGTTCATCGCTAGAGCCAGAGCAGATTCAGGTTCCCTTGTTAATTAAGTGGCCAAAGGGAATGGGGCGTGGGCCCTCATTTACGGAGGCTAGTCATTTGGATGTTATGCCGAGTCTTCTTGATATGCTTGGTTATCCATTGGTGGAGGCGCAGAAGATGGCTGGGAAGAGTTTGTTAGACGTAGAGGGATCCCATACCCAGATTGCTACTACGGCCTATGCAGGGAAGAGTGGTGAGACGATGATTTTACGCCGTGATGGATATCAGGCGACATTTTCATGGTCGAACTATTGGGATGCTAGAGTGCCTGATGATGTTGTGTTAGAAAGGTTAGAAGATCCAAGAGGTAAGCCTGTTTTATTAGCCAGTCCGGATGCCTATGCGGCAGAATTAAGAAAGCTTTTTCCGGATGCCTTTACTCGTTTTTTTGATCAGTTTGAGGTGATCGAGGATTAGAAAAAGCACAGTTTAATGCCGGCAATTACAGCAAAGGTGATAACGGTCATTTCGAAGACCTTTTGAGGGATTTTAGTCAGTACTTTTTTCCCACTGAGCACTCCAAGTGCAATCGCTGGTGCTAAGATGATATTGGCGAGTAGAGTCTGAGTATTGAGTAGATTCATGCTCGCGCTTAGGGGGAGTTTCATGAAGTTAATCACAAGAAAAAAGCGTGCGCCTACACCAATGAGCTCCATTTTTTCCATTCTTCTAGAAAGCATGTAGATCTGAAGGATGGGGCCAGCGGCATTAGCTAACACGGTGGCTAAACCTCCCGTAGAACCAAAGAAAAAGCCAAACTTCCGCGTGCATGCCAGCCGATAAAACCCCTCAGGATTAAATCTGCCCAAAGCCTGTAACGAAACCATCAGCAGAATAATAGAGCCGATGACTCTCCGCATGGTGTCATTATCCGCATTTCCCAGCACTAGCACACCTGCTCCCATCCCGACCAGTGCGGGCCAAGTGAGAGTCCAGACAGATTTCCACGAGGCGTATTTACGAAATGCAGGGTAAACCATGAGATCTGCCATAATCAGCATCGGGAGTGCAAAGCCCAGTGATTCCTTGGCGCCAAACGCATCTGCTAGAATGAAAACCGAAATCAGAGAGACCCCGGAAAAGCCAGCTTTGGAGACACCAATACAGAATGCGGCAACGGCGGCTAAGCACCAAATGATCATCTCCTGTGGCATATGTGGCCTATAAAGCAATGATGATGCCGATTTTCAAGTATTCGTCATTGGAATCTTTAAAACCTAAGTTAAAACATCTGCGCCATGGCAGATAAAAAACCAACAGTGCTTATTATTCGTGACGGCTGGGGTGTGAACCCTGGTGGTAAAAAAACGGCTAAAAAAGAAGGTGATTCCACGCTTCTTGCCCAAACTCCGTTTCATGATAAAATTTTAAAAACGTATCCTAAAGGATTTGTGAGTGCCTCTGGAGAAGATGTCGGGCTCCCCGATGGCCAAATGGGTAACTCAGAGGTAGGGCATCTCAATCTCGGTGCTGGGCGTGTAGTATATCAAGATCTAACGAGGATTAATAAATCGATCAAGGATGGTGAGATCGCAGACAATCGCGTGCTGAAGACCGCCTTTAATAAAGCAAAAAAAGGCAAAGTTCTACACTTCATTGGCCTCGTCTCAGACGGAGGTGTGCACTCGCATCAGGATCAACTCATTGCGCTGGCAAAGCTGGCACGTGAAAGTGGCGTGGAGGATATCTATGTGCACGCGATTACCGATGGTAGGGATACATCACCTACAGGAGGTGCTGATTACCTTAGTTATGTTGAGGACGAGCTAGCTAAGTATGGTGCGCGTATTGTCACTGTTATTGGGCGTTACTATGCGATGGATCGAGATAAGCGCTGGGAGCGAACCAAGATTGCCTGGGATGCTATCGTGCATGGGAAAGGGCAGAAAAAAGATATTCTCGCTAGTGAAGCTGTGGCTGAGATGTATGAACAGGAGAAAACGGATGAATTTCTGTTACCGATGACCTTTTTTAAACACAATACCAAGCGGATCAATGACGGTGATGTTGTGCTCTGGTTTAACTTCCGTGCTGATCGTGCACGGCAGCTATCTGAGGCATTTCTCACTAAGCCTCGCTTCACAGGCTTTAAGACTGGCCGTCGCCCCAGCGTGCATTACGTCACCCTCACCGAGTACGATGAAACATATAAGGTCCCTGTTGTTTTCAAACCTGAAATCCTGAAGAATGTGTTAGGTGAAGTGGTTGCCAAAGCGGGGAAAAAGCAGATGCGCATCGCTGAGACTGAGAAGTATCCGCACGTTACCTATTTCTTTAATGGTGGTAAGGAGAAACCTAACAAAGGAGAGGATCGTTTTATTGAGCCATCACCTAAAGTAGCCACTTACGATCTCCAGCCAGAAATGAGTGCGCCGGCTGTGATGGATACCGTGGTGGAGAAGCTTAAGGAATACGACATGGTGATCCTTAACTTTGCCAATCCAGATATGGTCGGACACACTGGCATTGTTGAGGCCGCTGTGAAAGCTTGTGAAACCATTGATGAGGGGTGCCGCCGTGTTACCGAGGAAACTCTTCGCCTAGGAGGTAAGCTTATCATCACTGCGGATCATGGGAACTGTGAGAAATTGATTAATCCAGATGGATCTCCACACACTGCTCATACCACTAACCTTGTGCACGCAATTTACGTAGCTAATGACCATGAACAATACGATGTGAGAGACGGTATCTTAGCGGATATCGCTCCAACATTGTTAGATATGATGAAGGTTAAGCCATCTGCTGAGATGACGGGTAAGAGTTTACTGCAGAAGAAAAAGTAAACAGGCGGTAAATTGAATGATTTTTTACTTAGTAGATTATAATATTTGAGGCATATTGATACTATGAAAATGATTACTTCTGCAGTTTTTTTATGTCTAACGATCTCGTCTTGCTCTGCGATGCCTGAAGGAAATAAACCGATCGATGAGCCCTCAGGGCAGGTGCGCCCGCCTATTTCAGAGACTCAAAAAGAAGCTCCCGAACCTGTTAATAAAGCACCTATTAATAAAGCACCTGAGGCAAAAGACTTCATCGGCCTGACCTTAGTCAAGGCGCAGGCTCTGGCCAAAGAGCATAAGATACCTTGCCGCGTAGTGATGGTTGATGGGAAAGCTCGCCGCGTCACCAAAGACATGCGTCCAGATCGGTTAAACTTCACGGTGGTTAAAGGCAAAGTCACCAAGGTGAAAAAAGGCTAGGTCTTGATCGTAGTGGCTGGCGAGGTGATTTGTTGTTTATGTGGGATTTTTCTTTGATAGACAGAATATTTCTGACAAAAAAGCTAATCCTATTATTTATATGTCTTCTTATTCTTTATTTAAACATAAGTATTCCCTCAAGTTATTAGCGTTAGTTATCTGGATGCCTCTAGCAGTAAATGCTGTCCCTGAGGCTCTTAGTGAAGCTGATCGTATTGCAGTTGAAGAGAAATTAAAAAAGATTCAAGGCCTTTCAGAAGAACGTGTAGGGGGACTCTACAGCCGAGCTATCAGAGATTTTCGATCAGCCATTCAGTCTGATTCTGCCACGCTGGAGCTTTACCTAAAATGTGTGGAAAAAGTGCAGTTTACCGATGAACGGCGTAAAAACAGTGAATTCCGAGAGTGGAAGAGAAAAAATAAAGAAAAACTGAGCTCTAAATCGATGTGTATGGCTTTACGTCATCAGCTGTCATGGCTTTTACTTAGCATTGAGGCGGCTAAGCTGGATGGTGACCTGAGTGATATGGGTGAGCGTGCGATTACACATTTAAATCAAATTTTTAAGAATGCAGAAGTCCTGAAGGCGCACAAGAATATCCTTAGGGAAGGTGTATTAGATTCGGTATTTGCACGTGCCTATAAGTTAAATATTAAAGTCGAAGGTTGGCCGAAATCTGCGTTAGATATTGCGAATGTCTTTGATAAGGTGGTGATGCCTCCGTTGAGGAATGTAGATCAAATTCCGGCACTCCGTGAGGCTTGGGATAAACGTATCCTTTACGAGGGTATGGTGTTTGATAAGTGGTCTGAGAAGGGATCAGCGCAGAAGGGGGCAAAAGCAGGTGAGAATTCACCAGAACTTGCAAATTTCCTAACTGAGATGCGACCGGTGCTACTGTGGCAGATGGAAATGGAATGCTTTGAATTAGGTGATGAGCGGAACTCCGTGCAGAAGATGGTGAAGCATTTGGAAACTTACCTTAAACATAAAGACGCTCCTGAGTGGATTGAGGAGCTTCAGGCACTCGTCATTCCTCGTGAGAGAACGGATGCTACATCTACCAATGCTGGTGACACTGGTGCTGAGTAGTTTTTTAGGGTAGGGCTGGTTTTTGTTACCTTTTATTAGGCTGGAGTTTGAGGATTGGTAGCAGCCTCGTGTTCTTCTTCAGCTGCTTCTAGCTCTGCGCGTTCTTTGGGGATGACGCGGATGAAGCGGTAAACGGATTTTTCCCAGTTCTCGAGGATTTTTTGCGCACGCGTGCTACCGGTGAGTCTGAGGTGTTCTTCCACCAGCTTTTTGACTTCGGCGATGTCTTGTTCACGTTTGATTGGCAGGGGGGCTACCATCTCGGTGTTAATACGTGACTGGAAGCGGCCGTCTTTGTCATACACAAAGGCAGTGCCGCCAGACATACCGGCGCCAAAGTTTTTACCAGTGATGCCGAGAATGAGAACAAGGCCATTGGTCATGTATTCGCAGCCATGGTCACCGACGCCTTCACAGACTGCGGTGCCTCCTGAGTTACGCACACAGAAACGCTCGCCTGCGCGGCCATTGATAAACAACTCTCCGCCGGTGGCACCATACATGCAGGTATTTCCTGCTAGGGCATTATCACCTGGTTCGAACTGGATATTATCTTCTGGCTGTACGATGATTCTACCTCCAGCCATACCTTTACCTACGTAATCGTTGGCTTCACCGATGGCATTGATAGCTACGCCGCCACAGAGGAAGGTGCCAAGAGATTGTCCAGAGGATCCACGGAAGGTGAGATTGATGGTATTGTTAGGTAATCCTTTGTTGCCATGGACTTCAGCGATGCGCCCTGATAGGCGGGTGCCTAGATTTCGATCAGTATTGACCACGTTGTAATCTAGGTGGATGGGGGGGCGATCCATGAGATCTGCAAAATCATCACTGCCGAGGGCATCTTTAACATCGTTGATGATTTGAATATCGAGAGCTGGCTTCTGGATACCATTGTTACGTTCTTGTTGGCAGATTCGTGCAATCTCACTGGGTTCGCAGCCCTGTGATTCTGCTACAGCAGGTGCAACATCTTTAAGAACTGGGCTGAGGTTAATGGTATTTGCCTTAGCGTGGTTAGGTACCTCGCGCTGACGGAGGAACTCGGGGCGGCCAATGAGATCATCAAGTTTTCTAACGCCGAGATTAGCCATGAGGGTACGGGCTTCATCTGCGACGGCGTAGAAGTAATTCACCACCATTTCGGGTGTGCCTTTAAACTTGGCACGCCACTTTGGATCTGTGGTAGCAACGCCAACAGGGCAGTTATTAAGGTGACAACGGCGGACATAGACACAGCCCATTGCGATCATCGCCATGGTGCCAAAGTTATATTCCTCAGCACCTAAAATAGCTGCGGTGATGATATCGCGTCCAGTTTTCATGCCTCCATCGGTACGCAAGGTGACTCGTGAACGGAGGTTATTGAGCATCAGTGTTTGCTGTGCCTCAGAAAGACCCATTTCCCAAGGGAGTCCTGCGTGTTTGGTGGAAGAGAGAGGAGAGGCAGCGGTGCCACCATCGTGTCCGGAAATGAGGATTACATCAGCTTCAGCCTTGGCGACACCAGCGGCTACTGTGCCCACGCCTGCCTCAGCTACCAGTTTAACGGTGACTTTGGCACGAGGGTTAATCTCTTTAAGATCATGGATGAGCTGTGCGAGATCTTCAATAGAGTAGATATCGTGATGAGGTGGTGGGGAGATAAGCTGCACGCCTGGTTGGGTGTTCCGTAGGCGGGCAATGATGCCGTTTACTTTGTGGCCTGGTAGCTGGCCTCCTTCACCAGGTTTAGCCCCTTGCGCCATTTTGATTTCTAACTCATCTGCATTGACGAGGTAGTGGGCGGAGACGCCAAAGCGGCCTGAGGCAATTTGCTTAATCCGTGAGCGTGCCCAGTCACCATTGGGATAAGGCTGGAAGCGGCGTGGATCTTCACCTCCTTCACCGGAGTCTGATTTAGCGCCAATGCGGTTCATGGCGATAGCTAAAGTTTCGTGTGCCTCAGGGGAAAGTGCGCCCATGGACATGGCGGCGGTGGTGAAGCGGCGGACGATGTTTTCACGTGGTTCAACGTCATCGATAGAAATGGCTCCACTGGCTGCTGGGACAAATTCAAAGAGGTCTTTGATGGTCACTGGGTGAGTTTCCAGTGAGGCTTTGACGTAGTCATCGTAGTCCTCCTGCTTGCCGTCCTTGAGGAAGGTGTGGAAGTTTTTAATCACCTCGGTGCTGATCGCGTGGCGTTCTCCTTGTTTGCGGTAGCGGTAGTAACCTGGGTCTCCGAGATCAAGTCTGCCTGCTGCAGGCTTACCTTCATGAAGGTCAGAATAGGCAGCTTGATGGCGGATGAGTGATTCTTCCGCGATCTCTTGGAAACCAATACCCTCAATGCGTGACTGCGCACCTGTGAAGCAGATGTCCATGACTTCTTTGCCGATGCCGATGGCCTCGAAAATCTGCGCTCCTTGGTAGGAATTTAAGACGGAGATACCCATCTTAGACATAATCTTGAGGAGGCCTTTTTCCAGAGCTTTGCGGTAGTTACGCATGGCTTTACTCTCGGAAATACCATCGGTGATTTTATTCTTTTTATCATGCCGCACGAGGTCACGCACGGTGGCGTAGCCGAGGTAAGGGCAGACAGCAGTGGCGCCAAAGCCAAACAGACAGGCTATCTGGTGGGTGTCACGAGCTTCTGCGCACTCGACCACTAACGATGCACGGAGACGTTTGCGGACGCGGTTCAGGTGGTGATGCACGGCTCCGGTAATGAGCATGGCGGGTAGTGGCACGCGGTCCTTGGAGGTTAAGCGGTCTGAGAGAATCAAAATGCTGATATTTTGATCGACTACTGCTTCAGCTTCCATGCAGACACGGGTGACGGCCTCTTGCATGCCTGCGGCTCCGGTAGAGAAGTCCCAGGTGGTGTCGATGACTTGATTGCTAAAGCCATATTCTTCCATGTCCTTAATTCTGTGCATCTCTTGTTCTAACAAGATAGCGGAGCCAAGGTTTAGTACGCGAGCGTGCTCGGGGGTCTCTGCGAGTAAGTTTTGCTCAGCACCCAGTCCAGCAGCGAGGGTCATGACTGAGCGCTCGCGGATGGGGTCGATAGGTGGATTAGTCACCTGTGCGAAGAGTTGTTTGAAGTAGGTGGGGAGTAAACGTGGGTATGAGGAGAGGACTGCGAGGGGAATATCATCTCCCATGGAGAATACAGCTTCCTGTGCACCATTGATCATGGGAGGGAACACCATGTCGAGCTCCTCGGTATTGATCGCATGCATGATCTGCTGCCGAGAAAGGGCGATGGGATCAAAGTCCACCGCTGGAATCTGGGGATCTGGTGAGATGAAGTTATGAAGCTCTAGGCGATTCTCATCGATCCACTGACGGTAAGGTGCCTTTTTTGCCAGTGCTTCTTTGATTTCTAGATCAAAGCGAAGTTCGCCAGAGGAGAGGTCAGCGCAGAGCATCTGCCCTGGTCCTAGACGGCCTGTGCGGATTACTTTACTACTGTCTATTTGCACCGCGCCAATTTCTGAGCCTATGTATAATAGGCCATCCTCGGTGAGTTTGTAGCGTGATGGGCGTAGGCCATTTCTATCCAGTGATGCGCAGAGTTTCTTACCATCGGTAAAGACGAGGCCTGCTGGGCCATCCCATGGCTCTGCGAAGGAGCGGTGGTATTGGTAAAAGGCACGGAGGTCATTAGAGATATCGGCATCTTCAGCAAAGGCTGGCGGCACGAGCATACACATGGAGTGCTCAAGTGAGCGGCCGGAGAGGGTCAGTAGCTCAAGGGCGTGATCGAGGCTGGCGGAGTCACTTTCATTGTCACTGAGGACATTCTTGAGGAGGTCCACATCATCACCCCATACTTCGGAGGAGAAGAATTCTTCACGTGATGCCATCCAGTTCCTGTTACCGCGCACGGTGTTGATCTCACCGTTGTGGCACATCATCCGGAATGGTTGCCCTAGTGGCCAGGCAGGGAAGGTATTGGTAGAGAACCGCTGGTGGTAGAGGCAGATCGCGGTCTCAAACTCTGGATTCTGAAGATCGAGGTAAAATGCCTTTAGCGTAGCAGGCATGGCGAGACCTTTGTAGGAGATGAGCCGGCTGGAGAAAGAGGGCATGTAGAAGCCCTCCATATCTTGAGTCTCGCGCTCGATACTACGGCGGCAGAGATAGAGCTGCCGCTCAAAGTGGTCTGAGTCCCAGCCATCAGGTTTTACCATGATGAGGTGCAGGATATGTGGGCGGGTCTTGCGTGCCAGCTCACCAAGTTCATCGGGGGCAACGGGTGCCTCACGCCAGCCGATAAGATTGATACCGCGTGCTGTGATGGCTTTTTCTGCGAGTTGTTTAATTTCTACTTGAGCGGCTTCATTTTCTAAAGGGAGAAAAAAGACACCTACGGCGAGATCTTCATCGTTAGCTACCTCTGTGCCGAGCTCGGCAGCAGCCTTGCGGAAGATGGGGAGGGGGATCTGGCTGAGGATACCGGAGCCGTCACCAGTCTTCATATCAGCATCTACCGCACCACGGTGGGTCATATTACAGACGGACTCAATGGCTAGGCTGACAATGTCATATGAGCGGACGCCGTTGATATTAGCGATTGCCCCCATACCGCAGTTATCGCGCTCATTGGCGAAGCTGTGCATGGAGCCGGTGCTATCTGGAGTAGATGAGTGGTATGGAAAAGACATGGTAGAAAGATTAGTAAGACAGATTGACTGGCCTCGGGTGGGGAATAAAGCTTTGCTGTGGGTAATTGCCAAGTGCGAAATGATTGGTATTGAGTCACCAGAATTAAAAAACTTACCTGGATGATAGTAAAACGATGGCTGAAAAGGCGACGGTAACTAGGTAAAGTAATAGAATAATGAGGATCATAATCCCCATTTGTTTCCAAAATGCGCGCTGGTGAGCGATGGCTAGCTCAAGGTCTTCTATCTTGTTGGTGACTGTAAGACGTGTGATGGAGCGCTCATAGTAAGAAAGCCGGAGTGAGGGGATGATAAATAGTCCTGCAAGAATGAGATAAAAGAGAGCTAGCATGATGGTTTGATACAGTGGGTAACGTCCCAGCATCATGCGAATCATTACAAAATCGATGATCAGAATAAACAGTGCAGTGACATAGCCACTTAAGCTGCAGAACTTCACCCAAGGGCGCGTACCTCGGAGGTGTTCTAAAACAACGGGTGGAATACCAACTTGATCATCATCATCGTGCATCGGCAAGCTAGGCTCTGTGCTGGGTGTTTGATAGAGATTCTCGTGCATGGAAGATAGATAGCGAATTTTCGAGAAGTTTGACATTTCCATCTTAAAAAAATGAATGATAGTCGAGATGTCAGCAGGGGATGGCTAGAAAATAAAGGTGATGAGCAGTGAGGAAGATCAAACATCAGAGCATGAAGCCAATGGCGATGTGAGAGATACTGTAACAGGCGAGCGTCTTGGCTTAGGAGGTAATCTGGCAGGACTCTCACTACCCAGACAGGTGCTGGCACTGGCGCTGTGGCCTTTTTTACAAAATCTCATGGGCGTGGGTGTTGGCTTTGCCGATATGGTGATCGCAGGGAGAATGGAGAGCGGCACTGCTGGGGAAGCCGTCATGGATATGATGGGGGCTGGGATGTATCTCATGTGGCTGCTGATGATCCTGCAAGGTGCGATGGCTACAGGTGCGATGGCTCTGGTGTCACGCTCCACAGGGGCGCGTGATATTAAGTCCGCAAATCTAGCGCTTGGGCAGTCTATTTTGTTAGGCTTGGTGACTGGGGTGATCAGCGGTGTTCTGATTTGGATGATTGTTCCGTCTATGGGGCGCTTTTTTGGTCTTAGTGAACTGGCGCAGAGTTATGTTACGGACTATATGCGCATTGCGGCACTCCTTGCGCCCTTTAGTGGTGTGATGTTTGTAGCGAGTAGTTGTCTCCGTGCGTATGGTGATACGATGAAGCCATTTATGGCGATGTTGTTAGTTAACTTAGTGAATGTTGCCGCGAGCCTTTACTTTGTTTACACACTTAACTGGGGGGTGAGTGGGCTAGCAGCTGGAACGGTAGTGGGCTGGGGTTGTGGTGCGTCTGTGATTCTCTGGTTTCTGCGTCCTGGTGGGGGTGTTAGGAAACAAAAAGGTAAAGGTGAACCCTTAGCTCCTCTCCAACTCAGTATTGAGAACCTTCGTTATGACATCCCCATGCTACGCCGTATTTGGAAAATCAGCTGGCCATCTATGATTGAGATCATGGGTATGTGGTCTGTGCATGCTGTGGGGATTTATTTTATCGGCACCATGAAAGCTGGAACCCTAGGGGCTCATGCTATGGTTGTTAGATTGGAATCCGTGAGTTTGATGCCGGGCTTTGCCATCGGTATGGCGGCGAGCACCCTGACGGGGCAATATCTCGGGGCTAAAGATCAGGAGATGGCAAAAAAGGCTGTGAGGTTATGCTGGTTACTGGGGATCGTGACCATGGGAGGCCTGGGTGTGCTGATTTCAGTGTTTAATACGGAGTTTTTGACACTATTTGGCGATCCAAGCTCGGAGCAGTTTCAGATGGCTGCACCGGTGATCCGCATTGTAGGCTTATTCCAGGTGCTAACTGCTACGATGATGGTGATGAAAATGTCTATGCGGGGAGCGGGAGATACCCGGACTGTGACGATCTATTCATTTGCATCTATGGGGCTAATCCGTGTGGGAGTGCTTTGGCTCGTGATGAGACAGGGTGAGGTGGATCTATTAAAAGTGTGGCAAGTGATGATGCTTGATGTCCTCGTGCAAGGCTCGATCTTTGTCTGGCTGCATTTCAAGGGGGGGTGGCTCAAACGAGAGGTGTGAGCGAGAGCTATATCTTTCAATCTAGAGGTGATTTTTCTACAAAATCATGATTGCAAATCCGAGAGTGAACTGTTTCATTCCGCCCAACTTCAGCGCGCGCGTGGCGGAATTGGTAGACGCGCATGATTCAGGTTCATGTGGGATAACTCCCGTGGAGGTTCGATTCCTCTCGTGCGCACCATTGAAGATTTTT
>CALBVY010000092.1 GCA_937969495.1 uncultured Verrucomicrobiales bacterium | reverse complement strand
TACGAGTGGGACCATAATCTCAGGAAGAACCTTAGTTCCTTTAGCTTGCACTTCAGCGGCAGCTTCAAGAATAGCCTCTACCTGCATGGCTGTAACGGCTGGATAGCTGATACCAAGACGGCAACCACGGTGACCAAGCATGGGGTTCTCTTCGTGAAGAGCATGGATACGCTTGGTGATAGCAGCTGCGCTCATGCCAATCTTCTTGGAGAGATCTTTCTTCTGAGCTGTGTCCATTGTGCCAATGAACTCGTGAAGTGGTGGGTCCAAAAGACGGATCGTCGCTGGGCGACCAGCAAGTGATTTGAAGATACCAACGAAGTCTTTCTTCATAAAGACCTTGATCTTCTTAAGTGCCTTAGCGCGGCCTGCATCATCGTCAGCAAGGATCATCTCACGAACGGAGTCGATACGATTGCCCTCGAAGAACATGTGCTCAGCACGGGTAAGACCGATACCTTCAGCACCGAATTTGATGGCCTGCTCAACCTGCTCTGGAGTGTCAGAGTTGGTGCGAACACCAAGCTTACGAAGGCTGTCAGTCCACTTCATAAGTTCCATGAACTTCTTATAAGTGTCAGACTTCTTAGCAGCAGCTTTGTTCTCAATAAGACCTTGGATTACCTGAGAAGGTGATGACTTGATAGAGCCTTTGTAGACGTTACCAACAAAACCATTCAGTGAAAGCTCGTCGCCTTCTTTAAGAGTCACACCGTTTCCAGAAAGGGTCTTCTTGCCGTAGTCGATAGACATACCGTGTGCACCACAGACGCAAACCTTACCCATCTGGCGGGCAACGAGAGCTGCGTGTGATGAAGCACCACCTTCAGTCGTAAGAATACCGTCAGCAGCGATCATGCCGCGAAGGTCTTCTGGAGAAGTGGCCTGACGAACAAGGATGACGTTCTCGCCCTTTTCAGCAGCTTTGACTGAGTCTTCCCAACTGAAATAAATCTTACCGGAAGCAGCACCAGGACCAGCAGGAAGACCACTGCCCACTTTCTTAGCTTCTTTCTCCGCCTTGGCGTCAAAGATAGGAGCAAGGAGGTGACCGAGGTCATCAGCAGGGATACGGAGGATCGCTTCTTCTTTTTTGATGAGTTTTTCCTTCACCATGTCGAGGGCGATATTCACAGCGGCAAAACCGGTGCGCTTACCGTTACGGGTCTGGAGCATCCAGAGTTTTCCTTCTTCAATGGTGAACTCAACGTCCTGCACATCGCGGAAATGTTTCTCAAGTTGCTTACGGATTTTAAGAAGCTCTTTGTGAGACTTAGGAAGATCCTTAGCCATCTTAGCGATTGGCTTAGGAGTACGAACACCAGCTACAACGTCCTCACCCTGAGCATCGATAAGATACTCACCGTAGAAAACATTTTCGCCAGTGGCTGGGTCACGTGTGAAGGCAACGCCAGTTCCTGATGTTTTACCTGTGTTACCAAATACCATGGCCTGCACATTAACAGCTGTTCCCCATGCGGCTGGGATGCCGTACTTCTGGCGATAAACAATCGCGCGGTCATTGTTCCATGAGTTAAACACAGCGTTAACAGCTCCAGTGAGCTGATCGCGTGGATCTTCAGGGAAGTCTTTACCTGAGCGTTTTTTGATGAGTGCTTTAAATTCTGCAACAACTCCTTGGAGTTGCTTAGCAGAGAGACCAGAGTCGTCTTTAACTTTAGCCTTGGCCTTAGCTTTATCGAGAATGACTTCATATGGGTCATGATGCTCACCAGCTTCAGCTTCAACTTCCATCACAACGCTACCATACATCTGGAGGAAGCGGCGGTAGGAATCCCATGCGAACTTGGCGTTACCAGTTTTCTTAGCGAGAGCTTCAACAACTTCATCGTTGATACCCAAGTTAAGAATGGTGTCCATCATGCCGGGCATGGACTCACGTGCACCGGAGCGAACGGAGAGGAGAAGTGGATTCTCAAGGTCGCCGAATTTTTTGCCCATGGCTTTTTCAACCTTGGCGATGTTCTCTTCGATCTCAGCATTAAGAGTCTTAGGATATTTTTTACCGTTATCGTAGTAGTAGGTACAGACTTCAGTAGTGATGGTGAAGCCAGCAGGAACAGGAATTCCAATCAAGCCCATCTCGGCGAGGTTAGCGCCCTTACCTCCAAGGAGGTTTTTCTGGGAGCCGTTACCATCGGCCTTACCACCTCCGAAGAAGTAGACGTTTTTGTTAGTTTTAGCAGACCTAGTTGTCTTGCGAACGGCTGCCTTACGTGCAGTTTTTTTAGTAGCCTTTTTAGCGGCTTTTTTCTTAGTTGCCATGAGTATGGTATTTATTAGTTGTGAGATTTTAGATCTAATTTTTCTCTAGGAATGAGGTATTTCAATACGTTAGCTTGCGCATTATTACCCCCACAAAATGAGGGCGCACGGTAACAAGTAAGACCTTCTGGTCAAGCATCATTCGACAGCTTTCTGAGGCATTTACCTCAATACGATCAACCCCTTCTTGATATAGAATTTCCAGATTTCATCTACCTGCTCTGCTGCCACAGATAAGCAACAGTGACTTGTAAGTTTCCCACGTGAGCCTTATCAATACATCTGACTATGGCTAAATCTTCAGATATCGATCAACTTTCAGGCCGACGCCTTTTACAGCAAAAGCTTTATCTTCCGTGCCTGACTCTGGGGTCTGTGGTCATACTCGCCGTCATCTTCATGCCTTTTATCGGTCAAGTAGGCATGGCGAACCCAAAAACGGCACAGACGATCGGGCTGTGGGTTCACTTTCTAGGCGGACTACACCCTGTGTTCTTACACCTCCCCATCGGGGCACTAACACTAGTTCTTGTGATGGAATTCCTCCGATGTCTCAGCAGAGGCAAATACAAGCCACAGACTACCATCGGACTTTTTTTCACGGCGGTCACGGGGGTATTGGCACTGATCTTTGGCTACTGCCTCTACCTCACTGGCGATTTTGAAGGAGAGTTAATAGAAGAACATAAGCGTGATGGCATCATCTTTACCGTCTTCGTGATCCTTACCTTTCTTGTCAAATATACAACCGACTTACATCCTAACAAAAAAAAATGGAAAGCACTCTATGTTTTTCTCTTACTAGCCAGCGGCGGAGCAATGATTGGCGCCGGCCACCACGGTGGTGAGATCACTCATGGCAACCCTCTTGATTCCTTGCCCTCAAAAATACTTGCCGCAAGAAAAAGCCACACTCTTGATGAAAATCTCGTGATTTATACAGAACTCATCCACCCCATCCTAGAAGAAAAATGCATCAGCTGCCACGGCTCTAAGAAAAAGAAAAGCGGCCTACGCATGGATACCTACAGACACATGTTAGCAGGTGGAGACGAAGGAGAATGCCTCGTCCCTGGCGACCTAAAAAAAAGCGGCCTCATCACCACCCTCCATCTCCCACTGGATGATGATTTACGTATGCCGCCACAAGACAAACCTCAGCTAACCAATGATGAAATCAAACTGCTAGAATGGTGGGTCAAAGCGGGAGCACCAGAAACATCCACGCTCGGTGAAATAGAGCGCTCAGCCGAGATCGATAAGGCCTTAGAGTCCACGCTTGGCAACTAGAAGAACTCATCACTTGCCAGCAAAAAGATCGCCGCTAGCTTCTCGCCATGGATTCCATTACTCAGGCAGCCCTTGGATCACTATGCGGTGAGATCATGATGCGAAAACAGCTTGGCTGGAAGGCCCCAGCGTGGGGGTTTTTCTTTGGCACTCTGCCAGATTTAGATATTTTGATATCACCATTCTTAGCACCTTTAGATCAGCTAGGTTGGCACCGTGGGCTTTCTCATTCTATCCTCATCATGCTTCTTGCCTCTGTGGCTTTTGGCTACTTCTTGGCAAAAATACACCGGGAAAAAGGAATCACGCCTCTTCAAGCAGGAGGTTTTGTTTTCTTAACATGGAGTACGCATGTGTTAATTGATTGCTTCACCACATACGGCACTCAGATCTACGAACCATTTTCTAACACACGCGTAACACTTAACAACATAGCGATCATTGATCTCTGCTTTACCCTACCGATGCTATTGGCATTACTTATCGTTTTCTTTTTCAAAAAAGAATCCACAAAGCGCACTTGGATAGGTAGAGGTGCTATGCTTTGGCTGTGTTTTTATACCTCGTTAAGCTTCTATTTTAAACACCTCGCAACAACGCACTTCGAGGAGCGCCTCGCCGATGAAGGCATCACCCCATCACGGATGATAACAGCCCCCACCCTTTCTAACATATTCTTATGGCGTATGCTCGCAGAATCTGATGGGCATTATTACATCACTTACTGGTCAATTTTTGATCAACAAGATAGACGAGACCCAATTGATAAAATCGCCCATGGACATGACGGACTTGGACATTTTGCAGCAAGTGCCGAAGTGCAGAAGCTTATCTGGTTTGCCCAAGGTTGGCATTATGTAGCGCGAGATACCAAAGACTCACAGCGTTTACTCATCGTGGATATGCGCTTTAACGAATCCCACACTACCCTGCGGAAAATACCAACATTCGCCTGGCATGTGACACATCACAACAACAGCTATCAATTTCAGGATCGGTCTTTCAGAAAAGATATCCCTGTGAAGGAAACTCTCCATTTACTCTGGGAACGTATCTCTGGCCGCGCACCTAGATGGATGGATGGCTCGTGGCCATGGGAGGCGCAAAAATAATCTATCAAAAAACCCGCTAGCGTATGTAACACTAGCGGGCTGAATTTTTCTGATAAGATAACTTAGAGCTTAAGCACTGACCTCCTCAGTTGAAGAGTCTGTGCTCGGAGTTGCTTCTACAACCTCTTCCGTAGCTGTGGCGGCCTCTTCGGCTCCTTCAGCTGGCTCTTCCTTGATGGGCTCTGGCTCTTCCACAGTGAACTCGATCTGAGTGTCACGGTGCTGATGGAAACCAGTTCCAGCAGGGATGAGGTGACCCATGATCACGTTTTCCTTAAAGCCATTGAGGTAATCAACACGCCCAATGGTAGAAGCATCTGTCAGCACACGTGTGGTGTCCTGGAAGGATGCAGCGGAGATGAATGACTCAGTTTCCAGAGATGCCTTTGTGATACCTAGTAACACTGGCTCAGACTCGGCGGCCTTACCACCCTGGGCAACGACGGACTCGTTCTCCTTCTTAAAGGTGGTACGATCAACTTGATCACCCCAGAGGAATTCAGTATCACCTGGTTCCGTGATCTTTACCTTACGCAGCATCTGGCGGATAACGATTTCAATGTGCTTGTCATTGATCTCAACACCCTGAAGACGATAAACGCGCTGCACCTCATTAGTAAGGTGCTCCTGAAGAGCTTGTGACCCACAGGCTTCGAGAAGATCATCAGGAGAAACAGGCCCCTCAGTGATCTGGTCACCACGCTTAAGGAAGTCCCCTTCACCCACAATGATGTGTTTACCCATAGGCACGAGATGATCTGCGCTTTCGCCAGAGTCCATATCAGTAACGATAACTTTCTTCTTACCACGAACATTTGGCCCATAGGAAACTTCACCGTCAATCTTAGCAATGGTGCAAGCCTCCTTCGGGCGGCGTGCTTCGAAGAGCTCAGCAATACGTGGCAGACCACCGGTGATGTCACCAGTCTTGGCGATCTTACGCGGTGTTCTGGCCAGCTGGGCACCACCCTTAACGCTTGCTCCCTCCTTCACGGAAAGGTGCGCACCAACAGGGATGGAACAGCTGTAAATCACTTCGCCAGTCTTCTTATCTACAATGACGATCTGCGGGTGTAGGTCCTCCTTATGCTCAGTCACTACCATACCCTTCTTACCAGTTTCCTTATCGGTCTCTGATTGAACAGTAATGCCCTTAATCATATCACGGAACTCCACCTTACCGGCTTTTTCTGTGAGAATTGGCACGTTATAGGGATCCCAAGTAACAAAGGTCTGACCTTTCTTAACTGTCTCACCATCAGGAATGGAAATAACAGAACCAATCACAAGATTGTATGATTCCAGCACAAGGCCATCCTTATTCTTGATCGTGATTTCGCCCTTCTTATTAAGGGAAACAAAATTACCATCTGCATCCTTAACAGCACGCACGTCTTTGTAAGCAACAATACCACCACTCTTTGCCTTGATAATAGGCTGTTTGAATGAGGATGATGCCACACCTCCAACGTGGAAAGTACGCATGGTAAGCTGTGTTCCTGGCTCACCGATAGACTGAGCAGCGATGATACCGACGGCTTCACCGATCTTGGCAAGTTTTCCAGAGGCCAGGTTCAAACCGTAGCACTTCTGACAGCAACCACGATCAGCTTCACATGTGAGAGTGGAGCGGATCTTCAGGCGCTCGAAGCCGAGTTCCTCAATCTTATTGGCCTCTTTTTCACCGATCATCTGACCGATTTCAAGAACGACGTCACCACTCACTGGATCGACCACCTTCTCACCAGAAACACGTCCGTAGATACGTGAAGAGAGAGATGCAGCTTCCTCATCGTTTTCGATGATTGGAATAGCAGTGATTCCATTAACAGTTCCGCAATCAGCCTCAAAGACAATCACATCCTGTGAAACATCCACCAACTTACGGGTCATGTAACCAGAGTCAGCAGTCTTCAGAGCCGTATCAGCAAGACCTTTACGCGCACCGTGGGTGGAAATAAAGTATTCCAACACTGAGAGACCTTCACGGAAGTTCGAAGTAATTGGACGCTCGATAATATCACCAGACGGCTTAGCCATCAGACCACGCATACCGGAGAGCTGCTTAATCTGCTGCTTGTTACCACGAGCACCGGAGTCAACCATGAGGAAGAGTGGATTAACAATCTTATCCCCTTCGTTATGCTCTAACTTGCGGTAAAGAGCATCTGCAATGTTATCGGAAGCGTGGGTCCAAATATCAATCACCTGCTGGTAGCGCTCGTTGTCAGTGATAACACCGTTACGGTACTGCTTCGTGACTTTCTCTACTTCAGCATAAGCTTTTTCAAGCTCTGGTTTCTTCTCCTCAGGCACAACCATGTCGATAATACCGATGGAAATTCCTGAGCGTGTGGCTTCTTTAAACCCGAGACTCTTAAGATCATCAAGAACAAGAACAGTGCCAGCCTGACCAGCGCACTGGTAACAACGCCAGATGATGTCACCAATCTGTTTCTTACCAACATTGAAGTTGATGAAACCAAGACCTGATGGCCAGATTTCATTGAAACGAACGCGGCCTGGTGTCGTACGGATAATCTTTGGCTCAGGGTCACCGTAAGCTTTTTCACCAGCATTGTAATCAGGGTTACGCAGGCGAATCCAATCATGGTAGCCTACTTTACGAGAAGCGATGGCATACTCAACCTCTGTGGTATTTTCAAACAGTGGTAAGTGAACCTCCTTCTGCGCCTCAAGCTCCTTCGCAGTCAGCTGACGTGCGTAGGTGAGATAGTAAGCACCAAGGATAATATCCTGAGAAGGAACGGTAATCGGCTTACCTGATGCAGGCGAGAAGATGTTATTAGGCGCAAGCATAAGCTGGCGTGCCTCCATCTGTGCTTCCACGGAAAGTGGCACGTGCACAGCCATCTGGTCACCATCGAAATCCGCGTTGTATGCGGTACAAACGAGCGGGTGCACACGGATCGCTGATCCCTCAATAAGAACTGGCTCGAATGCCTGAATGGATAACCTGTGGAGAGTCGGTGCACGGTTCAGCATCACTGGGTGACCCTTCGTGACTTCCTCAAGGATATCCCATACTTCAGTCGTCTTACGATCGATCATCTTCTTTGCACTACGCACAGTGTGGCAGTAACCGAGATCTTTCAAACGACGGATGATGAATGGCTCAAACAATGTAAGAGCCATTTTCTTAG
>CALBVY010000091.1 GCA_937969495.1 uncultured Verrucomicrobiales bacterium | reverse complement strand
GCGTTTTCAGCGCGTAGCACATTAACATCTTTACGCATCAGCTTCCAAATCATTGCGACAAAAAAGAGCCCTACTAACAAACCCCAAGTAAAAGGCTGAGAGGTAATATGAACCAAAGTTTCCATACCTGAAGCATAAGCTGACAATACCATAGGTCAATAACCCTCATTGCGGTATTCATAGAAAAAAATCCGCCTCATCAGGCCTAACAAAAGAAACGGGAATTTGACAGATACGCAGAAAGCTAAATTTCGTGATGATTCTCTAAATTACCAATGAAAACTTTAATACCGAGCCTCTCGATAACCGTTATAATTTATGTAAGCAAAATACGCGAAAAACAATAAGCCCATTGTCATATTTAATGACAGCATGATGAGTATCACCACACCACATGCTGCCATACTTATCATGTGCATTTTTTTTCGCGATTTAACAAATTGATCCATGAATTGTCCACCATCCAAAGGAAAAACTGGAACAAGGTTCAAGATAGACCACCAAAGATTGACCCATATCATAGCATTTATAAATCCATAGATAGGCCTATCATCAGGAAATATTGTTAGCATGTCAGCATGTGGAACCATCGTATAAGCAAGATAAATCTTCATTCTTAAGATTGCTTCTGGAGCAGGGAAAATAACAAATAATACCAAAATACTTATAACTGCCATCAACAAGCCTACACCAGGCCCAGCTAAAATCATCGCACACCGATTTCGCCGATTCAGCCTAGCTCCTTCTTGATAAGCAAGCCCCCCAAAGGCCCAAAGCTTAATCCATACTCTACCACCACCAAACTTCCACCCAGTTAAGGCATGTCCAAGCTCATGCCCTAATACAGAAATGAACCCTGCCATCATAAACAATAAGACACCCGTATAAGCAGCAATCGAATTACTACTTAAAGCATTCATTCCCCCGCCTATAAAAGCCATCACTAGCCAAAACCATGGCTCCACTTGAACTGGAACTTTAAAAATAGTGAATCTAAACATAGCAAATAGTATTTACAAAGCCACTTTCTCAGACAGCAAGTTCGCAGCACAAACAAGCGCCTTAAGCCCTGCCATCTCGATGGATGGATCAATTCCACAGCCCCAGAGAGTGCAGCCATCATCGTGGCTGAGCTGCACATACGCAGCAGCATTGGCATCTGATCCTCCGCGTACAGCATGTGATCGGTAATCGGTGAGATGGAAGTTCTTGAGACCTGCATTTTCCAAGGCTTTGACAAAGGCATTGATCGGACCATTTCCTGTGCCCTCAATATTCTGAGCCACGCCAGCAACCACAATAGCGGCCGTGCAATCAACCATACCTTTTTCCACAGTATGATGCACCAGCTCATAGTCGGTAACAGCCATCGGTGACTTCACATTGGCAAAGAGATCATAGAACGCATCACGAATCTCATCGATAGTCAGCTCACGCCCCAGCTCATCTGCAAGATCGTAGATACGCTTACCTACCTGAGGATGCATGGTCTTCGGAAGTTCCAGACCGTGTTCACGATCCAATACCCAAGCAACGCCCCCTTTTCCAGACTGAGAGTTAATACGGATGATCGCCTCATAGGAGCGTCCTATATCCTGAGGATCAATGGTCAAGTAGGGCACTCCCCATGCAAGGTCTGCATCCTCCTGAAGTTCACGTTTTCTCCGGTCCAAGCCTTTTTTAATAGCATCCTGATGAGAGCCTGAAAAAGCAGTAAATACCAGCTCTCCAGCATAGGGGTGACGCTCCCCCACACTCATACGGGTCACTCGCTCATAGACTTCACGCAGCTCTGGAAGATTGGAAAAATCCAGCCCTGTCTCGATACCGTGGCTGTTCATATTCAGTGCCACATTAACAATATCCAGGTTACCAGTGCGCTCACCATTACCAAAGAGTGTGCCTTCGACACGATCCGCACCTGCCATCAGACCTAGTTCTGTAGCCGCAATTCCTGTGCCACGATCATTGTGCGTATGGAGGGAAATCATTACCGAATCCCTGCGCGCCAGATAACGCCCCATCCACTCGATCATATCCGCGTGAATGTTCGGAGTAGTCCATTGAACGGTATCTGGTAAGTTAATCACCATTTTCTTCTCGGGAGTTGGCTCCCAGATATCAATGACCTCATTGCAGCACGCCAAGGCAAAATCTAACTCAGTATCAGAAAACGATTCCGGTGAATACTGAAGGATGATTTCTGTATTTGGCACACTCGGCACCAGCTCTTTCACCAACTTCACCCCATCAATAGCAAGGGCGCAAATATCATCACGGCTAGCATCCCCGAAGGTAACTCGGCGCTGCAGCGGTGAGGTGGAATTATAAACATGCACAATCGCTCTCTTCGCACCATCAATGGCCTCAAAAGACCGACGAATGAGATGCTCGCGCGTTTGCACTAGAATCTGGATAGTCACGTCATCAGGGATAAGATCCTCCTCAATTAAACGGCGGCAAAACTCAAATTCCGTATCCGCAGCAGAGGGAAAACCTATCTCAATTTCTTTAAAGCCCACACGGCAAAGCAACGCAAAAAACTCCAGCTTTTCCTCCACAGACATCGGCTGAGGGAGCGCCTGATTACCGTCACGGAGATCCACCGAACACCATGCCGGGGAGTGAGTAATCATACGGTCCGGCCACTGTCGATCAGAGAGGTCAACGGCAGGAAACGCGCGGTATTTTTGGATACTTTCAGGTTTCATGTCGGGACTTCACATGGAGGTTTTCTAGCGAAAAAGCAAGCGACAAGCACCTACCCTGTTGTTTTTAAAGATACTTACCCCCCTACTCCCCACGATCACACGCCAATGCCATCGATAAAAAATCAGGATATTGAGGCTCCCAGCCTAGCCCCTTGATTAAATCATTAGCAACGCACTTACTACTATTCCCACGCTTACGAGGAACATCTCCCTCAGCAGAAGGAGGTAGTGGCAGAGCGAAATGATCTGCTAGAGATTGATAACACTCCCTCTGACTCACTGAGCCAGCAGAAACATTGTAAATAGAAGCTCGTGGAGAAGCCTCTGCCATACACCTTAATGCCGTAGCAGCATCATCACGGTGCACGAAGTTCATCATACGCCGGCCATCACCATCTAATCTAGCAGAACCCTTTAGCATCGCCTTGAGAATATGACACCGCCCTGGACCATAGAGTCCGGAAAGTCTCGCCACAGATCCCCCACTGCCAAGCACCACATCTTCTGCTTGTCTAAGAATTTTACCCGTAGCCGTCACTGGCTCCGCAGGGCTCAGCTCTGTGACCTCATTATGGTCTGTCTGTGGATAAACAGATGTGCTCGAAACAAAAATAACCCCCCCCCCCGCAAAACTCCCTAATAAATTCTGAGCCGCATGCAGATAAACCGCACGGTAAGCATCCTCACCACCTCCTCCAGAGGCAGCACACTGGATCACTAAATCATAAGACCCTGGAATGGCCGCCACCTGCTCGGAAACTGTTAGATCACAGCGAATATCCGCCCCCTCACTACGGCTAAGTGTCGTCACATCCCAGCCAGCGGCAGCAAACTCACGTTTGAGCGCAACACCAAGAAATCCGTATCCAGCGATAAGAAGCTTAGCCATTCATCGAAATACCTAACAAATCTTCAGTAGCCTCGCGTGGACGCGCGGTAAGCACATCGGGCTTCCCCTCTGTCACCAACACCGTGTGCTCAAAGTGCGAGGAAGGTTTACGATCATTGGTAATAACCGTCCACCCATCTTCAAGGATGGTGACATCTGGCACACCAGCATTTACCATAGGCTCAATGGCTAGCACCATCCCAGGACGGAGTTTAGGTGAACGACCATGAGGACGGTAGTTTGGCACTTGGGGTTCTTCGTGAAGGTTCCGCCCCACTCCATGACCAACAAACTCTTTTACGACAGTAAATCCAAATGGCGTAACATGATCTTCCACAGAGCCGCACAAATCAGCTAGCAGCACTCCATTACGTGCGTGATCAATGGCCTCATAGAGGGACTGCTCCGTCGCACAGAGAAGGCGCTTGGTTTCTAAATCAATTTCACCAGCCGGAACAGTGGTAGCATTGTCCCCTATCCATCCGTTTTTAATAATGCCAACGTCGATTTTAAGAATATCACCTGACTGAATCACAGTATCTGAGCCGATCCCATGCACCACCTCTTCATTTCTTGAAATACAGATCTGACCAGGGAATCCACGGTAACCGAGAAAGGCGCTTTTACAGCCACGCTCTTTCATGAGTTCAGCAGCGTAGGAATCAATCTCACCGGTAGTTTTCCCAGGCGCTACCGCCTTGGCACACAGCTGAAGAATCTCACTAGCAGTTTCACAAGCCACGCGCATCTTACGGATGTCGGCTGGAGTTTTGATGGGTATGCGGATTTTTTTAGCCATGGGTCTTATCTATAATGACGGGTGCAGGAGGGATACTGCCTTTCCTAAAGATGAAAAGCAAAAAGCCCTAACGAATGCAAAACCAAATCCACTCAGGCTAGCACACAAGACCCAGCACCTCTAGATTTAATCACCCGTCTGAGGAGACTGATTGAGCAACTCTGCCGCACGCTTAAGCAGTGGCAGAGCTCGGCTCCTTTCACCAAGGCTCAAGGCGGAGTCACCTTGCTCAAGCAAGCCTAACAAAGAAAACAATCTCTCACTATCCAGCTCTCCTAATGATGTAGTGCCAGATAGTAACATCCCCGCCGCTGTCACCGTGGAAGCAAACCGAAGGTCCACACTTGCATCACCCCAGCTCTTCACCTGCCCAGACCGCACCTTAAGCTCATCGCCCTGCTGCCCTATTTGAAGAGTGGCAATTACCTGATCAGGATGATTACCCACACCGCACTCTAGCTCGTAAATAACGTAGTTACCATGGGATTGAGAAACATACCTCGGCTTAGATTTAGCCGCGTTAGAAACTAGCCCAGAGTAGCCTAAAATTCTAGCGCGCTGTGTCTGCCGAGCATTAAATGTTAGACCAGCTTCTCCACCAAGGCTCACCGGAGAGACGGCACGTAGATGAACCGCTAATAATAGCGTCTTAGGATTCCACGGCGTATGACATATCTCTATGTCCCCCACGAGTCCGCTACCCTTCAGCATGGTGGGGAACTTGTAATTAAAGTGATTCACCATTTCCTCAATACGCACTGCCGAACTTGGTGGCAGGGTGGACATTTCACCGATGTAGCGCTGCAATAACGGCCAACTAGTAGCACCTGATGTCAGAGGAATATTCACCGTCATATTTTCCCTTCCATCCAATGCTATCCAGTCTTGCTCCTTGAGCTCGGGTAGCACTGGTAATGATTTGATATCCTCCTTGTTAATGCGTTTTTCCAGCTCCTGACGGAAACTAGCTGTGTCCTCACTCATGGCAGACGCCACCGCAGTAGCCGATGCATCCTCAGCATGAGACGCTCGCACATGACCACCGCCATCCAGCTGCACAGGAGATGTCAGATCTTTCATATCCACCTGAGACCAATCCCAAGAAGATGCATGATCAGCAACTTGAGTAGCATTACCACCCCGCTGCTGCGTCATAAATACACCAAGAGCAACGGCAGCCGCGGCACCGATAGCCGCAACTGCTGGCCGCCGCCAGAACGGCACTTCCTTACTGGAAGCAGCCATCAACATCGCACTCCCATCATTACCTGCACTGCGGATAGTTTCTCTCTGTTCGGGCGTCAGTAAGTGCACTTCACCACCGCCAATGGTGCCATGAAGCAGCGCCGCAGTATCACGCACTTCTTCAACAGCTTGACGAATGTTCATATCAGAGCGCACTGCACGTGCAAGCTCAGCAGCATCACTGCCAGTTAGCTCGCCAAGAGCAAAGGCAGTGATACGTGGGTCGTTGATGTCGATGTTCATATCGAGAGTAGTGGTTAATGGTTCGGAAGTTTATCGTAAGTCATCTGGTAACAGCTCACGTAGACGCTTGATAGCCGTGTGGATCAAGAAACCTATGTTCCCAGTACTGAGCCCAGTCTGTTCACTGATTTCTTGGTAGCTGTATCCTTTTTCAAATTTAAGAATGATCACGGTGGCTTGATTTTCTGGAAGGCGGGCGATGTAGGATTTGACCTGCTCAGTGCGTTCATGGTCTACGGTGATGGTGGCGGGCGAATCAACTTCACCGTGCTGGGAATCGATCACCACATCTTCCATAGACACCATGCGCTTCTCTTTACGAAGCATATCGAGCGCACGATTCCGGCAAACCGTGTATAGCCAGGATTTAAGCCCTTCACTGACTTTCCCAACATCTTGCTGGTAAAGGCGGATGAAGGTGTCCTGCACAACATCACGCGCTCGGTCTAGATCATGCACAATGGTCTTGGCGTAGCCGATTAGGGGAGACTCGAATTCCGAGATTGCCCGCTCGACCAGTTCTGAGCTGGTTTCCGCCATATTTTTATCGTTGTTCACGCCCATTGTAGGCACTTTCTAAAGAGTGAAACGTGCAACCTAAGGATTTCTTGGGTGAAAATAGTAACAAAAGCCTATTTCCTGACAAAATAACTCAAATTTTCCAACTCAAGTGCCAGATCCACGTTATTGACCGTGACATCAGCCGGCACTTGAAGCACCGCTGGGGAGAAATTCAATACCCCTTGGATACCCGCTTCCACAAGGTCATTCACCGCCTGCTGAGCAAATTCAGCCGGCACACAGAGGATCGCCATCCGCACGTTGTTTGTTTTTACAAAACTAGCGATGGAATCAGACGGATGCAGTGGGACTGGGATACTTTTATCCGTAAGCTTATCAGGAGCAGAATCAAAGGCGGCCAGAATATCATAACCTTCTTTCCTAAAGCCATCATAGCGCAGCAAAGCCCGCCCTAAGTTTCCTGCCCCCACCATAATCACCGGCTGCAGCTTCGCTCGCCCCAAGCCCTCATGAATAGCCATCCGGAGCGCCTGCACCGGATAACCTCGCCCTCTTGTCCCAAAAGTTCCAAAATAAGCGAGATCACGCCTAAGCTGAGAGGGTTTGACCCCAGCTGCTGTTGCCAAAGCTGATGAGCTAACCATCTCATGACCATTATCATGGAGGAGCTCCAAGCACCGACTGTAGAGAGAAATCCTATAAATAGATTTCTGCGGTATTTCTAACTTTTCCACACCAGTAAAATGCCTCGCCTAGCCGCATAGTCAAGAATTCAACAGCCAATCAAGCTTTCTCCTGCTGAAAACCTTGGGTGATCCGATTGGTAATATCCAGTGCCAAATCCAATGCCGCAGCCCCCTGCTGACCCGACACAACGGGGGCATGCCCCTTCCGCGCACTCTCGATAAAGCTCGCTAACTCCCGCTTCAGAGGCTCGTCTTTCTCCACATTGACCTCCACCTTTTCCACCCCAGCTTCCCCCATGCGATACATACCTGCACTCTGCTCCTGATAGTCTAATGAGAGATAGCAATCACCTTGAAATACCCGGATCTTACGCATCCTCTCCGGACTGATACGGCTCGCTGTCACATTCGCTACACAGCCGTTTTCAAAGCGAATCCTTGCATTAGCAATATCTTCCCGCGCAGTCATCACCGCCACCCCTACAGCGTCCACACTCTTGATAGGTGAGCGCACCAGATGGAGGATAATTTCCAAATCATGAATCATAAGATCAAGCACCACACCAATATCTATACTCCTGTTAGGAAATGGCGAAAGCCTATGCGCTTCGATAAATCTAGGCTCGGACAAGCGATCTTCGAGCTCCCGCATCACAGGATTAAACCGCTCGATATGCCCTACTTGTAGAATACGCCCATGCTCTTGCGCTGTCTCAATCAACGCCTTCGCGTCATCAAGAGTATCCGCAATGGGCTTTTCCATCAGCACATGCACCCCCTTCTCCATCAGCTCACACCCCACAGAGCGGTGCGCAATAGTCGGCACAGCCACCGTAGCCGCATCCACAATCTGGGCGAACTCATCCAGCGAATCCATGGCTACACCACCAAACTCAGCCGCCACCGCTTCGGCTCGCTTTTTATCCTGATCATAGACAGCCGCAAGCTCCACCCCCTCAAGAAGCGAAAATACTCTGGCGTGATTACGCCCCATTGCCCCTGCTCCTGCTACTCCTGCACGTAAAGTCATGGATACCTCCTAGATGAAAGCTACCCGCCTGACAAGACCCTGCGGAAAAAACTGTAAAAAACCGAAAAATATCTCGCTGCCGCCACCACCCGCCGCGTGAGTGTTTCTTTGTCAAAGATTAGATGAGAATATCAAATTTTTGCGCTGGTCACTTCCCCACACCAGTTTATATACTTACCATTTAATATTTATTACTATGCCCGATTATAACCAGCATAACAAACACATGTAACAATATGGATTTGCACGTCCAATTACCCCCTGAAGCCCAAGCTCGCTTGGCCGCCCAGCGGCGTATTTCGACCCTCACCAGCATTATCACCTCCCTCTTGGTATTACTACTAATCGGCATCATCCTACTTTTAAGCTTTTCACCCAAGGCAGCAGATTTCACACCTAAAATCGTTTCATACCAAGTAGAGGCTGATGAAATTGAAGAAGTCAAAAAACCTAAAATGACGCGTGCCACTGAAAACAAGCCCTCGGCACCTTCCTCATCGATAGCCAAGGTAATTGCTGAGAATACAACATCCACCATCGCAATTCCTGTCCCAGAAATCAACGTTCCAGATCCATCCATAGATTTCAATAATAGTGACGACTTCGGCGATGGCTCCGGCGATGACTTCGGCGACCACCTCGGTGATGGCTGGGGTAACGGAGAGGGTGTCGGCGTCGTTAGCGAATTTAAAAATATTCCTAGCACCATGCGTGAGCGTTGCTCGAAAGAAGATCGCCTGCGTCGCCTAGCGGAAAACGGTGGTAACGAACAATGTGAAGAAGCTGTTGTGAAAGCTCTGCGTTGGCTCAAGAAAACTCAAAACAAGGACGGCAGCTGGTGTGATCAACACAAAGTCGCCATGACCGGTTTCGCCCTCCTCGCTTTCCTTGGCCACTGTGAAACACCCAAATCTGAAGAATTCGGCGACGCCGTCACCCGTGCCATCGTCTACCTCGTCAATATAAGCATGAAAAATCGTGGCAAAATGGCAGACGACTTCAAAGACTGGCAATGGTCTTACGATCATAGTATCGCCACCTACGCACTCGGTGAAGCAGCTATATTCTGTATCAAGCTCGGCATCAATATCCCCAAACTCAACGACGCAGTTAAAAAAGCAGGCGATTGGATTATTGAGCATCAACACCTCTCTGGCTCTTGGGATTACCACTACCAGCGGATAGGAGGACGTGGCGGTGATAACTCCGTTGGCCTCTGGCATATTCAAGCGCTCAAAGCATGTAAACACACTGGCCTATGGAGAGACAGAGTCTTCAAAGGACCTATCCGATCAGCTCTAAACTACATTGAAAGTTCACAAGACTCCAGCGGAGGTATCGCCTACGATCCATCAATCAACCCCGATTATTCTAGTCGGATAGGTTTCTCTATGACTGGTGGTGGCATGCTGGCCTTCCAAATATGGGGTGAGAGCGATGACCGTTTAGTCGAAAAAGGCGCGCTCTACATCAAAAAAAATGCAAAGTTTGACTACAACAGCCCTCACTCAGACCTCTACCGTC
>CALBVY010000090.1 GCA_937969495.1 uncultured Verrucomicrobiales bacterium | reverse complement strand
TATGTTTTGCGCGTGGGCATCGAGATCTTCTAGGCTGGTAGAGCCGGATTCGATTTGTGCTCCGATTCCTGAGTCATAGGATGCGTAGCGCGTTTTGACGAAATCATCGAGACGACCGTCTGAGATGATTTTATCAGCGATCTTGAGGCCGCGGGCGAAGGCGTCCATGCCTCCGATGTGAGCGTGGAAGAGGTCTTCTGGCTCGTGAGATTCACGGCGGCGCTTGGCATCGAAGTTGAGTCCGCCGGTGGTGAAGCCTCCCATTTTTAGAACTCGGATCATGACCTGTGTGGTGTCGTAGACATTGGTGGGGAACTGATCAGTATCCCAGCCGATGAGTTCATCACCTCGGTTGGCATCGATACTGCCAAGAGCATTGGATCCGATGGCGACGTCTAGCTCGTGCTCCATGGTGTGGCCAGCTAGCGTGGCGTGGTTGGTTTCAATGTTGAGTTTGAAGTGATCGAGGAGATCGTATTCACGGAGGAAATTCAGACAGGCTGCGGAGTCAGAGTCGTACTGGTGGGTGGAAGGTTCACGTGGCTTGGGCTCGATGTAAAACTGTCCAGTGTAGCCGATCTTCTTAGCATGATCTACGGCGAGGTGGAGCATGGCGGCGAGGTGATCGAGTTCACGTTTCATGTCTGTATTGACAAGGGTGGCGTAGCCTTCACGTCCTCCCCAGAAGGTGTAGCCTTCACCGCCGAGACGGTGGGTGGCTTCGAGTGCGTGTTTGATCTGGCTGGCACCGTAGGCAAAGACATCGGCATTGGGCGATGTAGCAGCACCCTGTGCATAGCGAGGATGGGCAAAAAGGCAGGCGGTTCCCCAGAGAAGTTTTTTGCCCGTTTCGGTTTGGAATTTTTCCAGTTCCTCAACAATGCGGTCTAAATTTTTATGTGTCTCGGTGAGTGTGGCTCCTTCCGGTGAGATATCGCGGTCATGGAAGCAGTAGTAATCGATCTGGGATTTTTCTAGAAATTCAAAGAAAACAGGGATACGATTAAGTGCATTTTGTAATGACTCTGAGCCATCATCCCAGGGCATGAGCGCGGTGCCAGCGCCAAAGGGATCGCTTAGATCGTTACGCATCACGTGCCAGTAAGCAGCGCCGAAGCGGAGGTGCTCTCGCATGGTTTTCTCACCTACTTTTTCATCTGGGTTATAGTGACGAAAAGCCAATGGGTTGGAGGTGGAGGTGCCTTCGAAGTTGATTTTAGGGATGTTAGGGAAGTGTTTGGACATGATATTGGTGTTGAATTCAGTTGGTAGATTGGGCCTTAGATAGGTTTTAGTTTCCAAAAAGGTGCAGTTCGTGAATGGACCAGAAGTAGCGGTCATTCTTGCCTAATTGATTGATACGGATGAAGCGTGCTTTAGTAGGTTGCACATAGAAAGAGGCGATAGAGTCGGTAATTTTATAAGGTTTGGTTGTTTCCCAAGTTTCCCCATCCATAGAGAAGCTGATGCTATAGTCGCTGGGTAAATCCAGTGCGGATTTCTGGCTGTCCATCTTGATGTTGTGGATGGTGATAGCTTCAGGTAGTTCTACTTGGAGCCACATTCCTGGAGTCATGTTAGTATTTGTGCTAAAGCGTGAGAATGCTTTGCGGTCTACTGCAAACTTGAGTGATTGTTCTCCATGGCTTGAGGTAAGCTTCCATGATTTTTGGTTGGTGAGTTCAGTGAACTCTAGGGCTTCAAGCTCTTTTTGCTGCCACATTTCTGCGCGATTACCATGAAATTTACGCAGGGCTTTTACGGTAATAGGATCGACTGCTGAACCCTTGTTACCAAAGCTATTGCGCACATAGGTGGAGATATCCGCAATCCATTTATCGTTATGGGAACCCTGTGGTGGCATGATGCCTGCGGCGTAGGTTTTACCATCAATAGGGCCTTGCATTCCGTGGAGGAGAATACGCGCTAGAGTAGTCTCTGGTCCTGTTATCCGCTTTGAAGTTAATGCTGGTGCGAGGATGACTCCAGGCTGGCCTGCCATGGGTGTGCCTTTCCCTTCTGCACCGTGACACTCGATACAAAGTTGGGCGTAGATGTTATGGCCGCGTGACATCGCTGCAGCCATTTGAGCTGACATCGTACGGTTTCTTGGAGCTTGGGCTTTATTGCGCTTTTGAATATTGGCGACGATGGCTTTGTGGCTGCCGTGTTTAGTCATTAGTTGAGTGTAGAGGCTGCTGAGACTCTCTGGTTTTTTACAATAATAGAGTGAGTTTAGGAGCTGAATGGCGATTTCAGCATTTGTTGTGTCCGAGAGTTTATTGAGAGCAGTAATGATGGTGGGGTCATTTTTTTTGATCCACGCTTCACTGACGCGAATAGCATGACAGACAATACGGTGATTGGAGTTGGTAAGAAGGCGAGTGATTATCTCTGGCGTTGCGGCTGACATACCTTCTAGTGTCCATAGTGCGGTGATGCGTGTCTGGAGTTTGCTTTTTTCATCGAGCGCAATCTGTTCTAAAAGAGGTGCTACTGAGCTGCGATCTTCTTTGAGGATAATCAAGCGTTTGGCGGTGTCACGCCACCAGCCATTTGGGTGATCGAGATATTTGACCAGTTCTTTTGTTTTTAGCGAGTTTAGCTTAGGTTGTGCCTTTGGCTGGTGGTCTTTGTGCACGAGGCGGTAAATACGGCCACGGTTAGTGTTTTCAGCGAGGCCCCATTTATCGATGATACTGCGGAGGTAGCTACCAGGTCTGGTCCAAGTTCCTTGCTGAATGATACCGCGGTGCATATCGACGATGTAGAGGCATCCATCTGGGCCAGTTGTTGCCTGTATAGGGCGGAAGTTGATGTCACGGGAGCGGATAAATTCACTTTCTGGAGTGGTGTTTGCTAAGGTGGTCACGCCTTGGCTGCGAGTTACCTTAGCTCTTCGTATGAGTCGTCCTACGGGTTCAGGGATAAAAAGATTACCATACAGCTCATCTGGCAATGCGTTGCCTCGGAAAATTCCCTGACCACCGCCGCCGGTGAAATAATTAACGCCGCCACTGGGGCCGATACGCTTGCTGCCACCTTGCACATCTGGAACAGGAGCAATGGGGGAGATTTTTTTGAAGTCCCGCTCTAGCTGACTGGGCAGATTGATTAGGCCGTACTGTGGTGCTTGCTGGAAGTCTTTGGCAGGCTGTTCTCTGCCAGCGCGGGAGTAGTAAATGCGGCCATCGTCATCCTGGGTGAGGCCCCACTGGCCACCGCTGTTTGGGATTTTCTCTGTGATCAATTTACCGTCTGTAAAGCGGTGACGGACAGGTTCATAGGTCATATAAATCCAGTTATCCAATGCCCAGATGAGTCCACTAGGCTGGTGTTCCATATTGCCGCCACGTTTGCCTCCTTCGTAGATTTTTACTTTTTCATCTGCAACACCATCACCATCGGTATCACGGTAGTTCCAGAGATCGAGGGTATGGCTGACACCTACCATCAGGCGGTCATCAAGAGGCAGTATCATGCGGGGGAGAACCAAATTATCAATGTAAACACTGTGCTTGTCATAAACACCGTCACCGTCTGTATCCTCATGGCGTGAAATCTGCGAAATAGGTTTGTTTTCATCCGTAGCATCTGCGTCCTCCATGTAGCTGCGCATTTGCACTACATACATAACACCATTTCCGTCCCATGCCACGGCAACTGGATCTTCAATGATGGGGTCACTGAGGACGAGCTGTAGCTTATACCCTTCTGGTACCTCGATGGATTTTCTAGCGTCTTCCTTACTGAGGAAGCCACGCTGGTAAATTTCCTGAGACTGAGATGGGGCAGAGTTCACCAGAATACCAAGAATAATAGGAATTAAGAGAAGGTGTGAACGTTTCATAAAGAATTGCTTTGATTAACTTGCCATTGAATACGGATTTTGTCCATGGTTTCATGCGTCAAGAAGTTATCATATTTCGTCATTGCTAGTGTTGTTTGAAAAAGTAGAATCCAGATATGGTTTTCACCCAGGATATTGATTTCAAAGGCTTTATATCCTGTCTGATGCCGGGGCAGATTGCGCCTGCGTTATTCCAAGCTTTGCCAGATGTCATTTTCTGGATCAAAGATGCAGAAGGGAGGTTTGTGTATGTCAATCAGGCTTTTTGTCACGAGGTAGCGCAATTATCTGAACAAGAGGTGCTAGGGCTTCGTGATGATGATATTTTCCCCAAAAACTCCGCGAAGGTCTATCGCCGAGGAGATCGGGAGGTGTTGGAGTCACAACAAGCTCGGTTGAATAAACCTGAGCTCGTTCCCAGTAGGATGGGGGGAGTGGAATGGCGAGCAACCAGTAAAATCCCGCTTCAGGATACAGAGGGTCAATGGATTGGTACGGCGGGGATTTCCAGAAAAATGGGCTACGGTGAGCGACCTCCTACCTCAGGGGGGCATCAGAGGCTAGATGCGATTGTGGCGGTGATTCATGAAAACTTGCACCGGTCTCTGAGTGTAGCTGATCTAGCGGATGCGGCCTCTATTTCTGTGAGCACGCTAGAGAGATTATTCCGTGAGCACATGAATACCACGCCGCGGCAGTTTATTCTTCAGGTGAAAATGTCAGCTGCTTGTGAATGGCTGATTAATACTGAGATGCAAGTGAAGGAGGTTTCTAGCCGATTAGGATATCGTGAACATGGGAATTTCACACGTGCATTCACTAAGCTGATGGAAATGTCACCAAGTAGCTATCAAAAGCTGTATAAGAAAAAATAATCGATGAAATTACCTGTTTATGATCTGAGTGATGAGATCACTCGCGCCGTTAGTGATGGTGGCCGGCTACTCCTTCGCGCCCCGACGGGGTCTGGGAAATCTACTTGTGTGCCCACTATTTTATTAGATGGAGGGGTAGGGGGATTGATCGTAGTGGTGCAGCCTAGGAGGATGGCGGCACGGTTACTGGCTAGGCATGTGGCATCGCTACGTGGAGGAAGGTTAGGTGGTGAAGTTGGTCATGTTGTTAGGTTTGAAAATACCATGGGTAAGGAGACGCGCATCGTCTATGTGACAGATGGTGTTCTACAGCGTTGGCTCCAGGAGGATGCTACCTTACCTGGTGTGGGAGCTGTGGTTTTTGATGAATTTCATGAACGGCGGATTGCCAGTGATGTGGCACTAGCGCGTTGTTTAGATCTGCAGGAAGGTGTAAGAAAAGACCTGAAGCTCGTGATTATGTCAGCCACACTGGAGACGGGAGGGCTACGTGAATACTTATCCCCCTGTGATGTATTAGAGTTAGATGGGCGGATGTTTCCTGTGGAAATTAAACATCAAGCGGTGACTCAGCCATCGGCTCGTGAGCGTTCTCGAATAGGAATATGGGATCATGTGGCCACTGCTATTCAGCAAGAAATGATCAGAGATGACGCTGGACATATCCTTGTCTTTCTTCCTGGCCTGCATGAGATCCGCAGAACGGTAGAGCTCGTGGAGCGTGCAAGTTGGTCACGAGGTTGGAAGGTTTGCCCTCTTTACAGTGGATTATCACCTAAGCTTCAAGATGAGGCAGTGGCTGCAAATGGGGCGCCAAGAATTATTATTTCTACCAACGTTGCCGAGACTTCACTCACGATTGATGGTGTGCGAACGGTGATAGATAGTGGGCTGGCACGTGTAGCGCGGTATGATGCGGTGCGTGGCCTTGATACTCTGATGATTGAAAAAATCTCAAGAGCGTCAGCAGATCAGCGTGCAGGTAGGGCTGGGCGAACGGCACCAGGCAGGTGTCTGCGGCTCTGGAGTGAGAATGATCATGGGAGTAGGAATGCCTTTGAGCTTCCAGAAATCAAACGTGTAGATCTAGCAGAAGTTTTGCTTTCGTTAAAAGCGACAGGTATCAATGAGGTGGAAAAGTTTCGTTGGTTAGAGGTTCCAGATGATCATGCTATAGACGTAGCTTTGGGGTTGTTATGTCAGTTAGGTGCCATTGATGATAGAGGGAGAGTCACTGATCAGGGGCGGATGATGGCTGGCTTCCCCCTTCATCCGCGTTACGCGAGGCTTCTGCTTGCGGGGCAGGAATATAACTGTGTTGCGGAGGCTGCTTTTATTGCTGCTGCTGTCCAGAGCGAGGGGGTATTTGTCCGGGGTCAAGGAGGAGCAAAGCAGTTTTCAGAAAACTCCGACATTACCGACTTTGCAGCTGAGTGGCGTGCGTTTCAAGTAGCACGAGATATGAACTATGATGTCCGGCGTTGTGGTGATTATGGCATCATGGCGAGAGGGGCTAGAGAGCTGGCAAAGTCTCTGCAGCAGCTGGAAGGATTAGCTCAGCGTGTGGGGGTGCATTTTTTAGAGAGTCAGGATTTCAATCAGGAGTTTGTTAGTCGTGCAGTTCTTGCTGCGTTCAGTGATCGTTTAGCAGTGCAAATGGGGGCGGCCACTTTGGCGTGCCGGGTAGTAGGGAATAGAAAGGGGAAGATGGATGCTGATAGTGTGGCAAAGGGAGCGCAGGTTTTTATCGCAACAGAAATTACGGAAGTAGAAGGACGTGAGGTTAGCGTTTACCTAAACCGCTGCACAGCGATTCACTTGGAAGATCTAGCCAGACAGTTTCCTGATTCATTTAGGAATGTTGACCATGCTATCTACGATGAAAAATCACGGAGGGTGGTTAGGAAAAGAGAAACCCTCTTTCGTGATCTTGTGATCCATTCTAAGGAGGGTGGAGACCCTCCTTCCTTAGATGCTGCCCGACTTCTCGCTGAACGTGTGGTTTCTGGTGAACTTAAGCTCAATGAGTGGGATCGATCCGTAGAGCAATGGATGGCACGATTGATTAATCTTACGGAGTGGATGCCGGAAGTGGAGTTGCCAGGCTTTGGAGAAGATGATCGCCTTATGGTCATTGAAGAAATCTGCCAAGGAGCTAAGTCTTATAAAGAAATCAAAAACCGCAAGGTACTCCCGGTTCTGACCAAGTGGCTCTCGGCATCTCAGAAATCCGTATTAGACGCCTTCGCCCCTACCGAGGTGAAAATATCGAATGGGAAAACAGCCAAGGTAAAATACAAAGTAGGAGCCGAGCCATGGATAGCGATGAAAATGCAGCATCTCTACGGAGTGGAAGAGCTCCCGAAGATAGCCGATGGTAAAGTCAGCTTGTTAGTTCACTTGTTAGCACCTAATCAGCGTCCCTGGCAAGTCACAGGAGACCTTAAAGGGTTTTGGGAACATGGCTACCCTCAGATGAAAAAAGATCTCGCAGGGAGGTATCCCAAACACGAATGGCGATAACCTGTGTTAAAATGGCCAAAGCACGGGGATCATGAAGCTGGCAATCAACCAGAGGATGACGGCTAGAGGAAAGCCTGCGCGGAAGAAGTCGCCAAACTTGTATCCTCCTGCACCGTAGACGAAGGTGTTAGTCTGGTAGCCGATGGGGGTGGAAAAGCTTGCTGATGAACCGAACATCACAGCAATGACAAAGGGGATAGGGCTCACGCCCAGTGTCTCTGCTACCACAATAGCTAAAGGGGTTAGTAAGACGGCCACAGCATTATTGGAAATGATTTCCGTCATCACAGCAGCTAGTAGATACATCAGAGCTAACATGATACGTGGGTCTTCAATACCAAGCCCATGTGTCATACCGTTAGCAATGAGTTGAGCTAGGCCAGATTTATCAATAGCCATCCCTAGTCCTAACATGCCAAAGATCATAAAGACCACTTTCCACTCGATGGCTTGGTAGGCTTCCTGTGGCTGGACACAGCGCGTGATGAGGACAAGCATAGCTCCTACCAGGGCGAGTAATACGATGGGCACTTGTGGTATGCCAAAATTACCACCTAGCGCACCCATTACCATAAAGAGAAGGAGCGCTCCTATGGCGATAGGGGCTTTGCTCCGGCGTAGTACGGTGTGTTCAGGCTCACTGAGGTTAATGAAATCTTGCCGCTGAAAGAGATGGCGCATTTTTTCCTGCGGTCCTTGCACGAGAAGGGTATCACCAAAGGCAAGTTTCTCATCTTCGAAGCGCTCTCGGAGGTTTCTTCCGCTACGATGAACTGCGAGGATTAGTACGCCGAAACGTTGCCGGAAGTTAAGCTCTTTCAGGCTCTTCCCTGTCATGGTGGATTCAGGGCCAATAATGCCCTCCATGAGGAGCGCGCTTTCCGTGCGGATACCTTCCAGACCTACAGCGTCATTACCTCGGACATCGATGCCTTCTGTGTTAGAAACGTCCATGACGCCTTCTAACACACCTTTAAAAACAATTTCATCGCCGGCTTTAAAAACAATTTGATTCAGTGGGCGGCGTAGCCTGCGGCCATCACGGAGCACTTCGATGACGCGAGCTTTTTTCATCGAGGCTAGCGAAGTCTCAGGGAAGGGTTGGCCATCGAGCTGACTTTCCTTGCGGACGTATGCGTGAGTTATAAATTCACGCGAGTTATCGTTATCCAATAAGGTTGCGAGGGTCACTCGAGTAGGAAGTAACTTTTTCCCTATGGTAAGCATGTAGATAAATGCGGTGACCACAAAGATGATACCTAGAGGGGTAATGGAAAACATACTGAAGTTCTCCAGTCCTTTTTTCTCCGCAATACTGGTGGCAATAAGATTGGTAGAGGTACCTATGATCGTCATAGTGCCACCAACAATCGCGGCATAGGAAAGTGGGATAAGATACTTAGAAGCTGTGTATTCACGTCTACGGCAAATACCAATGACGATGGGCATGAAAACAACGACCACTGGGGTGTTGTTCACAAAGCCAGAGAGGGATGCTACAATCACCATCATGACCACGAGCATTTTAGCTGGTGAGTCACCGGCGAGTTTTTCAAACCATGTTCCGAGGGCCTCGATGACGCCTGTTTTTTCCAGTGCTGCACTGAGCACAAACATACAAGCCACCGTGATTGGGGCAGGGTGAGAGAATACCCGCAGAGCATTGAATGGATCTTCTGGATCAACACTGAGAATACCTGAAACGACGCAGGCAAGGAGTGCTGATAGGGCAATCAGCTCGGCAGAGATCCATTCTTTAACAAATGAGATAAACACCACCACCACCAGAACGGCGAGGAATGTCTGTTGCCATGTTTCAAAGATCAACATTGTCTTAACAAAGTCTAAACTGAGGGCACGGAATTTGACCAGAAAGGATTACCTTAACCATTTAAAAATGGTGATACATGGTATCAGCTGAACGCTTGATCCCAAATTACCTCTTTAAAGCCAACGAGACTGAGATCGGCGCCGATGAGAAACGGTCTTTTGATCAGATTCCCATTCTGTGATAACAGACTGAGAGCATCAGCTTCAGACATATTCGGTAGCTTATCTTTCATTCCTAGCTGGCGGTAGTCCATCCCTGAGGTGTTAAAGAGCGGCTTTATACCATGTCTTTGGCACGCTTGCTTGAGCTCATCTAGCGATGGAGGAGTCTCACGAATGGCAATTTCCTCGAACTCAATGGCATTTGCAACGAGCCATTTACGCGCATTGCGGCAACCATCACACCCCTTGTAGGCATAGAAACGGTACATAATCAGAATTGACTGAAAAGAGGAACCCCGTGAGGAGAAATTAACCTACACGGAAGACAATACGTGCTTTGGTAGTGTCATAGGGTGACATTTCCATTTTCACTTTATCACCAACCACAAGGCGAATGAATCGCTTACGCATTTTACCAGAAATGTGAGCAAGCACCTCGTGCCCACTAGGAAGAGCTACTTTGAACATAGTACCAGCTAGCACAGAGGAAATAGTGCCCTCTACCTCTACCGCTTTATCCTCGCGGCCATCATCTTTGGGCTTGCGTGGACCGTAATTATGCCGATTCCGGCGTCTTCCGCCGCCCCCTCCTCCTGGTCTTTTTGGTCTTCCTGCGATAATGTGCTCCTTTGTTGATTATTTTATCTGTGAAACTCGACTAGCCACAGATGGCGGTAAGTAATCATATATTAGGGGGATTTCGCAACCCTAAACTCTAGAATTACAGGCTTTGACGTTTTTGCCTATGCCTCAGCGCAAGAAACCGGCGAGTAGCCGTGTTTGTTCTAATAGTTTTATGTCTAAAGACGTTACCTCTCATAGCCATTATGAGTTTACATGCACAATTAAGCCCTGAGGTACAAGCCAAACTGACCGCCCAGAAGAAAAACAGCATGATGAGTAGTATCATTATCTCTCTGTTACTGCTTCTTCTTGTTGGTATTGCTTTAACGCTATTCCTATTACCTAAAGTGGAAAATCCACCACCTGATTTTACAACTTATCGTGGCACGAAGGAAAAAAAAGAAAAGATGCCGAGAAAGAAGATTTCACGGCAAGTTCAGCCAAAGTCCTCTTCTCTTATGCCGTCTATGGCAAAAGTCATTGCCGCTGAGCTGGCAGCAAATGTAGCAATCCCTACAGTGACTTTACCCACTGAGATCCCGATAGATTTTGGTAGTGATGATGGTGTAGGTGGTAGTTGGGGCGATGATCAAGGCTGGGAGAGTGGTGGAGATGGTGCTACGTTTTTTGGCGAAAAAGTAGTAGCTAATCGTGTTTGCTATGTGATTGATTACTCCGCTTCGATGAAGGGTAGACGTATTCAATTACTGAAAGAGGAGCTTGTTAAATCGATCAAAGCTATGTCCCCTGAGATGAAATATCAGCTTATTTTCTTTGCTGGCCCTGCTTGGCTTGCTGGCGATCAAGTCATTATGAATGGCAGACAAGATGCCATTGTAAAAAGTAATGAAGGGCAATATAAATGGAAGTCTCCTAACAGGAATCCCTCGAACTGGAAAGTAAAAGGGAAAAAACAACCAGTATCATGGTTGGACGCCTCCACAGAGCAGGTTCGCCGCAGCGTGAAGGCGGTGCAAGATACGCCCTTAATATGGGGTACAGCTTGGGAGCATCCTCTTGAGATGGCGTTGAATATGGACCCTGCACCACAGGTGATTTTCTTCATGACAGATGGTCTCGCTGGTAATGACTCGGAAAGCATTGCCAAAAAAATCTCAGCGAGAGCAAAAGCTAAAGGTATTCAGATTAACACAATAGCGATGATGGAGCCGAGAGCGTCAAATGCCATGAAAATACTCTCCAGTGCGAATGAAGGCAGCTTTACCTTAATTGAAGAAGATGGCACCATCGTGGAGAAATAACTCAAGTATCTATTGCGTTGGCTAGTTGAATAATGGCGAGTCTGTTTATCTTTGACAAAGTCCCATCGTAAAAATAGTCTCTAAAAAAAATCAGTAAAAAACAATATTTCCCCTAATATTTTTATATCTGAACACGTTACTTCTATAGTTATTATGAGTTTACATGCACAATTAAGCCCCGAGGCACAAGCAAGACTAGCCGCCCAGAAGAGAAACAGCACGATTAGTAGTATCATTATTTCCCTACTACTTATCCTCCTTGTCGGTGTCGCTTTGACACTACTCTTACTCCCAAAAGTAGAAAATTTCTCACCTGAAATTGTATCGTATCATGGTGCTAAGGAACAAGAAGAGAAGCTTCAGAAGAAGCAGATTTCAAGGAAGGTTCAGCCGAAACCTTCTTCTCCTTCATCGTCTATGGCAAAGACGATTGCAGCAGACGTTGTATCAAACGTAGCGATACCCGTGCCAGACACCCCAGCTGAGATCCCGATGGATTTTGGTAACGGTGAGGGTGTAGGAGATGGCTGGGGTGATGGTGATGGCTGGGGTGGCGGTGGTGGTGCTACGTTCTTTGGTAAAAAAGTCACAGCTAACCGTGTGTGCTATGTGATTGATTATTCAGCATCAATGAGAGGGAAACGTATTCAATTACTGAAAGAAGAACTTACTAGATCGGTCAGAGCGATTGGCTCAGGTATTAAATATCAGCTTATTTTCTTTGCTGGCCCAGCTTGGATTGCTGGCGATGAAGTCATTATGAATGGCAGAAAAGAGGCTGTGATAAAAGGTGATAACGGGGAATATAAGTGGGAATCTCCCAATCAAAAACCAACGAACTGGAAAGTAGAAGGGGAAAAACAGCCAGTGCCATGGTTAGACGCTTCCACAGAGCAGATTCAGAAAAGTCTTAAAGCAGTGGAGGAAACACCCTTAATATTGGGAACATCTTGGATAGACCCTCTTGAGATGGCGTTGGATATGGAGCCTGTGCCACAGGTCATTTTCTTCATGACAGATGGTCTTGCTGGTAAGAATTCTGAAGCCGTTGCAAAAAAAATCTCCGCGAGAGCAAGGTCTAAGGGGGTTCAGATTAACGCAGTAGCTTTGATGGAGCCTAGAGCAGCCGATGCTATGGAAATACTTTCAAAAGCTAATAATGGCACCTTCACTTTGATTCAATCAGACGGCAAAGCTGTGAAGAAATAAAGCGTGATTTTCTTTTCCATAGACAAAACTGCCTAATCAATAAGCTCTGGATAGCAGCGCTCCGCCATATTTGTGGATAGTGCTGCGATTTCAGGGCTTGTTTTACATTTTAAAGCCTGTTGCACCATTTCTGCACATTCGCTTTGTGATAGGGAGCAGACGGCTTTTTTGATACTAGGTAAAATGTGAGGGCTTACGGAGAGCTCATCAATACCAAGTCCTACTAACAATGGGGTAATTGCGAGCTGGCCAGCCATTTCGCCACAGACACCCGTCCATATACCATTGTCCTTGGCTGCGCTTACCGTCATCTCCATGAGGCGAATCACTGATGGGTGAGTGGGCTTGTAAAGGTGGGCTACATGAGGATTTACACGGTCTACAGCTACGGTGTATTGAATAAGGTCATTGGTGCCAATGGAGAAGAAATCAACCTCTTTGGCGATGGCATCTGCCATGACTGCGGCTGAGGGGATTTCGATCATGACTCCTACTTCAATGTTAGGATCGAAAGATACACCAGCTTTATCTAGCTCATCCATGGATTCCTTGAGGAGCTGCTTGGCTGCTAGCACTTCCGAAATACCCGATATCATGGGAAACATAACACCTATTTTCCCCTTTGCGCTAGCTCGGAGAATGGCGCGTAGCTGCTCTTTGAACAGTGCATTACGTGTGAGTGATACACGGATGCCACGCCAGCCGAGGAAGGGGTTTGGCTCAGGTTGTGAGAGAGGCTCGGCTGGGAGCTTGTCTCCTCCTGCATCGAGTGTGCGGATGATAGAAAGATGGGGACTAACCGATTCTATTACCTTGGTATAAACTTTTTCCTGCTGGGATTCATCTGGTATTTCTCCAGCACCAAGTAAGAGGAATTCCGTGCGAAAGAGCCCTACACCCTCGGCTCCAGATTGAGTTACTTGGGGGAGTTCATTGGTGAATTCAATGTTGGCAGAGAGAGTGATGCGGTGCCCATCAGAAGTGGATGTGTCTTTTTCTCGAAGTGTATCTAGCTCTCTTAGTGCCAGTGTTTTTTTCTTGGCGAGCGCGCGGTATTTTTGAGTGGTTTCCTCACTAGGATTAAGAATCAGCGCACCACTGTAGCCATCTAAGATAGCTTCTGAGAGTGTTTTGATATCAATGACGGCTTCTTTAAGACCTACAATAGAGGGGATACCTAGTGATCGCGCCAGAATGGCGGTGTGTGAGTTTACACTCCCTTGTTCAGTAGCAAAGCCTAAGACATGGTTGCGGTCTATGGATGCCGTATCGCTGGGACTCAGATCATAGGCAATGAGAATATGCTGGTGATCGGGGCGATCTGTAGCCTGGGAATCTGTATCTTGACTGAAGTTTCTTAGCACTCGTTGGCAGACATCATCAATGTCCGTAGCGCGTTCGCGGAGATAGGAGTCGTTAATTCTCCGCATGGCTTCGAGAAACTTTTGGATGACGGCGTAGAAGGCATATTCAGCATTCTGTCTACGTTCACGGATGGCTTTGCTAACGCGTGTTAGGAGTGTTTGATCCTCGAGCACCATGAGGTGTGCATCAAAAATTTGTCCTTCCTCTTCGCCAGAGAGGTTTTCGATGTGGTTGCGGAGTTGGTCAAGCTGTTGCTTAGTTTTCTCAAGAGCGGCCTCAAATCTCGCTTGTTCACGTTTGATCTGATCTTCCTGGATTTTGTAGACATCAGGTGCAGAAAAACCACGTGCCATGACGTGGACAGGACCAAAGGAAATCCCAGGAGAACCTGGGGTTCCTTGGATAATGATTTCCTCAGATTGCGTGCGCATGCTTGCCCAGTTTGTACAATTCGGGCAAACTGGTCAAAGCCGAATCTTTCCCTGCCGTGATCTCTTTGTCACTTAGGCGGCGTTTAGGCCTCGAAATTGCGCTCAATCAGCTCTCCGAGAGCTGCTAAGGCATCTTCGGCATCATTACCATCTGTGGTAATAGTCAGAACGGAACCATGGCCCGCTGCGAGCATCATTAACCCCATGATGGACTTACCATCTGCTTGTTCATCGTCTTTTTCTACTTGGATGTCACATGAGAACTTACTGGCAGTTTTGACAAACTGGGCAGCGGGACGGGCGTGGATACCCAGTTTATTAGTGACGGTGAATTCGCGAGTAGGCATATGATCGGTTGGTTTGATCGAGAGGGGGTGTAACTTGTTGCGCGAAACTTTAGCGGGCGGATTCGCAGGGGGGAAGGGATTTTTTTATCCAATTTTTATGCTAATGCGTAATCTGGTCTTGAGCTTGTTGGTTCTAAGGTGAAGGGGCACCGAGTGGGCCGACCCGACCCTGAGCCATTTTATCGAGTAGTCTTTGGTTAAATTCCTCCGCCATATCATAGCCAAGGGTGCGGAGCTGATGTTCTAGGCAGGTGACCGCCACTAAGCGTGTGGTGTCACGCCCTGGGGCTACGGGGATTTCCACGTGAGTGACACCTTGACTAAGGATACGGTAAGATTTCCGATTTACTCCTGAGCGATCCACGTTATTTAAGTCGGAATGGGGTTTTAAGCTAATGACTAAGTCGAGCCGTTTATTGGGACGGATACTGCCTAGGCCAAAGATATTTCCGACGTTGATGATCCCTATGCCGCGCATCTCGATAAAGCCTCTGGAGAACTCCTTGGTGCTAGCGATTAACTCTCCACCGATTTTATGGATTGTCACCATATCATCTGCGACGAGAGCGCCGCCGCGTTCTAACAGTCCGATGGCGACCTCACTTTTCCCTGCACCGCTATCACCCATAATCAGGACACCTACACCTCGGTAATCTACCATGCATCCGTGTAGCATAGTGGATTCCGCAAAATCGCTTTCCAGCCGAATGGTGGCTGCATTGACAAATTTCATGGTCACCATATGAGTGCTGAAAACAGCAATGCCATGATCGTTAGCGACCTGAAGTAAATCAGGGGAGAGTTCTTTACCGCGTGATGCTACAATACATGGAATGTCACGTTGGCAGATCATACTAAAGCGTTGCACCCGTTCCTCTTCATCGAGTTTATTAAGATAAGACTGCTCAGAATTTCCCAGCACCTGGAGGCGCTTGTAGGCAAAGTAAGAAAGAAATCCAGCTAGAGCTAAACCGGGATGATTGATGGTGGGTTCGAGAATTTTTCGATCATAGCCGACTTCATTACCGAGTAACTCAAGATTAAGAAACTCTCCGTGGCGTTCGTAGAAATCTCCCACAGTCAGGTGCGAGATACTTTTTCGTTTATGTTTCTTGGCCATGTTGAAAGAAGGTCTAAAGCATATCAGATGGAATTGCACGTCTGAGGATGATTTTTTTGTCATTCGTGCTCTTGAGTAGGGGCTTGATTCTTTGCGAGTTTTTGGGCATGAAAACGCTATGCCAAAAACTTACCTATGCGAGGCAAGGGCGGTGCCTAAGACCTCACTCAGTGTTGCTCAAGATCTAGGGCTTCCAGCCAATGAAAGAATTGGACAGAAGATGCTGATAGGTCGGCGCGAGTGGTTTACTCTCCCAGAGTTGGGTGTTGATGTTGTTGCCGCGAAGGTGGATACTGGAGCTTATACATCTAGTTTACATGCCGAAGAAATTCAGCCTTTTGATCAAGATGGTGAACCGTGGGTAGGTTTTACCACTTATAGTTACCACGGAGTGGGTATTAGGTGTGAGGCTCCTCTGGTGCAGAAAAAGAAAATTAAAAGTTCCAATGGAAACGCGAAGAAGCGCTTGATTATTAAGTCGCGGGTGCAGCTCATTGGAGGGTTTGAATGGGAGGTTCTTTTCAGTCTTGCAGATCGCTCAGTTATGAAGTGTCCTCTGCTTATCGGCAGACGTGCTCTTTCGGGTTACTTCGTTGTTGATACTCAAGTATCTTATTTATTTGGAAAGATCAACCGTCTTACTGACAAATCACAGAACCAAAGTCCATGAAAATTGGTATTTTATCACGTAATTCTCAGCTTTACTCGACCAATAGCCTTCAGGAGGCTGCTTTGCGTATGGGGCATGAGGTGGATGTTATTGATTATCTCAAATGTCATATGAACATTGCCTCTATGCGCCCCAGTATTTATTTAGGGGATAAGGAGTTGAAAGGGTATGATGCAGTGATTCCGCGTATTGGTGCTTCACGGACATTTTTTGGTACTGCTGTGGTGCGTCAGTTTGAGATCATGGGGGTGTATTCGATCAATGAATCCGTAGCTATCTCACGTTCGCGTGATAAGTTGCGTTCTTTACAGCTCCTTGCGCGAAAGGGTATTGGATTACCGGTAACTACCTTTGCTCATGATACTAAGGCCACAGGGCATATGATTAAACTCTGTGGTGGAGCGCCTATTGTGATTAAGTTATTAGAAGGCACGCAGGGGGTGGGTGTGGTGTTGGCAGAGACCCCTAAAGCTGCTGAATCTGTGATTGAGGCTTTTCGTGGTCTGGATGCTAATATTCTTGCTCAAGAGTTTATCAAAGAAGCTGGTGGTGCTGATATTCGCTGTCTCGTGGTTGGCGGAAAAGTCATCGCCGCGATGAAGCGCCAAAGTAAGGAGGGAGAGTTTCGCTCGAATCTACACCGTGGCGGTCATGCTGAGGTTGTCAGGATTACCCCAGAAGAAAGATCCACTGCTGTACGTGCTGCTAAGATCATGGGTTTGAGTTTAGCTGGTGTGGATTTACTGCGTTCGAATCATGGTCCAGTGGTGATGGAGGTGAACTCTTCACCAGGTCTTGAGGGAATCGAGACTGCCACTGGTAAAGATGTGGCTGGTCAGATTATCAAGTTTATTGAGAAAAGTGCTGGTGTTACGAGTAGTCGCACACGGGGTAAGGGCTGACTAAGTTGCTGGAGCTATTTTCTGTAAAAGCAGTGCTAGGCCGAAAAGGATGAGGCACACAAGGGGCAGGGTGAGCGAGTAGGTCGCGGCAAAACATGCGTCTAACAAGCAGAATCCAGCGAGTGCACGGGAGACAAATGCAGGTTTGTCATGTGGGAGAGCGCCGAAGGCGTAGAGCATCCAACCGCAGTAGACTACCAGCGTACCAAGGAAATATAGGCGGAGGGTATTGAGTGAGTAAGCCCCAGAGATAAGTGTTTGCTCATTGAAGAGAGGGAAGCTTTCAGAGCAGATTAGAGCCAATAAACAGACAGCGAGTAGAGGGAGTAAAAACATACCTGTTTTGAGGATCTTGGAGAATTTAATTTTATCTTTATTGGACTCAGTCGCTGCTACGCTAGCAAGGAGTAGGGTGTATAAGCCGATAGTAAATGCTGGTATGAGAAAAACAGGGCTGAGCCAAGCATAGTGAATATAATTTAAAATGCTTGTGTGGCTGATATTGCTGATTCCGTAAAATATAGGTATTCCAAGTGCTGCTGCAAAAAGAATAAGTTGAGTACGGCACAGAGACATATTGAAAAGAGCAAAGAGTTTCGATTGCTTGTGGAAAAGTGCATAGTAAACGATAATTATTACTAGCAAACCGAGCAGACAAAGTGGTGTAATTTGGAGAAGATTTAGTAGTTGTGTAGTATTAGAGAAATCAATTTGGGATAAAGGAAAGTTGAATGGAATAATTAATGCCGCAGCAACACTAAGTCCTCCGATTAAAAAACCTAACATGATCAGGGTGATTGCGTAAATAACTACTCGAGATGGTGAGAGTAACCCTGTTACGAGAGGTCTTTTGGGACGATGTTGACGATCGAATTCTACATCACGATAGTCACCAAGCATACAGCCGCCTATGTATAAACAGGAACAGCCAAAACAGGCGAAGAGGAGAAGCCAGCAATGATATTTGAAAAGGGTTTCTTCACTGGGCATGCTAACGCCTATTGGAAATATGGTGATAGTTAAACAGTATGCCACAATGACATTGCTCCAAACCGTGGGTAGATTTGCTACCCGTCCAGTCGCTAGTAGAGCGAGAGATTTTTCCCCGAAGCTATGCTTAGCCATGATGATGTCTAGCAGCGGAAGAACTGCTTGTGTGGTTAAAATCTAACGATAAACCAGAGCCCTCCATAGGTGCTGTCATCATTGATCACT
>CALBVY010000089.1 GCA_937969495.1 uncultured Verrucomicrobiales bacterium | reverse complement strand
ATACCAGAGCATTAAACGCCTGATTCTGCGTCCCAGCTGCAACATCCCTCTCACCAGCTAGATAATTCAGAAAACTCTCCACACCCTCCTTCCCCAATTCTCGAGGATGCTTCAACCCGTGATATCTTACATACCTCTTATACCAAGAAATGTAATTCTTCTCCGTTCTATAAGACATCCCACGCCTCCGCATCGCCACCCGCATCTACTCCTCTAATTTAACATTTATTATGTATCAGGTGATACATCGAAGATCTATATTTTCCAAAGGAAAAGCAAAACTGCTCTATTTGCCAATTGACGGCTATAAAGGAATTTATTATCTATCCAGTGAACTTTAATTAAACTGTTAGCATAAAATGTCAGCGCGAATTTCCGAGTTCATCGACATAGCCAGTATTAACTGGGTTGACCCCCTTTTACCTCTCTCTGGTGGCCTCTACTTCGATGATCCTGTTTATCACACGGGCGGTTTTTTTCGCGAAACAGGCGCGTCAAACTGCAAATTCGGCCTTTGCCGTTTAGATGAAGACCTTCCAGTTCTGTTGCTAATCTCGTTCGGCGAAGGTTTTAAAGCATCTAATCTCCAATTGCAGGCGAAGCTGCCCGGCGGATCTGGTCAATTTTTCTTCCGAGATGGATCATTCGAATCCCAAGTCGAGGCGGACAAGCTAACTAACAGTATATTTGACGCGATGCTCGACTTTCAGGACCTCGACGGAGAAGGAGCCACGGCCTTTAGTGTAACTGAGTTTGATGGGGCTCCTCTCTTCACCATTGGGTTAGGCGGGACTTCTGGCTGCGACGTTTACTATGTGAATAACGGGCTAGTTTTGGACTTCATGGAGCTTAATGATATCGATGATGAAGACTGGGCTGATCTACTAGTCGAATTCTAACAAATCAGTGGAGAGGAACCGCTGACCCGCCGTTTGTTTGACATCAATCCGTGGCTTGTGTATGCACTGGTGTATCGGAGATCGCTGATGGTCAGCGGTCCCTCACCTTTACGTTATCATAAAAATGGAAGAACAAAATCCGTATACATCACCGCAATCTGAAATTGCCCAGCCAACACAAGGTAATGCTGTATTTAGCAATCTTGATTTCAAAAGCCTGAAGAAGCTCTACCATAGATCATGTAATGTTAATGCAATTACATTCCTCCTAGGGCTTGGTTTTATTTTTCTTTTGGTAGCATCTTTTCTGCCGGTCAATGAGGGCGAACCTTCACTACGTTTTGTCTTTATCGGATTAGCTGTTTTCTACGCCATGGCAATTTTCGGCTTATTCAACAGAAGTTCATGGGGGAGAATTCTTGGAATTATAGTATGCATTATTTCACTGATTAATATTCCTGTCGGAACTCTAATTGGGATATTTGGTTTATTTGCATTTTTTGGTGCTCCTCAATTATTTGGATCTGATAGAGTAAGGCACAAAGATCTAAAGGCTGAGTTTAAATTACAAAAATCAAACCGTAAAAAATGATAACAAGCGGATGGTGGCAACCAGATACAGCGTTAGAGTTTTCGGAGGCTTGCTTGCTTCGGCGAGAGATTACTGGTATTCAAAAGTCATTAGGCGTCATGTATCTGGCGCCACATCCTAAACGTTCTCCTTCGCCTGGTCTTTATACTGAAGGGTTTCTATGTAGTCGACGTTAGGGCTTTCGTTGCATCAGATTGCTCGGTTCGCTCGCGCTTAACATTCGTTGTTTGCGGTATAATGCTCGGTTATATGTTAGGTAGAGGCGGGTCGATGGATCGCATTATCCCGACATTCACCATGGTGGGCCTCCAGCGTTTCTTCATCAGCGGTTTTTGATGTGTTCAGTTGGTTTCGAGAGCGATGGCTTTCGGCGGCAAGATCGCTAATAGTTCTAACTTTTTTTGCCGATAAGATGTTTTCCTCTTTCCTTTGATTATTGGATTTGGTATCCATACCTCTATCAGTTTTGCATGAAGCTCATGGAGAACAAGGCAGCGCACACCAATCCACTACACGCTAAGTAGTTTAGTTTTATGATTATTTTAACCATTAACCCCTTCGTCGAAGCCCGCTCCCTGTAGTGGATGGGTGGCTTTCGACGTTGGTATGGCTGATAATTTGTCAAATAAAAATGGATTTCCCTTACTAACATTTTTCTAATGTTGATATTTCTAATTTTTTTAGCAGCTGAAATGAACTGAAGAACAAAGCTTGGTGTGTGCATTCACGCAGACTTGGTATGCTGGTATACGTGGACTGGTTACCACAGGTTTTCGTCTTCACCGTTGATCCTTTACTCATTCTCGGTTCTCGAGTGCTCACTCCGCAATTGCGGTGCTAACTCATAACGTCTATCGAGTGCTGATCTTGAGCCTGCAGTTACCTGCAGTGTCATATTCCTCAGCTCATTTGAGCCGCTGGTTGTTGTTGATTTTAGTTCTTGTTAATTATTTCTCCTGAGGAGTTTCGTAGGTTCCTGTTAGGCGTCATTTATTTTTTTGATTCGCCCCTCCGCCCAGGAGATAGGGGCGGAGCATAAAAATGGATGTAAGCCGTGGGTTAGTGATTCATTAAAGGGTGTTAGTTTAAGGGTTAGAGGATTGGTGAGATGGCAGTGTGAGCTGAGTTTTTACCATGAGCTCCCAAATGTATGATGCGAGTTCTCTGGCAACGGCGACGATGCATTTGTTCTCATGTTTGCCTCTGGCTTTGAGTGCACGGTAGCGTTTGTTTAATCTGTTTTGCATTCTCCATGAGAGTTCTTTGATTTCAGGTGATAGCCCTTGTTGTCTTGTGGTAAGAGCTGCGCTGACTTTAGGTGGCTTTCTGAAGTGTTGAGCACATTCAATAAGCATCCAGCGGGCATGACTGTTACCACATTTAGTGATGGCCCCTTGCCTGCGAGTTCCACCTGAGGAGTGCTCACTGGGGACGAGCCCTAAAAAACTCATGAGCTTCCGCGGGTGCGAGAATCTTGTTAGATCACCGAGTTCGCTAATGACGGTCATGGCTGCAATTTCTTGGAAGCCTTTGCATCCCATGAGTGCTTTTACGATTGGTTTCCATTCCCAGCTTTCTAGGACTTCTATGAGTTTTTCTTTGAGTTCGAGTAGTCTGCTTTGTGTTTCATCAAGAGTGCGGATATAACTTTCTAAGACAATGGTTTGAGCTTCTGTGGGTATTTTAAGGTTTCGGAGATAACGCATGTGAGCGTCTGACCAGTTGGCTTTTCCTGAGTAGTTGATTCCGTTTTTTAGGAGGAATGATTTTA
>CALBVY010000088.1 GCA_937969495.1 uncultured Verrucomicrobiales bacterium | reverse complement strand
CCCGCACCACGTTTCTACGTTTGGCACCAGTGCTCGGGTGGCGGAATTGGTAGACGCGCTAGACTAAGGATCTAGTCCGGGTTAACCGGGTGCGGGTTCGATTCCCGCCTCGAGCACCATATAATCAAAGGGTTACAGAGCGATCTGTAACCCTTTGCTTTTCACGGCAAAAACACACTCGCAATCACGGGTTCAAAATGAAGGTAAAAGTGAATGTCTCATAACGGCTTTTCACCCCTCACCTAACACTTTAAGATTTCTAAAGCGTTTCGAGAAGCGTCAGATAGTTCTGCCACCACTCCCTGTTCTCCCATTTTTCTAAACAAGTTCAGCCTTACTTGAGCTTGCTTTACCAGCTGATCAGCGTGACTCTTAATCCCCAAGATAAACGCCATGATCCCTGAGGTTAAAAAGAAACTGACAGAAACTCCGCACAAGCCAGGTGTTTATCTGATGAAAGATCGGCTTGGCGGAATCATCTATGTAGGGAAAGCTCGGGATCTAAAAAAACGGGTAGGCAGCTACTTCATGCCTTCACGGAAGATGCGGGCTGACATCAAAACACGGGCACTCATCGATAGCATCTGTGACTTTGACCTCCAGATCGTACGCAATGAACAAGAAGCCCTGATCTTAGAGAGCAAGCTCATCAAACAGTATCGGCCGCGTTACAACGTCAGCCTGCGAGACGACAAACGTTTTTACATGGTCAAAATCCAGCTCGATGTGCCGTTACCACGCTTTGTCCTAACACGTTTAAAAAAGGAAGACGGAGCACGCTACTTCGGCCCCTTTGTTCATTCCAGCGCACTGAAGGCCACCCTTGAATGGCTTAACCGTGAGTTTGGCCTCCGCACCTGCCGTGCGCGTGTTCCTGGGGAAAACGAATACCTTCATTGCCATGCCGACATCATCCGGAAATGCAGCGCCCCCTGCGTGCACAAAATATCTGAAGAAGACTACCGCACGCGTATCCTAGAAGCCGTTCAGCTCCTCGAGGGCAAAGGCAGACGCGAACGACTACAGGGACTCCGTGCCGAAATGGAACAAGCTTCAGAGAAACTCCAGTTTGAAAAAGCTGCACGTCTACGTGACATCATTACCAATCTTGAAAAAACACTCAGCCCAGCACGCAGCTTCTCACGTGGCCGAGGTGGCGTCCCCAGCACAGTGAACCCCAGTGAAGACCTCATTGAGCTACAGGAGGCGCTTCACCTACCTGATAAGTTAGAAATCATGGAGTGTTTTGACATTTCCAATGTATCCAACAACCACATCGTAGCGTCCATGGTACGCTTTATAAATGGCGCACCAGATAACCAAGGTTACCGCCGATACCGGATCCAAACAGTCAAAGGGCAAGATGACTTTGCCAGCATGGCAGAAGTCGTGCGGCGGCGTTACTCCCGCATTCTCAGTGAAAATAATATAGCGGAATCTGAAAACACTCAGGAATCACCACTAGAGGCTCTACGCCGACTAGCACGTGAGGGTAAGTCCCCTCTCCATCTACCCAACCTCGTTATTGTCGACGGAGGTAAAGGCCAGCTTAGCATGGCCATGCGGGAGCTCCAGAACTTAGGTCTACACGATCTACCAGTGATAGGCCTCGCCAAGCAGCACGAAGAAATCTTCCGCCCCGGAAATAGCGAACCGCTGCTACTCTCCCACGATACAGGTGCACTAAAACTCCTTCAGAGAATCCGTGATGAGGCACACCGCTTTGCCAATAACTACAACGAACTCCTCCTACGCCGCCGCGTGCGTGAGAGCGTATTAGACGACTGCCCAGGCATGTCAACAAAGCGCAAGGAAGCACTGCTCCGCCGCTTTGGCAGTGTCAAACGTATCCGCAAAGCCACACTCAAGGAGCTAGAGTCCGTGCCTGGAATCGGCAAAAAAACCGCCGAGCAGATGATGCTCTTTTTACATCAAGATTAATCCTAGTCCGCGTTCAGGATAAACCCTTTGCAATTTTAAATACTCTTAGTAAATTTCCATCACTATGAATCAAATTGTTCCCCTCATCAGCTCCGGCACCGCTGGCCCTCTCGGCGTACTTCACCTTCCACGCCTATGGCAAAAAGCATCCCTAGAAAACGCAGGTAAAATAGCCGATGGATACCCTGGCTGCGGCGCAGGTTATGATCAAATGGTGCTTGATGGCCTTGGGCTAGATCGCGATGCCTTTCTCGCCTTTATCGCCACCAAACCCACATACATTCAAACCGAAACTTGGGTAAAAGAAAATGGCACCAAGATTAACCCCGAGGCCATCACCGAGCTTAATGCCGCCATCACTGGTTACATCCACAAAGATGAAACCAGACAAGAAATCCTCAGTAACGCAGGACTGCCAGACGGCGATCCACGTGACGCCATTAACCTCAATAACCTAGATGATTGGGATGGCTTCCACGCCTCCGTGATTCAATAGCCACAAACACCAGCAAACAGAACAAAAAGCCCTACTTCGCATGCTGCACCGCGCGCTGTTTCATCTGCGTAGCCATAAGATTCAGTGCGTTAGCTCGCGTAGGCGCAAGGTGTTCCTTCAGCCCCGTTTCATCAATAAATGACATGTCTGCCTGAAGCACTGCCTCTGGTGTCTCACCATCAAGTACACGCACAAAAAGCGCGATCATCCCTTTAGTAATCAAAGAGTCTGAATCAGCCTGATAGTGCATTACACCATCTTTGTGACTAGCATCTAACCAAACTTGGGATTGGCACCCTTTAATCAAATTCTCCGCCGTTTGTTGTTCTGCTGGCATCGCAGGTAATGACTTCCCAAGGCCGATGACGTATTCATAACGTTCGGTCCAGTCTTGGAAAAATCCGAGCTCTTCGAGGAGCTCCGTTTTTTTTACCTCGATACTCATCAAACTAATTTGCGGCTTCCTCCTGAATCAATGGCAGGATACGGGCTACTTTTTCCTTCATTTCTTTGCCAGGTTTAAACTTCACTACTGCACGAGGTGGAATTTTCATATCCTGCCCAGGATCTTTAGGATTACGGCCCACTTTCCCTTTCATTTCACGGACCTGGAACGAACCAAAATTACGGATTACCACCGCATTTCCCTGAGCTAATTCACCAGTAACGGTTTCGAGTAGGGTTTCGAGAACATTGAGAACTTCAGCTTGGCCAAGACCAGTTTTATTGCTGAGCTTTGTGACCAAATCACGTTTAGTAACAGTTTCCATGGGTATCAAATAATAAATCAATGAGCATCTCACGCGAGTATTGCGTGTGCGGCCTTTGGAAAAACATAGACCAGTGAGATTGTCCCGAAAAAAATGATTCGAGCCCTTAAGAATATACAAAAATCTGCCCTGAGCCTGAAGTTATGCTCAGGGGTAGGGAAAATAATCTATTCAGATTAATGTTCGCCAGATTCACACTTCTCGCAGTGAAAATCCGCCTTCGCACTATCAGCATCCAACTCTCTTAAAATAGTGATCCCTGAATCCAGAGGGTCATAACGGGCTAACCGATCAGCTGACTCAATCATCCCAGAAATAGCTTCAGGTTGAACGGATAGAACAACCGAAACTTCCGGCTGATCTTTGAGACGGGCAAAAATAATTCCTGCGTCCGTGGATTCCATATCGGCTCGGTAAACAGAAATCTCAGTTCCTCCATCTTCTGTGAAAGATGGGATGGTCATCTCTACTGGCCAGATGTCTCCATGTAACTCCTTGAACTTTTCTTCTGGAACCTCGAAGCTGACAACCTCCGACTTCTTGGCATGTTTAAGGTCTGTTAAGCGGCCTTCCTTTTCCAGAGGGTTGCGAGAGAGCGATTCCGCCCACTTTTCCTTAAGATCTTTATCATCTCCTTCTTGGATTTGCAGACCTATAAATTGAGCAAAGATAGACTCACTTTCTTTTTTTGGGGAAACCCGAGGAGCAAGTTTTCTATGAGGACGGGCATGCTGTTTACTAATTTGATGACTGTCATTAGCCGACACCCGCTTAGCAGCAGGATTACCAGTCCCTCTTTCTATAAGAAAGAGGATGGTAATAGCCAAAACAACCAAAGCAACCCAAGTGAGTGCACCTTTACTTATTTTTCTTTTTAGAATCATTGAGGATAATATGATTATTCGTTTGTATGAACGTGAACAACATTCCAGCGCTGACTTATTTCTCCACGCCAAATATACAATTGTATTGGCTTTCCAGATCTTGGGGAATTGAGAGTGCTGAGGCACTTGTCTGTTCCATTGGGCTTGATACTGAAG
>CALBVY010000087.1 GCA_937969495.1 uncultured Verrucomicrobiales bacterium | reverse complement strand
GCAGCATTTGTTAGCAGAGGTTGGTTATGATGAAGTGGATGGTATCCTCGTTGATATCGGAGTTTCTTCATGGCAGCTCGATGAGGCAGAGCGTGGTTTTTCTTTTGGAAAAGATGGGCCGCTCGATATGCGCATGGATCGGAGTTCAGGAAAGACCGCTGCGGATCTTGTCAACACCGCCTCAGAGCAGGAGTTGAGGAGTATATTTTATGAGTATGGAGAAGAGCGTGCAGCGAGTAAGATTGCTCGCCGTATCGTTGAGCGCCGTGAGAGTCAGCCTTTTCTAACTACTTTGGATTTAGCTGACTTTATCTCGGCCTTACTCCCGCGTGGAGGGAAGTCTCATCCTGCTACCCGTATTTTCCAAGCACTCCGTATTGCCGTTAATGATGAACTAGGGGTCTTAAAGCAATTACTCACACAGGCAGCGAGTATGCTGCGTCCAGGAGGGCGGCTCGCCGTGATTACTTTTCACAGTCTCGAAGACCGTTTGGTAAAGCAGTTTTTTAAAAATGCATCTCAGCCACAGATTGATCGTAAAGAATGGCCAGAGCCTCGCGTGAACCCTGACTATTGTTACAAACTCCTTACTCGACGCCCCATCACCGCTGGTGTGGATGAGTTAAAAATAAACCGCCGCTCACGTAGTGCTAAACTGCGTGTGGTAGAAAAAATAACTCTCTAGAATTAATGCATAATATTAAGAAAAATGATAGAGGGCTGAGCTGGGTAGAGGTGTCCCTGTTAGTTATTGCTGCAGTTGTTCTTATGGTAGCAGGAGTGACTCACGCTTGGTTAAAAAATAGTCAGGTGGAGGTGCTACGTGAGGTAGATCGCACTCAGAGGCGTATCAGTGATCATAATGACTCTATTAATAGTCTGCAGGTGAAGATTGATAAAAAACTCAACATCTATCAGCTCGATGATGACTTGAAGCAGAGTGCATCTTCTTTAGAGACGATTCCTGTAGGTGTGATCGAAAAAATCCAGCCCTTCTCAAGATTTCAAACATCAAACAGCACTTCTGTTGTCGCCCATAGAACTCCCTAATGAACTCTGTTGCTGCACGCCGCCGTTGCCTTATTCTTTGCCTAGTTTTTGTAACTGGGCTTAGTGGCTTATCGGCTAGGCTTATCTTCCTACAGGTGGTGAAGTCTGAGGAGTATGCTAAGAAATCAGATAGAGTATCTATTCGTAAGGAAATCCTCAAGGCGAATCGCGGATGTATCATGGATGCCAACAATCAGTTGGTGGCTCGTAATATTCCACGTGCGCGTCTTGCTTTGGATAAGAAGCTCTTGCAAGACATTGGACCTGCTACACTCGCTTTGGCGAACAAAGAATTACGTGAAACTTCCGAGTGGCGCCAATGGGATGCCAGCACGCGAAAGCGTGAAATTCAGTCACGTGCATCACAGCTGAAGAATGAAATGCAAGCGAATACCATTATCCAGAAGTATATCGCGCATGTCATTGATGTTTTCGCGCGTCCACTTGGGATGAATCGCACAGAGTTGCGTAACCGGATGAATCTTTCTAACAAGAGGCAGAAATACGTTGTTCTTAAAAAAGATGTATCAGAAGACGATGTTACCAAACTGAAGGAGCTAACTATGGAACACAGTATCCTGCATGCTTTTGTCTTTGAGGAAACGCAGAAGCGTTGGTATGTGATGCCGGAGATGGCAGCACATATCATTGGCTTTGTCGGTCATGAGGGGAGAGGCAAGTCTGGGATTGAGAGTCAGATGAATCAATACATGGCGGGTAAAGATGGTTATGTAAAAAATCACCGTGATAAATTTGATTTGTTAGCGGTAGCGAAGCCTCAAGAGATTCGCCCTCCTATTCATGGGCTTAATATTCAGCTGACGATCGATATGGGATTACAAGCTATTCTTGAGGAGGAGCTTGCGGCTGGGCTTGCTGAGTATGAGGCGGAAAAAGGAACGATTATCTTGATGGATCCGAAAACAGGAGCTGTGTTAGCCATGGCTAGCTGCCCTACATTCAATCTGAATACTCGGGAGAATATTGCTAAGAACGGGTATGATTTTGCTACTCAAGCACTGTATGAGCCAGGATCTACATTTAAAATTATCGCTATGGCGGGCGCTCTTGATCAGGGGTTAATTCATCCAGGGACGCAGATTAACTGTCACAATGGAAACTACCAAGTAGGCTCTGTAAGAGTTCCAGATCACCATCCTTACGGCATGCTCAGCATGGAGCAGGTGTTGGCAAAATCGAGCAACATTGGTTCTTACAAAATTGCTCTTCAGTTAGGTAGTAGTAGGTTTTTTGATTATGCAAAAAACTTTGGCTTTGGCTCAAAAACAGGTGTTCGTATGGCTGCTGAAAGTAGTGGTGTGATGCGTAATACTGGAAATCCGACGGACTTCTCTCGTATTTCTTATGGTTATGCGGTGAGTGTGACACCGCTACAGGTAGCCTGTGCATATTCAGTGATTGCCAATGGTGGCACGTTGATGAAACCCTTGCTGGTGAAATCCGTGATGGCAAATAATGGAGCCGAGGTCATGAGCTATAAACCACTACCTGTGCGGCAGGTCTTAAAAGAGAGCACAGCTCGTAAAATGCGCCGCGCCCTTGCTACCGTCGTTGATAAGAAAAGTACTGGTTGGAGAGCCGCCGTGGCAGGTTATAAAGTAGCTGGTAAGACAGGCACTTCTGTGAAGATTAACCCTCAAGGAGGCTATCTTGATGGGCGTTATACGGTTTCCTTTGCTGGTATGTTACCTGCTGAAGATCCAGCCTTTGTTTGTTTGGTTGTGGTTGATGATCCACAGACGACGGAGGTGAAACGTTACGGAGGCACGATTGCTGCCCCCATTTTTGCTAAAGTCGCTACGCGCGTAGCCAGCCGGATGGGTATTGAGCCCACCGAGCCTATTGATCCATCACAACCACTTGCTCAGAATTCTGATCACTAACATTTTTTTATGCAGCTACGTAATCTCATTAAAGCTCTTCCTAAGGCCACTATTTCTGGTGATCTCGATCAGGAGGTTTCAGGTATTACCGCTGACTCGCGTGAAGTAGTGCAGGGGAGTGTCTTTATCGCGATTTCAGGTAGCGATACCGATGGTCAAAATTTTATCCCTCAAGCCTTGGAGAACGGAGCCTGTGCTATTGTTTCAGAGGTAGCACCTACGGCGGATGAAAAAAAATGTTGGGCTCATGTGTCTGATACTCGAGCCGCCGTAGCTGCATTGGCATGTGAGTGGAATGTTCACCCCTCCGCTGCCATGAAGGTTGTGGGAATCACAGGTACCAATGGTAAAACAACAACAGCCTTTATTACCCATGCAGTCATGAAAAGTGTGTGGACGCGTGCAGGTTTGTTAGGAACTGTGCAGGTGGATGATGGGGAGCAAATTTACCCTTCCACTCACACCACACCAGGAGCAGTGGAATTACAGAAAATTATTCGTAACATGGCAGATAATGATTGCCGTGGTGTGGCTATGGAGATTTCTTCACATGCACTTGAGCAGAAGAGAACAGATGGTCTTCTGCTAGATGTGGCGGTATTTTCAAACTTCAGCCAGGATCATCTTGATTACCATGGGAATATGGATGACTACTTTGCCGCTAAACGTAGACTTTTTGAACTTTTAGAAACTCAGGGTGGTCATAAAAAAACCACTGCTGTAATTAATCTAGATGACGCTTATGGACAGAAACTCGTAGAAGAGTTTAAAGACCGGCTTTATATCATCACTTATGGTCACGGAGTGCATGCTGACATGCGCATTGGGCGATCAGTCCAGACAGTGCGGGGGACTGAGTTCGATATACAGTTCAAAGACCGAGAGTATCACGTGCGGACGCCGTATATTGGAGAATTTAATATTGAGAACTGCACTGCTGCTCTGGCTGCATGCTGTGCTGCGGGGATTAAACCTCGTGACGCAGTACGCGCTTTGGCAGATGCTCCACAGGTTCCTGGTAGGATGGAAAGTGTCGGTACGCGTGATGGAGCTACCCTGTTTGTTGACTACGCACATACTCCGGACGCTCTTAAAAAAGCCTGTGCTGCTATTCGTGAATTAAGGGCTAAGAGATTGATTACCGTCTTTGGTTGTGGTGGAGATCGTGATCGAACTAAGCGCCCAAAGATGGGGAAGGCCGCAGCATCTGCGAGTGATTTCTGCATCGTGACATCTGATAACCCTCGCACGGAAAATCCTGATGATATCATCAAAGATATTGAAAAAGGTATGGTGGGGAAACGTTATGAGTGCATCCCTGATCGTATGTTAGCCATTCAAACTGCGGTTAATCTATCAGAAGAAGGTGATGTGATCCTTGTCGCTGGGAAAGGTCACGAAACTTATCAGGAAATTTCAGGGAACAGAATCGACTTCGATGACCGCCGAGCAGGCTACAAAGCGCTCAACCTTAAAAAAGTAGAATTATGAAACCGCTTACCATTTCTGAAATTGTTGCCGCTACTGGTGGTGAGTTGATCGGCGTGGATACAGACCGCACCGTTCAGAAGGTTTCAACGGATACACGAAGTCTAGGTGAGGGCGCATTGTTTATCGCTTTACGTGGCGATAACTTTGATGGACATAAGTTTGTGGATCAGGCCATAGAACATGGAGCGGAGTGCCTTCTGCTAGATACACTGCCTGAGAATATTGATACATTGAATGTTCCTATCATTTTGGTAAAAAACTCACTCTATGGCCTACAGCGTCTAGCGAAGTGGTATCGGAATCAGTTAGGTATTAAGGTGGTTGGGCTTACAGGGTCTAATGGGAAAACTTCTACAAAGGACTTCACAGCTTCTGTTCTCAGCAAGGCATTTAAAGTGAATGCTACGAAGGGTAATCTGAATAATCACATTGGCCTTCCTCTCAGTGTGTTAGCTACTGAGGAGGATGATGAAGTATGTGTCTGGGAAATGGGGATGAACCATGCTGGAGAGATTGCACCACTATGTGATATTGCGGAGCCAGATATTGGGATCATTACCAATATTGGTACCGCGCATATCGAAAATCTTGGTTCGCGGGAAGGAATTGCCGAGGAAAAATCAGCACTAGCTCGCGCTTTACCTGAGCATGGGACTCTGATCGTAACCGCTGGCTGCGATTTTGTGGACTACCTTATTCAACGTAGTATTTCCAAGGTGATCGTCACTGGCAACTGCCGGGGAACCATCAGGGCTGAAAACTTAAAGATTCATGCAACAGGTTCATCATTTGATCTTTGTATTGATGGTCAAAATTCTGTATCCGTAGAGCTTCCAGTCAGCGGTAAACACATGGTTAATAATGCCTTACTCGCTGCTGGTGTCGCAGTGGTGCTGGGTATGAAGGCCGAGGATATTGCGGCTGGTCTTAGTGAAACTGTTCTAACATCTGGTCGTCTCCGCCGTTTTGAAAGTGGAGGTGTTACGGTAATCGATGATACCTATAATGCTAATCCAGACTCCGTGATCGCAGCGATCGAAACCCTGGCTGACATGCCAGTGCAAGATGATGGACGTCGGATCGTGGCGCTCGGCATGATGGCAGAGCTAGGTGTACATGCAGAGTCTGAGCACTTGCGGGTGGGGGGATTCGCCGCTGAACGTGAACTACAAGTTGTCAGTGTGGGGGAGCAGGCAGAGAAGATTTACGAAGGAGCGCATGCGGTGAGTGATAGTGCTATCCACTTCAATGATCCTGACAAGGCAGCTGCGTGGTTAAAAGAATTTTGCAAGGAAGGGGACACAGTCCTCTTTAAGGGAAGTCGTATGGCCGGTATGGAAAACGTCATGGAACAAGCCTTTCCTAACAATTAATAAAAAATAAATATGTTATATTGGATTTACGAACTATGGGAACAAGCCTTCAGCGAAGGTGCTGATTGGGCGAGCAATATGCGGTTCCTGAATTTACTGCAATACATCACCATCCGTGCAGGGATGGCGTGTATTATGACTTTTCTTATCTGCGTCTGCTGTGGTCCGTGGGTGATTCGCAAATTAATCTCACTCAAGGTAGGGCAGCCTATCCGTAGTGCCGAGGAGGTGCATAAATTAAATGAACTTCACGGAGGTAAGGCTGGAACTCCTACGATGGGTGGGGTGATGATCTTAGGTTCTGTATTAATCGCCGTTTTACTCTGTGGGCGTGCGCTAAATCCCTTTGTGGCTGTCACCACTTGTGTGATGTTAGCTTTGGGTTTGTTGGGTTTTATTGATGATTATACGAAGGTGAAATTAAAAAGTTCTGATGGGGTAAGTGGGAAAACAAAACTCTTCTGGCAGTTCACCATTGGTGGTATCGCGGCGGCATTTCTTTACTTTAAAACTCAGTCAATGGGATACACGCTGATTAATGAATCGATTCAGATTAGCGAAATTACTTTTCCTCTTTTTAAGACCCCCATAATTGATCTTGGTATTTTCTGTATTCCATTTTTCGCCATCATTATTGTGGGCTGTTCGAATGCGGTAAACCTCACAGATGGATTAGATGGTCTTGCCACAGGGTGTACCATTACCGTTTCTCTTGCATATGCAGTGATTGCCTATCTAGCAGGTCACTTTTACATGGCGAACGAGTATCTCTCTATTCCATTTAATCCACATGCACAGGAGCTTGGAGTTTTTCTAATGGCACTTGTGGGGGCTGGTTTTGGTTTCCTGTGGCATAACTGCCACCCTGCTAAGGTCTTTATGGGAGACACCGGATCATTGGCGATTGGAGGTGCTCTCGCAACCGCTGCCATCTGCACAAAGCAAGAGCTGCTGTTGGTAGTGATCGGCTGGGTATTTGTTATGGAGGCTCTCTCCGTGATTCTTCAAGTTGGTAGTTTCAAGCTTAGAGGGAAAAGGATTTTTGCGATGTCTCCAATTCATCATCACTTTGAGTTGCGTGGCTGGCATGAAAGCCAGGTGATTATTCGTTTCTGGATTATCTCTATCTTTAGCGGCTTGATTGGTCTTGCTCTTCTGAAAATTGTCTAACATGAATTTGCGGAATAAACATATCATTATTCTAGGTGCTGGCCGTAGTGGTCAGGCTGCCGCGGCGTTGGCGTTGCGAGAGGGCGCTGTTGTGTCTGTACATGATATGGCATCAGAGATCATTGGGTTTTCTGATGAGGTTCAGCTGGTTACCAACGCGAAGGTGGAAACGGGACGGAAAAGTAGCTGTGATCTACTTGTTCTGTCACCAGGTATTGATGGAGAAACAGACTTTGTCCGTGCTTACCAAGAAAACGCTGGTGAACTAATCGGGGAGGTAGAGCTGGCATCACGATTCTACCAGGGGCGCATTGTTGCCATTACCGGTACTAATGGGAAAACGACTACTACCGAGCTGGTGCAGCGCATTCTCTCCCATAGTGGGACTAGTTGCCTCGCCTGTGGTAACTACGGGATTCCATTTTCAGAAATCGTTATGCTAGACGAGCCACCAGTATCCGTGGCGCTTGAAGTGAGTTCATTTCAGCTGGAAACGATCACTAGCTTCCATCCGGATGTTGTGATTTGGTTAAATTTCTCCGCGGATCACATGGATCGTTACCCCACGCTAGCAGCTTATAAAAATGCAAAACTACGTGTTTTCAAAAACCTAACAGAAAATAATCGTATTATCGTTCGTGCAGGTGAGGATATTGGCACACAGCTAGCAGACATCACTACCTTCTCTACAGAGGGAAATGCAGACTACACCTTAGATAGTGGCTGGATTTCACAAGGAGATCAAAAAATCATCGATCTCGCTGAGACAGGTTTACGTGGTCTACATAATGCTGAAAATGCTATGGCCGCTTACGCTGCTTGTTTATCATTTGGTATTGATGCACAGACTGCTAGTGAGGCACTGGATAAATGTGCGCCACCGCTGCACCGCTGTGAGTTAGTCCGTACCTTAGATGGCGTTGAATATATCAATGACTCTAAGGCAACCAATCTACACGCCCTTGATAGCGCATTACGTTCACAAGGTAGACCCATTGTGCTGATCGCTGGTGGTAAACAAAAAGGACTGGACTACAGCGAGCTTCTTCCTCGATTACAGCAGACTACTAAGACGGTGATTGTATTTGGTGAAATTGCAGATCAGTTAGAAATTACTTTTTCCGTCATTGCCGATCAGTTACCTACGATCAAAGTGGGTGATTTAGAAGATGCTGTGTTTCAGGCCAGACAGGTAGCCAAGCACGGTGACACCATCCTTTTTTCTCCAGGGACATCGTCTTTTGACATGTTTACTGGATATGAACAACGTGGCGATTGTTTTCGTCAGATCGTCAACCAACAGAACTAACTTCCAATCTAACATAAAAACCTAACCTAATAATCGTTATGAAACAAACCATCCAAACAAAAAGAAGCCGTAACTCAGATCCTAGTTATCGAGTTCTGTATGCGAAGACTGGGCGGAAACGTCGCTTAAATGCTGCCACCGCTATTGCAGATCCCCAGATGGATCTTGAGTCAGATGTTGAAAATGTTGGTATAGGGAAGGCTCTATTCGTGATTCTTGTTCTTCATGTCTTGGCTATTGCTGCGATCTACACGCATAGTAAATTCTTCAGTGATGATTCTTCACCGGACAGCACGACAGCAAAAGCTTCTGCCGCTGCCGTTGTTCCTAATGCTGAGAGACCAGCAGAAAAGAGCGCTCCTCAGCCAGTAGTCACTCCAGCTGTGGCTCCTGTGCCGCAGCCGGTGATTGATAGTTCTAATAGCCGCTACATCGTAGTGACGGGGGATAATTATCGACGTATCGCTCGCGTGCGTAACGTCGATGAGACAGCATTACGGGCACTGAATGGAGCAAAGCCACTTCGTCCAGGCGTGATACTTGATCTTCCTAATGAGCTTTCTAGCCGTCCAGTAGCAGTAGCTCAAACTCGTGAACGTGTAGAAGAATCTACAGCTATTCAGCATGTGGAACAAGCCCCTGAACGGCAGTATTCTCGAGCTATTGTAGTGGAAGAGGACATGCCTAAAGCAGTGCTTGTGAAGCCTAAGCGAGTTCTTTCAGAAAGATCTTCAGGACTGCGTGATAGTGGTCAGCGTTACACTGTTAAAAGTGGTGATACTGTTTGGCGTATTGCTAACCGTTATAAAGTATCACGTGATGATCTTCTGAGAATTAACGGCCTTTCTGACCCTCGTAAGTTAGGTGTTGGACGTGAGATCAAGATTCCGGCTCAATAATTTTATTTACGGAGTATCACCATGGGACGTAAGAATGCTATATTTCTTTGCCTCGCTGTCATCGCATTGGTGACGTTAGGGCTGGTGATGCTCACGAGTACCAGTATCTACGGTAATGACGTAGATGGTTACTCTCTTGTGAAAAAACAGGCGGCCTGGATTGCTGTGGGAGTGATTGGTGCGGTGATCTTTGCTGGTATGGATTACCGTAAATTGCGGCCATACTGGGTGTGGCTGTTTATCGGCTCATGTTTTTTGTTAATACTCTGTTATGTGCCCGGTATTGCCCAAGAAGTAAAGGGGGAGTCTCGCTGGATTAAGCTTCCTGGTATGCCTCAGTTTCAGCCATCTGAGCTTGCTAAAATCTTTGTGATTATGGGGCTGGCTGCGTGGTATACGCATTTTCAAACAGAGACCCGTACCTTTCTGAAAGGATTTATATTCCCCGGATTTTTATTAGGGATTCCGGTATTATTAATCTTTTTTGAAAAAGATATGGGCACAGCGATGTGTCTTGCCGCTGCTGGTGCAGTGGTGATGTATATTGCGGGAGCTCGATTGCCTTATTTGGGGATATCTGCTGGTACGGCATTGGCGGGAATGGCCATTGTGGTATGGCAGAATCCAGAGCGAATGGGGCGAATCATGGCGCTCACAGATCTTGAGTCAGATAAATACAGGCTGGGGGATGGGTATCAGCAACTTCATGGGCTGTATGCTTTTGCCAAGGGTGGTATTGATGGCACAGGACTTGGGAATGGAGTTGAAAAACTAGGTTATCTTCCAGAGGCTCATACAGATTTTATTTTTCCAGCTATAGGGGAAGAGCTTGGGCTGTGGTTCACACTGGGGAGTGTGTTTTGCTTTGTGATTATTGTAGTCTATGGCATTGCGATTTCAATGAATGCCAAAGATCATTTTGGTCGGTTGTTAGCTGTAGGTTTAACCAGTATTATTGTGGTTCCAGCGATGATGAATATCGGTGTTACTACCGCCGTTCTGCCCAATACGGGCTTACCTTTGCCCTTTATCAGCTACGGTGGTACTAATCTTGTTTTCACCCTCCTTGCGGTAGGTGGATTAGTCTCAGTGCACAGACAAGCGAGCTTTGTAAATCGCTCAGAAATGCCTGTGATTAATGAAAAGAAACAGTGTGTTAGGATCTGAGGCTATTGTAACTCAGGAGGTAGTTCTCTACCGTGACGAATATCTGTGGATGTATCTTCAAAAACAACTTCCTCAGCGATATTAATCGCTAGATCGCCCACGCGCTCAAGCCAGCGGCAGATAAAGACCAGGTCAAGGTAGTCTCGGTAATGTTCTGATTCCCCTTCAAGAGTTTTAGCGAAGACGCGTGAAGTGGTTTTGTGGCATTTTTTAAGAGGTTTTTCTTCCTCAATCACACTTAAAGCGAGTTCAGAATTACCATCTGCGTAAGCGGTGATAGCGTTAGTGAGCATACTAGAAGCAACTTTATAAAACCCTTCTACTTTCAAGACATCCTTGATTTCTGGGCTTTTAATCACTTTACGCGAACGCTTAGCAATACTGACGGCTTGATCAGAGATACGCTCCAGATGAGACGCTATCTTCATAGAGGTAATCACCATACGCAGATCACTTGCGAGAGGGCGGTATTTGGTAAGGATCCTCATGCCAAGATGATCAATTTCTACCTCGGAGCGGTCCTCATCATCGTCATCTGCAATGGCTGTATCACAGAGGCTTTTGTTACGCTCGATTAATCCTCGAATGGCGTTATTAAGGTTTCTCTGCGCTCCTGCGCCCATACCGATGGTAGCCTCCTTGATTTGGCTGAGAGCATCATCGAAGTTAGTAAGAATGTGTCCTTGATGTGATGACATTGTTTTGATGGTTTAGATTTTTTGTTAGTTTGGCTGTTATCCGAATCTGCCGCTGATGTAGTCTTCAGTTTGTTTGATAGACGGGTTGGTGAAAATCTGTTCGGTAGTGTCGTATTCAATCAGCTCACCAAGATAGAAGAACGCAGTGCGATCTGAAATCCGGCTGGCCTGCTGCATGGAGTGGGTGACGATGACAATGGTGAAATCTTGGCGTAGCTCGGTGATTAGCTCTTCGACTTTTGCGGTGGCGATAGGATCCAGAGCGGAACATGGCTCATCCATGAGGATGACCTTGGGTTTTACCGCCATAGTACGGGCAATGCATAGGCGTTGCTGCTGACCGCCGGAAAGGCCTAGAGCACTGTCCTTGAGGCGGTCTTTGACCTCATCCCAGAGAGCTGCTCCACGGAGACTTTTTTCTACGGCTTCTTCGAGTATGGCTTTCTTTTTAATACCCTGGATACGGAGGCCGTAGGCTACGTTATCATAGATGCTTTTGGGGAAGGGATTGTATTTTTGGAAGACCATACCCACTTGCTTACGCAGCTCGATGGCAGAGACATTTTTGGCATTGATGTCTTGGTCCATGATGCGGATTTGCCCCGTGGTGATACGTGAAGTTTCTACGAGGTCGTTCATGCGGTTCAGGCAGCGTAGTAGCGTAGACTTACCGCAGCCAGAAGGTCCGATAAATGAGGTGACTTGTTTCTCCGGAACATTCAGCGTGATATTGCGTAAAGTATTTGTTTTCCCTTGGTCGTAGCTGAACGAGAGGTCATCGATCTCGATCATCGACTTGCCTTCTGGTTTTGTGTTAGAAGTGCTGTTTACGTCTTGCTGATTAGGTGATTGAGCAGTGTCTTGCATGATAAATGTTGAGGAGAGGGTTACCATTTAATTTTTTTACGGAAATGGAGGCGTAGCCATATGGATACAGTTGCTAGTGACATTACGATGAGCATGAACACGAGCACTGAACCATATTGCATAGGTTCGGTGTATTCCGATTGGGGGATACGGCCAGCAACTGTATAGATGTGATAGGGGAGAGCCTGAACAGACTGTTGGAGGAATTCAATAAAGGCGCTGAACCCTGTGGCTTGCACAGCTTCCCACGGCATGTCTGATCGTTCAGCGGCAGCGGCGGTGAACATAATAGGGGCTGTTTCACCTGCTACACGGGTAATACCTAATACAGATGCTGTTAAGATGCCTGGGAGAGCATAGGGCAGCACTGCTGTGCGGATGGACTGCCATTTGGTAGCACCGAGAGCGAGTGATGCTTCACGGAAGCCCATAGGGACTGCGCGGAGTGATTCTTCACAGGAGGTAATGATGACGGGTAATACCATGATGGCGAGTGTGAAGCCGCCAGCGAGCATACAAGTCCCCCAGCCCTGAAAGGAGAGATAAGTCCAGCCATCATGGAAGTACTTCATGCTCTCTGATTTGGCTGCTACGATGGCCTCTGAAGTTGAGACCTTGTGCTTCACCATGTGGATTTCTTTTTCTTCGATGATGCGGAGCTGGGGAGTAGATGCTAATGGGACTAATGGAATGGAAAGTTTACTTTCTGTATGCGGAGTGCTGGTGAGCGAGGGGGCTAACATAACAAAAAGCCCGAGACCAAAGAGGCCAAATACAATGGAAGGCACGCCAGCAAGGTTAAGCATGGCAAGGCGAATGGACTTGGTGAAGGCTCCTTTCCGCGCGTATTCATTGAGGAAAGTGGCTGCTGCAATCCCTGTGAAAAGAGCAATGATCATGCAGATGATCACGAGTAGAGCTGTGCCTACGATAGGGCCTAGGATACCCCCACCTGCGTAAGAGTGGGTATTCTTGGAGTTTGTTTTGAAGTTGCCACTTTTTTCGTTGGCTTGGTTCAGGGCTTCAAGATCTTCTGAATCGATCCGGATTTCCGCGTCTTGAGCAAGGCTGAAGCGTGTGAAGTCGGCTTTTTTTGCAAAGTCTGCGATGGCGCTGAGTTGAAGTTTAGGATTATTCGCGACTAAATTTTCATAATCTGAGCTTGAGAGTTCTAGTTCGACGGGTTCATCAAGATTTACGATGATTGATCCTCGTGTTAGGTTGTGCTGGGTGGCGATTCCTGTTTTTGCCAGGATAGAGAGAGCCGCAAGTGGTGCGCTGTAGTTCCCGGCGGCTAGTTTGAAATCGTAGAATGTGGTTTTCTGAGGTAGTTCTTCCTGAGCTTGTAGAGCGAGTGTGCCTTCTTCATCTTCATCAAAAGCAGTAAAAAAAACATTAGAGTCTACCGTGATGATTTGTGTGCTTGGGATGATGGCCGGTTTCTGAGAACTTTCAGGGTCATCATCGGCAAACCCTTCACGCATCTGGAAGACTAAAGAAGTAGGTAACAAGGCATCGTGAGCTGTTTTACTAATGTTGTAATCGCCTTGAGCAATGGTGAGTTTAAAATCATTGAGCGTGATATGACGCTGAGTGATTTTTTCTGGGATTAAGTCCGGGGTAAGAGATTTGAGTTTTTCAAAATCTGGAGACTTTAGGGTAAGCGATTTTTCTTGATCAATTGAGAAGCCTACGTGGCTCTCAGTGTCACGCTCTGTGTAGATTAGGAAAAATCCCTCGTTTTGTTGCTCAAGATTTTTGAGGTAGCCTTCACCAATAATTGAACCAGGCATGAGGTTGAAGCGTTTGTAGGGAAATGATTTTTCAAACTCTTCCACATTGTCAATGGGCAGAGCATCATCGTCATTACTACGGAGAATGTTATCGAAATTTTCTGTGGGGATTTCAATACTGTCTGACTCAATAGCTTCTACTACCGCCAGTGTTTGTGGTTTTTGGGTAAGGAAATCTGTCCCCATACGCCAGAGCACAGGAGTGCCTTCATAAATGATTTTCCCAAAAATGACGGATGCACAAAGTAGGACGAAATACGTAGCAAAGCAGAAAAATGCCTTTTGGAGTTTTTCTCGATATCTTTTACCACCCTTGCTCTGGCAGAACGGATTGTTATTGGATACTTTTTCAGACATTGTCAGAGAGGGGTTAGCTGTGTTTGGTGAATTTCTTCAAGACACGCTGAGAAACGTAATTGAGTGTTAGGGCGATCACAAAGAGCGCAAAGCCGACCATAAATAGAGCGCCCCAGTGCAGGGAGCCTTGATCTACTTCACCAATTTCCTGAGCCAGTATCCCTGTCATGGAGTGTGCAGGATCTGTAAAAGATTTAGGAATGGCGATGCGCCCACCCATAACGAGGAGCACGACCATAGTCTCGCCGATGATGCGGCCAAACCCAAGTAACACAGCGGCGATGATGCCTGAAGCACAGCTGGGAAGAACGACTTTTGTGACGGTTTGTAATTTAGTGGCTCCGAGTGCAAGGGATGCGTCTCGGTAAGATGAGGGCACGTTATTGAGTGCATCTTCGCAGAGTGTGAAGATGGTAGGGACTGACATCAGTGCGAGGAGGAGTCCTGCATTTAAGATGGTAAGACGGCCTTCTACAGGGAAGCCAGGAATCCATGAGAACCATGGTAATTGTGAATATTCTTGGATCACTGTGCCAAGAACCACCACGCCAAAGAAGGCTAGAACGATGGATGGAATAGCTTCAATAAATTCGATAAAGGGCTTGATGATCTGGCGCTCTGTCGGTGTGGAGAGCCGATTGACATAGATGGCGCCACCCACGGAAAAGGGAATGGCAATAAGAACTGCAATGATGGCGACGGCTAGGGAGCCAGTGAGGAGAGGTACAAGGCCGTAAATATCCTGCCATGAAGAGTTGGTAATCCATTTGGTGCCAAAAAAGAATCCGGTGATTGCCTCGCTCAGGGTAAATGGCTTGGAGTGATTCCATGATTCTATTTGCTTTCGTTTTTCGGTGAAAAGCTCGTCGATTGAGTTTTCAATTTCTTTGATCTCTTTGATTTTTTTGCGTGCTATCTTGGACTCGAATTCACTGGCACTGGGAACGATGGTAAATGCTTCCCTGTTTTGTTTCTGAAGACGATTAGTTAACTCAAGGTGCTTATCCAAAGAGCCGTAGAAAGGTTTATTCAGTTCGGCGTAGTCGGGCTCAATATCAAGAACTCGTTTTAGTTCTAGTTCAGTGCGTATTTTTGTTTCTTCGTTATTGGTTATCTCAAGTTTTGCTTTGAGTGCATCTTTGCGTTTCTTGGCGGTGACAAAGTTAATTGCTTGAGCTTTGTTTTGGGTGGCTATTTCAGCCATTCCTACAACAAATTTCTCGAATGTTGGCAGGTGTTCTGAAAAGCCATCCTTGGCTTTGGAAAGGTTACGAATGAAATCAAGCTGATTTACCTCTTCGGCGAGCTTGGTTTCTTCTGCGATAATTTCTTTGAGAAATGCGGTCTGCTCACCAGTCAGAAGGTTTTCAACGATGGAGTTGCGTATAGGTGTGAGGTATTTGTCATCGGTAGCCCAGGAGCGGGTTTTGAGGTCTCCGTAGTCTAGGCTATCAGCAGTTTTTTGAGCTGTGATACGAAGTGCTTCTCTTGCAGCTTCATAGTCGTCTTGTGCCTCTTCTTTTTCGTCCGCGCTGGAGGATTGGTTAGCCTGAGTGCTTTCGAGTCTAGATTTAGCACGTTTGTAAGCTTTGCGTTCAGAGGAGGTGTTTTTTAAGACCTTAGTTTTAAAGTCACTGTGGACGGAGCTCACACGGTAGATGGCGCCTAGCCGTTCTTCGATTTCGTTAACGCGGGCTTGTGTTACCAGTGAGGGGAGTTTTTTCTGAGCGGTTAGTTGCTCATCAGAGAAGCTCACAAACTCTTGTCCAGATTTGCGGTAGAGATCTAAGCTGTCGCGATATTGGGGGAAAAATGTAGCGGATTCCTTGATGAGGAAGCCGATAATTAGCGCAATTACGATAACTGCGATCGTGGCGTTACCACCAAAAAAATATTTGATAGCCTCCTGCTTACCGATACCGAAAATTCGGAATCCTGAGCCCGAGTAGAAGGGGTTCTCGCTTTTTTGCCTCTTCTTTTTCATAGTCGATTGTTTCGCAAGAACGCTTTAGCGGTAGGATTTGGAGATGGACAGTGTAAAAAATAAAAATAGCACCGCACAATCATGCGATTCGCGGTGCTATTAAAGAGGATATTTTGGCTCATTATGAAGCCAAACAGGTAGAGCTTACTCCGCTGCAGGAGCGATGAAGCCAACTTGCTCAATGATCTTACCTGCTTCTTCGGTAGTAGTTGACCACTTGATGAATTTAGCAGCTTCACCAGTAGGCTGACCTACGGTGTAGTAGTAAAGATTACGTGAAAGAGCATACTCTTTAGCGCTTGCAGGCTCAGGCAGAACGCCATTAACAGCTACAGGAGCAATACCGTCCTTTTTAAGGTAAGCAAGGCCAACGTAGCCTATACCATTTGTATCTTTAGCTGTTTCTTGTGCAATTTGCTCATTACCAGCCATTTTCTGGCTGTTTTTTCCGTAGTCTTTACCAGCCATGCCAAGCTTTTGGAATGTTTTGTAAGTGCCGGATGAAGTGTTACGGGTGTAGACGTTGATAGTGCCAGCTTTGCCGCCTACTTCAGACCAGTCGGTGATAGTGCCAGTGAAGATCCCTGCGACTTGCTCTTTGGTAAGCTTTTTGACGCCATTGGCTTCGTTGACGATTACTGCGATCATATCTACGCCAGCAATGTGCTCGACAATTTCTTTGCCTGCGCTTGCAAATTTGTTTTTCTCACTGGCTTTGATGCCGCGAGAGGACATACCGAAGTCAGCAGTGCCTGAAAGAAGCGCGGTGAAACAAGTGGATGAACCTTCAGCTGCGATCTCGAAGCTGACGTTATTACCTGCTGCCTTATATGCCTCGGCAAGTTGTGGAACCATCTTTGCTCCTAAAGTATCGGAACCTTTGATGACGAGCTTAGATTGAGCTTGGACAGCAGTGCTCAGTGCGATGCCGGCAAAAACGGCAGTGGCTGTTTGAATTAATTTCATAATAGTATGTTTTAACAGTGGTTTTTATTTGTATCGCAAAAGGTGGTTTTCCCTGCGACGCGCATTTAATCTCATCGATACCCTATTTACACAAAGTGTTCTTCGTTACAAAACAGACACATTCATCGAGGAGGTTTTATCTTGGTAATATGTCGAATCCGTCACACTCTTGTATACGAAATTTTGAGTGTAAGCAGTGCAGGGTAATATCTTTAAAATACTTAATATGCAAACAATACTAGTCATTGAAGATGAAGAAGATATTGCCGATCTTGTGGCATTTAATCTACGGCGCAATCATTTTAATGTGGAGCTTTCTCCAGATGGTCTCCATGGCCTTGCTGCGGCACGTTCTTTACTCCCGGATCTTATTGTGCTGGATCTGATGATGCCAGGTATGGATGGGGTGTCTCTGTTTAAGGAGTTACAAAAAGATGCTGATACCCGTAAAATTCCAGTCATCATGCTGACGGCTAGAGGTCAAACGGAAGACCGGATCGCAGGATTAGAAATAGGTGCAGACGATTATATGACTAAGCCTTTTAGCCCTAAGGAGCTGATGCTGAGAGTGAAAAATTTACTCAAGCGCTCTACCTCAGCTACCAGTGGTGCTGAACTGACATGCGGGCCATTTCGCTTTATTAAAAATTCTCTTAAGTTCTATGTAGATGGTAAAAGTATTGATCTAACATCTACGGAGTTTAAGTTAATGCTGTATCTCTGCGAGCGACGTGCTGTGGCGCAGGATCGGCACGATCTGTTGATGGAGGTGATGGGCTACAGTGGTGATGTGCACAGCCGTACGCTGGATACTCATATGAAACGCTTACGTCGCAAACTCGGAGATCGTGCTTGTTTATTAGAAACGGTAAGGGGGGTGGGCTATCAGGTAAATGTTCCTGAAGAAAGCTCTGAGGGTGCGGGGTTAAAAGATAAAGATTGATCGGATGTTAGTTACTTTACTGGTTGTTATAGCGCTGGCTCTCACAGGCATCATGATATGGCAGAATAAGCAATATCATGTGAGACTGACGATTCAGGAGAACCGTGGACGTGAGCTCCGAAAGAGTGCGCTCAGTGAACGTGACCAGCTACTTGATGCTCTAGGAGATGCTTTGCTTCTTGTTAATGAAACGAGTCACATTGTATTTGCTAATGCCAGTGCGCGTAATCTTGTGAAAGGGCGGAAGCTGATGGGGCGGAGTCTGATGGAGGCTTTTCTGGATGATCAGCTCTCAGTGGCGGTGATGAAGTGTATCCGTACTGGTGAGCCTATGCGAGCACCGGTGGTGTTACATTCGTCACATACGCCTTTGGGGGGGGTGAATGATGAGGGGGTGAGCGCGTGGATTATTGATGCTGCGCCAATGACAAATAATGGAACCGAGCAGGGCCTTACTCGCGTGGTGATCCGTGATGTAACAGTCGAGCATCAAGCGGAGCAGGTAAGACGTGATTTCGTGGCGAATGCTTCTCACGAACTGAGAACGCCGATGGCGATCATCAATGGTTATTTGGAAAATTTAATCGATGATGACGTTCTTGAAGACCCTAAGACCTCACGTAAGTTTCTCACGACGATGCGGAAGCACGGTGAGCGGATAGCGCGTTTGGTGGAGGATATGTTAGTGATTTCTAAAATGGAATCTGGTGCAGAAATGGCGTTGTCTATGGGAGATTTCTCTTTGCAAGCATGTGCTAGTGATGTGTTAGAGCGCTTGGAGCATATGATTGAAAAACAGGAGGCGCAAGTGGAGGTGGATATTGAACCAGAGGCGATGCGTATCCAGGGTGATCGTTTCTACTGGACGCAGATCGTTTTTAACCTTGTTGAAAATGCCTTAAAGCAGAACCCAGCTCCAGGCCTTAAGGTAAGGATCAAAGGTAGATTGGAAACCAGTGAAAGTGGTAAAAAGATCATAAGTATTGCCATTTGTGATGATGGCATTGGGATTCCATCGGCAGACTTGCCATTTATTTTTAAGCGTTTCTATCGTGTGGAAAAACACCATACCCAGAGTGAAATCAAAGGGACTGGCTTAGGTCTATCCATTGTGCGCAGAGCGGTAGAAGCGCATGGAGGAGAGATTAAAGCGGCGTCTGTTCCTGGGACGCAGACGAGCTTTACTATTACCTTACCTATGGACGCTGAGTAGGTAACTGAGATACTGCATTTCCCACGTAAGAACCTGTGGCAAAGCACGCCTGAAGTAAATATCCTCCGGTGGGAGCTTCCCAGTCAATCATCTCTCCAGCTACGTATACTCCGGGGAGTTTATTTAGCATGAGATTGTCATCAAGCTCATGCCATGAAATACCACCTGCAGACGAGATGGCTTCATTGAGGGGGCGGGGGCGTGTTAATGGAATGCGGCAGTTTTTTACCTCCTGGGCTAGTTGAGCAGTTGTTTTCCATGGACCCCTGTTAGGCATGAGTTTGAGAATGGCACATGTGGCGGGATCGAGCTTCCATCGGCGGCGTGCCTCACGGATGAAGTTTTTTTTCACATTACCCATCTTGTTGACGAGTTCTTGGTGAGATACGTCAGGTTTGAAATCGATGATGATCTCTGGGTTTTCCTGTGATCGTATGGCCGGGCCAAGACGGTAGATCGGGCCACCTTCCAGGCCATACTGAGTGATGACGAGTTCACCGTGGCGCTTGTGTGCTCCCGCGCTTATTAGGAGATTTTTCATAGGGAGACCTTCTGCTTCGCGGAGGATGCCTTCTGGCCAATCGACTTCCCAGCCGCAGTTAGCTGCCTGCAGACGCATGATCTCAATGCCGTGTGATTCGAGGATAGATGTCCATTTTCCATCAGATCCTGTTTGCGGCCATGATGCGCCCCCAAGAGCAAGAATGGTGGTATGGTGCTGAGTTGATAGATGCTGTCCTTCATATTCAAAAGTGGCGTGACCATCAGAATCAAAGCCTAACCACTGATGTCTCGTCTTAAAAACAACACCGAGGGACCGGAGTTTCTCTACCCATCGTCGTAAAAGTGGTGCCGCACGGATGACGCCATCGATGGGTTTGGGGAAGACTTTACCACTACTTGCCTCAAATGTTTCAATCCCGAGTTCCGCCGCCCATTTTCTGAGTGCCTGATTATCAAACTGATCAAGGATACTTTTCCATAGCGGCTTAGGGAGTGCCGTGCCGGAGTATTTTTCCATGAATGCAGACCATACTTCGCCGTTGGTGAGATTAAGGCCACTTTTGCCAGCGATGAGAAACTTCCTTCCCACAGAGGGCATGGCTTCATAGATCGTTACGATGGCGCCAGCCTCTGCGGCAATTTCAGCCGCGCGTAACCCAGCTGGTCCGCCGCCGATGATGGCAATGGGATGTTTTTTTTTCAATGGGATGGATGAAAGGATGGGGTGTGTTTGATTTATCTTTCCTCAGTTGGCAGAGGGGGGTAGTAATCAGCACATGGAGAAGTGCAGCGTGGATTGGGCCGTCTGGCAAGGTGAGATGCCTGCTACCTTGATGTTTGTTGTCCGTGATGGTGAGGTTCTTCTTATTCAGAAGCTGCGTGGTATCGGTAAGGGAAAGATTAATGGTCCAGGGGGGAAGATTGATCCCGGTGAGACTCCGTATGAGTGCGTCATTAGAGAGTGTCAGGAGGAGCTGCACATTACCCCGCTGAATCCATTGAAGATGGGGGAGCTGTGGTTTGCGATGTCTGATATTCCGGATATTCATTGCCATGTTTTTATGGCGTATGATTTCGAGGGGACTCCTACAGCTACTGATGAGGCTGTGCCTGTGTGGACAAAAATTCCAGAGATCCCATGGGGTAAAATGTGGGAAGACGATGCCTATTGGTTACCGCAGATGCTTAATGGACAGAAATTCCTTGGTAAATTTGTTTTTGAGGGCGAGCGAATCCAGTGGCGTGAGATTACTCTCGATGATGCTGGGGTGCGTGGTTGGATGATCTAACGATTTTTAAATTATTCATCATCATCTTTTTCTTTAGGTGCATCTTTATTAAGGATGGCCAGTATTTCAGGGGTTATATCCGTTGTTTCTCTGGCGTAAACGAGAGGGGAGATCTGTGTATTCGTAAAGCCTGAGGTATCGATAATCCATTGGTATTGATTGTCTTTGGCGTATTGGCTAATCACGCTATGGATTTCATCTAGATACTTACGTGTGACTTTGGCGATTTTGGTTTCAATTTCATGGACTTGAGTGAGATCTGATTGATTAGGCTCTTTACGGAGAATATTATATCGGCTGATGAGCTTCTCGTAGTCGGTAGTGAGTGTAATACGTTTGGTCTCGGGTGTTGTTGGATTTCTAATTTCAGCTAGGAGGGTTTTGATTTTACTTTCTAAGTTGGCGATGTTCTTAGCCTTCTTGGTGTGCTTCTTGGCATACTCCTTCTTTTTTTCCTGCAAGGATGATATTTCTTTTTTTGCAGTATGGTAATCGGTGATTAGCTGATGGATATTAACGGTGGCGCACTTAATCTCTTTTGCAGAAGCGCTGCCAAGAGCAATCAGACTTAGGAAAAGTGCAAAAAGCCTACGGAAATTCATGTGCTATGGTTACCAAATAGTGGCGCTAGTGTCCAGTGTGCTTACTTTTCCAAGTTGAGCTTTTTGAGTTTGGGCTCAATGACGAGGCGGCAGTAACGATCTTTGTTTCCGTTGATACGGTAGTAGTCTTGGTGAGAAACCTTAGCAGGGTAGAACACGGTTGCTTGCGTAATTTCTGTAACGATGGGGCTGGGGAAATCTGCCTGTGCACCACTACGTGATTTGATGGCTTGGTTTTTCTGCTCTGCGGAGTGATAGAAGATACCAGAACGATATTGAGTGCCAACATCCGCACCTTGACGGTTGAGCTGCGTTGGGTCGTGTGCTTTCCAGAACCAAGCAAGTAGTGTTTCGTAATTGATTTTTTGTGGGTTAAACACGATCTGTACTGCCTCGGCATGTCCAGTGCTTCCTGTAATCACAGCTTTATACTTAGGGTTTTTAACGTGGCCGCCGATAAATCCAGAAGTAGCCGAGTGAACACCATCGAGCTGCTGGAAAACAGCTTCTACACACCAGTAGCAGCCTGCGGCAAATGTAGCAGTTTGATAGCCTTTGGGGATTTCAGGCATAGTGGCCGGTTTTTGATCGGGCTCTGTTCCCTGAGCGCGTAAAGTCTGTGTGGTGAGTAAAAAAAGAGACACTACTCCGAGGAGAGAGAGATAAGAGGTAAGGATTGTTTTCATAAGCTAATCAATATGCCTTTATTATAAGATGTAAATAACGTTGAGCTATTCCGCATTTTTACCTGCGCGATAGTGTTTCATGGCAATGGGCATAAAGGCACGCAGGGAATGAATGCGTTTTTTGTCTTCAGGGTGGGTACGTAAAAACTCTGGTTTTTGTGTGGTATCGTGATGGTGGGAGAGGCGTCTCCAGAGTTCGATAGATTGGCGAGGATCATATCCTGCCTGTGCCATGTAAATAGTGCCTATCCGATCACTTTCATACTCTTGTTTTCTCGAAAGCGGGAGTGTCTCGAGTAAATAGGTGACTAACATATACGCTGCGAGTTTTTGCTCCGGTTGATCGATATCGTTTTGTTCCAAAGCATGGTAAAGTAGTGCTCCACCAAGCAATGTTGCAGTGGCGTGGAGCATCCGCTGGTAGGCATGGGCGGCGGTAGCGTGAGAAATCTCATGCCCTAACACTGCGGCTAATAAAGCATCAGTGTCAGCAATGGCAAATAGTCCGGTATTGATGCCTACTTTACCTCCCGGTAAGGCAAAGGCATTGGGTGATGCATCTTTAAATACAACAAATTCCCACTCCGCTTCAGGCATATTGATTACCTTTTTAAGTCGTTTCGCCACCCTAGCGATAGGTCGTGTGTACTTAGGATCATGGCTGATCTGAAGGCGTTGTTTTATTTTTTTAAACTCGCTAATACCGTGTGATCGCATCACCTGTCCCTGCGGCTTGATCGAGACATTACCGTGTTCATCTAATGCTGGCTGAAAAGTACAAGATGTGATACTTGCAGCAAAAATAAAAAGTGAAAGGATGGTGATAAGCTTGCGCACGAGGAGGGTAACAAGCTAGCGGTGGTGTTCCTTTGCGCAAGTTGAAAGGGCCGTGTTGCCTCATGTAGCCCAGGGCTACCTCATTTTGAAACCTCTATAGTTAAAGGGTTTCGTTAACTTGCATTTTGGATATTTAAGCTTGGATAAATCGTAAAGTATGTAGGCGGTGTAAATTCCATATCGAGAAGCTCCCCCTTGGAAACTCAGTGCAATATGTAGTGGTATTTATTTGTTAGTCACAACCTAAAGTGATGTAGTTCTGGTAAGATTCTCAGTTGTGATTTTTTAATTCATTGATGGTAGCACTATCCACAAATTTAGGATGTGGTAAGTGATATGAGGTAGTTATACAAAGCCTGTGCTTCACGCTCAATGGTGTAATCTGCTTCTACTCGCTCTCTGCCACGCGCTCCCATTGCATGAAGAGTGGGGACGTCTGACATCAGTGAATCAAGCTGCTTGGTGGTGGCCTCTACGTCTCCACAGGGAACGATGTGTCCATCCACGCCTTTACGGATGATTTCCTTCCAAGCGCCAGCCTCAGATGCGATTACTGCTGCACCACTGGCCATGGCTTCTAACACGGTAAGTCCGAACCCCTCATTTCGACTGAGTGCAGCTACCAAACTCATAGCACGAAAGAGCTTAGGTAGTTCTGTAAATTCCTGTTTCCCGATGAATTGAAAACGCTCGGTGAGTCCAGCTTGTGAAATTTCTGCCCGCAGCTTAGTTTCAAAGTTGTTGTTATCAGGGGTGGTCTCTCCGCAGATCACGGCAGTGAAATCGGAATATTTGTTCATCAAGGGCAGTAGGGATTTGATAAAAACATCAACGCCTTTTTGGTGCCGTACCCGACCAAATATGCCGATACCATATTTCCCTGGGTATCCGAGATCGCGCCACGCTTGTTCGCGGTTTTCTGTGGGGTGATAGGTATGGGCATCAATACCGTGGGGGATGATAATATCTGCTCCGCGCTCAATGAAGGCATTAGCAGCTGCGCTGGTAGTGATTACCCCCGCTGATTCTTTAATTAACCAACGTGTGATCCAGCTGTGCTGGCGCTGTGCTGTGGAGGTAAATGCTATCTGGAGTTTGGCGCCGAATACTTTTTTCATCAGCAAGGCTTGAAGAACTTCGTTATTGCGGCGGGCATGAAATACGCGCGGTCGGCCATCAGGGAGTGTCGTGCGGCAGAGTTTACACGCTTCACGGAAGGATAGTGTAAGGGTGTCATTGGGGAGATGGTGTTTTCCCATCACAGCCACGCGTGTCATCTTTCTCTGATGAGGTAGAACCTGGAGCATGGTCGAAGTCACACCAGAAAAGCGTGAGTTAGAGTTCCCAAGAATTAGCTCGATCTCACCTTTGTTAGGCTGATGCGCTGCTTTGGCTAGCTCTTTGGTCATGGCAGGCGGAGGGGTTAATCGGCGATGAGTGCACCTATTGTTTCTGGGAGACATTGGTTGAAGCGAGTGTCATTTTCCTCAAACCAGGTGCGGGCATGTTCGCCGTAACGTTGTTTTTGATCCTGAGGCATCAGCAAGAGTTCGTTGATGAGCTGCTCTAGTTTATTGGGATCGACATGCCAGTCTGTGCCTAGGTGACGAGGCTCTTGGCGATGCCAGGGCGCTAGCACACCACGTTCTGGAGAGATGATTTCATTCATCGGCGGGCCATCGGTAGTGACCACAAGTGCGCGGCAGCTCATCGCTTCCACAATGTAGTGTCCCCAGCCTTCTGATGATGAGGTGCAGAGGTGAATTCCATGGCTATTGAGATGGCGTTTGATTTCTTCATGAGGAATGTAGTCAGTAATCAGACGCACATTTTTGGGGACGAAAGAGGGGGCGTTTTCCTTGCATTGAAGAATTGTAAGGAGTGGCCAGGCTGGATTTTTCCCCCACAGTGCAAGGATAGTATCCGTTCCTTTCTGGGTGCTACGCCCTGCGAGGTGGAAAAATGATTGGTAGTCTGGCCGCACGGATTCGTCGATGAGATCGGTGGAAGTAAAGCCCGTGAAATGAGTGCTGTTACTGTGCTGGGAGAAGATCTCCTCAGCATGTTTACTTTTACATAAAATATGATCGATATGTTTTAAATTTCCTAACAGACGATGAGGGAAGTGTTCTTGATTAGGGATTAAGAAATTTTGCTCTGCAGAGCCAAACCATCGAGGGTAAACACGCTCGAGGAAAATATTCGCATCGTAACGTTGGCGATAAGGGAAGATTCTTCTGAATGGTGAAATACTCCGGTAATGAGAAACGGTAACATCAAATTTCTTAAGGTGCTTTTTTTTCCGTAGTTTACCATTAGCTCGACAGCTTGATACTGTGATATCAAAGTCTCCGGCTGTAGTGAGGGCTTTGCTGATGAGGTCGACATCGCGATCTAAACCGACTCCATTGGTGCGTGCGATGATGTTAACTTTCATAAAGGGTGAAATGAAGAATAGAAGCTAACTAGGTGCAATGATGTTGGCAACGCCAAAGCTGTGTGAGGTAGTTTTCTCAAAAAATTCGTCCTAACATTTTTATGATTGATTGTCTGAGTCTCGGCATAATAGTTGATTCAGTATGAATGGCGCAGAGTTTGCCTCTTTCTGTTCTAAATAAACGTATCAGTTGACGTTAGCAGGGGATTGTCAGGATATTCAAATTTCGTGTTATTAGAATGAACTTTAGTATCTTATTATCAATGACTTATTTCCGCTTAGGTGGACGGTTTCTTCAACTTGATTAAAATTGACAATATTTAGAATTTTCCTTAAACGCACGTTTCGCATGTTTGAACTTACAAACCGCAAATCATATGAAAAAAGCAACAACTACTATTTCAGCCCTCGCCATCAGTCTTGCCGCTGCACTACCAGCCCTTGCTGGTGGCTCAGCTAAGGGTGGTGACTTCATTGTTCCACCTGTCGCCGCGCCATGCTCTGATCACGCTATTCAGCCTTTGTTTTCTCGTTATGCTCAGACTGCTAACAGTCTAACTGTGCGTGCTGGTTACCGTTCTTTTAAGGATGTAGAGCTTCAGGAGATTGATGAGCTTGATGGAACATCATATGATCTGGAGGTTCTCATTCCTTTTAATGATAGACTTCAATTTCGTATTTATTACCCAATGCATGTTGAAGGTGATGCACGTGATATTGCTACTGGTCTGGATGTAGAGCTTGAGGGTGATTCAGGGCTTCTTGATTTTCCAAGTCTCACGCTTGAGTATCAGTATCAAAAAGCGGATGCTCCAGGTGACTACAATCTCGCTTTCTACTTTGGTGTGGGATATGTTCAAGATTACGTCTACTCCGAAACGGTTTCAGGTGGCAAAGTATTCGGCGCAGATCGTATTAATCATCGTGGTGCTGCCGCTCTTTTTGGTATCAAGGCTGACAAGCAGCTGAACAACTGCTGGACATTTGTTGGGAATCTTGGAGGTCGTTACTACTGGGACTCTGATGATATTCATCCTAACAGTGATAGTGATAGATTTTTCCTCCTCGATGCTTCTGCAGCATTTATTTATGCCCCTAGTGATGCGTGGGTATTTCCAGCTGTAGAATTTGTTTACCAAGGTGATCTTAGTGATTATAATAGCCTCCAAGTCGTGCCTCAGGTGATTGTTCCAATCGGTTCTCATGTCGATCTGAATGCTGGTGTCAGTGTAGGCGTTCTTGATGATGGTCCTAGTACTGAAGCTCGCCTACAGTTAAACGTAAGGTTCTAAAGAGATCGGGTATTTTTTATGAGGCGGTTGTGTGGAGAAGCTTGGACTCTCTGACAGCCGCCTTATTATTTATGCAGCAGGAAAATAGCATTACTTTTGATATTACGTCTTCAGCTACGCCTGGGGCAGGTGATATTTATCCAAATGGATCCACGGAGCTGCAGCTTATCCGGAAATTAAGAGATCTTCCTGATAGACGGACTGTTTGGAAGTCTTCTATCAATGGTGCTCTGGTTTTACTTAAGATATATTATCCTCACCCTAAGCAGGTTAGAGATGTAGATGCTGAGTGGGGAAATGCAATACGGCTAACTGAGGCTGGGCTGAAGATAGCGCCACCTTTATTCCGTTGCCATGGGGGAGCTGGTGAGCAGGCTATTGCCTTTGAGTGGATTCCTGATGGTGATACGTTAGATCAGTGCCTTCGTTCGGGTGGAGATCCATTATCGATGTTTAAGTTGTTGTTTGCCCTGCATGCTCAGCAGCACAATATAGGCTGTTATCAGGCGGATAACCATCTTGGTAACTACCTCTACGCAGGCGGTCAGGTTTACATGTTAGATTCTGGTAGTTTTATCTTCACTGGCGCTGCGCTGTCTGAGCCACAGAGGCTGAATAATCTCGCTATGCTGATGGCTAATATTACACTGCCCTTGAGAAGAGCTGCAATGTTAGCGCTAGCAGAATATCATGAGCATTGTCGGCCAGGGATAGATAGTTCTCGGCTAGAGCTTGAGCTAACACATTTAATTCCTGCTGCTATCCAAACGAGGTTATGGAAATATTTCAAAAAAACAAGACGTAGCTGCACGGAGTTTGAGCGTGAGGATAGAGCTGGTAAAACATGGCTGGCATGCCGTGACCTCCCATTTAGGCTCAAGGAGCTTTTATTGCTAGATCCAGATCAATTTTTTAATCAGAAGAAAATCCTCAAAGATGGTAACACCTGCACGGTAGTTGAGGTTATGTCGGAGGGGAAGACATACGTGCTCAAACGTTATAATAAAAAGCCATTGAGTTATCGGCTGGCGCATATGGCGATTAGTCCGCGAGCTCTAAAAAGCTGGACTAATGGACATGTGCTGAATCTTTTTGGCGTTAGAACGCCACGCCCTTTAGCTTGTTTATTAGTGAAATCTTGCGGTCTTATGGAGCGTGCTTACTTGCTTATGGAACAAGTGGAAGGTGAGACACTGGATAAAGTTGATCCACAGAGAATTACGTCTTCAGAGAGTCTTATTCCCCAGGCGTTTGCAAGAAGATGGCAGGAGCTTGAGGCTCTTTGCGCTACTCATGGTGATATGAAGGCCAGTAATTTTATCGTCAGTCCTGAAGGGCATTTGGCTCTCATTGATTTAGATGGGCTTAAGTTTGATCGCACGGAGAATGATCACCAGCGGCGGCGCGAGAAAGATATGAAGCGCTTCATGAGAAATTGGGAACAAACACCTGAATTGGCCAAGATATTTCGAAATGCCTTAGTGGAAGCGGAATCTGTTAGATAAAGGGAAAAGCTATTTCGTGCGCGTTGCGGCTATTTTGCGTGCGATTTGTTTTGCCTCAGAGGTTAGTTTTTTTATCCCAAGATATTTTTTAAGAAACCAGAGACAATCTCTTGCGGGCCATTGATAGATACGCCGATACATTTTCTCCAGATCATTGGTGATTAGCTTGGGTGAATTAACCCCAGGGAACTTGGTGCGCTCTAGATCAATGAGGCATGCTGTTATCTTAGCGGGGAATTCAGGCTTGCCGTCATTGATGGGGATATTCAGGTAAATGTGTCTACCGTATAGCGCATTGTGAATGATTCCCGCATCGTGCATTTTCCGTATTACTTCTTCAATTGCGGAGAGGATGGCGAGACGTTGTTTTCTGGGTGGCCACCCGGTTTTGAGAAAATTCTCGATGAGTTCATCAATCGGAGTCATTCCTTTGAGCTCCTCGGAAACAACGATGCACTGGCGGTTTCCATTTATTTTACGGCTCGCAAAATGAATAATATTGAGTGTGGGGATACCTGCTTGTTTTAACTTCTGGTAGTTCTGCCACTCAATTTCAAAAGTAGGAATACGTCTGAGCTTAAGTATGGAATTGTTAGGGAAATGGTTTTGTTGGCGCTTGAGGTAAATTACACGCCCATCTGTTAATTCAATTTTAGAGACATGGCTCCATGAGGCATCGTTATCTGCTCCTCGGAAGTTTCCTTCTTCAACAAGGTTTTTTTTGGCACTCCACCAGTTTTCAAAGCTCTTATAACCTGCGGTTTCAAGAGTGGATTGCCAATCTGGGGCGGTGTAGGTCGTTGCGGACATGCACTGTATATTCAGTTTATTTGAGTTACGATCAAGGTTAATACGCACAATCTGTTAAGGGGTTAATAAGATTGACCAGAATTATTTTTTTGAGCGCTTGGGCTTCAGTGATCTCTGATTAAGCTGCCGAATAAGCGATTCCATGCTTGTGATTTCATTGAAAACAATATGTAATCTGCGGCGTCATTATGACTGAATATAAATCATATTTCATATGCGGTAAGTATCGTTCATGGTGAAATGAAATATTTAAATTTTGCACTCAACTACAACAATGCATCTTTCAGAAAAAATTACAATTTGTATACCTCATTGGCAAGCTGAGGAATTTATGAAGCCATGTTTACGCTCAATACGAAAGCATTCAAAAAAATATGATCTTGAAATTATAATCATTGATAACGGTTCTAAAGATCAAAGCTTGGAATATCTAAAATCTCTGCCATGGATTAAGCTCATTGAGCGCCCAGATGAAACCCCGGAAAATTGGCCTAAGAATGTATTTACCGCATGGAATCATGGGCTAGAGCTTGCTACCGGTAAATACTACATCACGATGCACTCCGATGTTTTTGTTAAGTCTGATGATTGGCTGGATCCATTTTTGAGAGTGATCAAGAGTGGCTCTAACGTAGTAGCATCGGGTTCTTCGAAATTGGAAATAACGAGTGCATTTTATAAAATTCAAAAGCGAGTGGTGGGATCTGTTATCAATTGTTTGAAATCTTTTCTTTTCGTTAATAAACAATCAAAAATTGACAAGGATGCGGGAAATTACCCACGAGATTACTGTGCCATGTATGAGACACATTTTATGCGTGAGCATAACGTTTGTTTCATCCCCACTGGGCGTATAGGTGGCGGGCATCAAGTGGCTATTCAGATTAGGGAGTGTGGTTATGAGGCTGAGGTATTTCCAGTGCAAGAGATGGATCAAGTCCTAGCGCATATTGCTCATGGTACTTCAGCAATTACTGATCGTATTAATTTGAGTCGTAAGCGTAAACAAGAGGTCGTTGTGAAAAAGAAAGAAAAATTATTTGCAAGTCCGTGGATTCAAGAACTTGTTCAGGATAGCTCACTTGATAGATAAAAATGAAGATTCATGATTTGTTATTCTTTGAGGCGGCTTGGAATGTGGAAGAGGAGACGATGATGACTGTTTCAATCGCTTAGGATATGAATATTTCTTTTATTATACCTGTTTATAATGGAGCAATGACGCTTGATAGGACGTTAGAATCTATTTTTTTGGCGGTTACAACTTCAGATCGATGTGAGGTGGTCATTGTGGATGATGGATCAAGTGATCATACGCCGAAAATTTGTCAGCAATGGCGTGAGAAGTATGGTAATCAAGTGGTGTACTTCAGACAGGAAAATAAAGGGGTAGCAGTGTCGAGGAATAGAGGTTTGCAATTATCTCGAGGTGAGTGGATTTGGTTTGTTGATTGTGATGATGAACTGACTCCCGATGCAGTTAAGATTTTTCATGAAATAACCCAAAGTCACGATCCACCCAGTGTGATCATAGGTTCCTATAAAGTGTTTCACGAGAAGGGCTGTCAAATTCAGTCAGTTGGCTGTCTTTCCGAGAATATGAATGAGCGAATACTTGATTTTTTATTTAGGAAAAATCTACGTCCTACGCATGGAGCCATTGTGGTTAATCGGCGCTTAATCGGTAAAATGGAATATTGTGAAGAGATGCGCCAAAGTGAAGACACTCCAGTTTTTGTTAGGTTGCTTCTTGAAGACGGAGTAGTGACATTAGATCAATGTTTGTTAATTGCTCATAGAGGAGCTTCAAGTTTACGCTGTAATGCGGACTATGTGTCAAAACAGATTAGCCTCCTCGTCGACCAAGTTTTTGAAAATTCCAATCTTCCTGATGAGTTGCAAACGTTGAAAGCTAAATACACCGCGACACGGTGTGTTTCTGCTAGTAGAATTGCTTGGAGAGCGGGGCAAAAAGAAGTGGCACGCAAGTGTTTCTGGAAAGCAGTGGGAGTCTATCCCATTTGTCTTGGCTGGCTCAAATCGGTAAGATTTCTTGTAAGAGCCTATTCGCCGTTTGCATCCAAGTCAGTGAGCTTTCTATCCCTATGAAGGCAGCGCTACTATTACAGTTTTATTTTCCTTATGGTGGCCTTCAGCGTGACTGTCTTGCCATGGCCGCTGGGCTTTTTCGTAGAGGAGTAGATGTAACTATCATTACGCGTAGTTGGGATGGAGATCAACCAGAGGGTATAGAGGTTGTTATACTTGGTCAGAGGGGAGTGAGTAATGTGGCCAGAGATCAAAATTTTGATGATGATGTGGCTCAGTGGTTGGCTGCTAATATGTATGATGTGACGGTCAGTTTCAGTAGGCTCTCTACTCCTGTTGATTTTTATTATGCAGCAGATCCATGTTATCGAGTGAAAATTGAGCGAGATAGATCTAGTATCTATCAGATTAGTCGAAAGTTTCGATATTATGCTAGTCTGGAATCGCAGATGTTTTCAGCGGAGTCTGCTCCACAGCTTTTATTGCTCACAGCGATGGAGTTAGCAGACTATCATCGGCTTTATGGTACCCAGGCTGAGAGAGTAACGGTAATACCACCGAGTATCAAAAAAAGAGATCTCGATCTTGCTAGTAAAAAAAAGCAACGCGAAAAAGTGAGATCCCATATGGGGTGGGGGCAGAAACAAGCCATTGTTCTCTTTGTTGGATCAGGGTTTGCCACCAAAGGATTAGACCGTGCCATCATTGCTAGTGCGAAATGTGAGAGAGATTTAAAATTTTGTATTGTTGGTGATGGTAAAACTGGGAAATACGAGCAGCAACTTAAGAAATTATCTGCCAGTGGGCGCGTGGAATTTCTCGGAGCTCGAGACGATGCATGGGAGTTGATGGTGGCTGCTGATTTACTGATTCATCCGGCTCGTAGCGAAAATACTGGAACGGTACTCGTAGAAGCCCTTAGTGCAGGGACAGGTGTGCTGACAACGGATAGGTGTGGATTCTCAAACCATATTATTGCTTCGGAGGCTGGCGAGGTATTGGCCTCACCATTTGATCAAGATGAGCTGAATCGTGTGCTTGAGAAATTGTTGTCTGCGTCCTGGGAAGATAGAGCGCAGGTTGCACTGGAGTATGCCGCTAATGAGGACTTGTATTCTGGAATGAAGACTGCTGTGCAATGTGTTTTCAATCATCTAGTCTCTCGTCATGAAAATTAGGAAGATGACAGTCCTTGACCCTAGTCTTGAAGCAGGTTCTCCTAGTTCCCGATGATTGAGTTATCCGCTGACATACGTGATAAATTCCCTGGAGTAGACGCTTTTAAAAAGGTGATGGCTCTAGAGGGAGATGTGTATCGTGCTAAAGAGGGACGTAGGACATTGCTCTTTACACACCAAGGGCGTGAGTATTTTGCGAAGATTCATCACGGTATCGGATGGGGAGAGATTTGGAAAAACATCATCAGCTTCCGTATGCCGGTAACAGATGCATCTAACGAGTGGAAGGCGGTTGATTTATTAGAAAAGATAGGAGTAGCGACGGTAAAAATTGTAGGTAAGGGGTCTCGTGGTATAAACCCGGCGCGGCGGGAATCCTTTGTGATTATGGATGCTCTTGAGGAGCGTATTGAGGTGGAGGATTTTTTGAAGGAAATGGATGATTTTCCAGTAAGCCAGAAGCTGGCACTGAAGCGTGCGATTATCCGAGAAGTGGCGGATGCTGCACGGCGGATGCATGGCGCTGGTATGAATCATCGTGATTTCTATTTATGCCACTTTCACATTCTTGAGCGTGATTGGTCAGAGTGGCAGCTGGGCGAAAAGATCCATTTGCCATTGCTAGATTTGCATCGGGCACAGATTAGAAACCAAGTGCCACACCGATGGCTGGTGAAGGACTTGGGTGCCTTACTTTTTTCCGCGATCGATTGTAAAATCACGGATAGAGACATGATTGCTTTTTTAAAGGTTTATCTAGGAGAAGATTGGAAGAGGGAGTTTCTTGATCGACCTCAACGATGGTCTTCGGTGGCTAGACGTGCATTACATTTCTATCAAAAACATCGAGGTGAAAAGGCGGTCTTACCAGGTGTGTTTGCCAATTTGACTAAGGCCTGAGTAAGTTGCCAATGTTCGAAGTTTTTTATCCGGAGAATTTGGTAATGTTTTTATCGATACCTAGACTTTCAAGTAATCCTTTGAGGGTGCGGTTTTCTGGATTGGAAAAATAATTTTTTGTGCTGGCACTAACATTTTTGCCACGCATGGCGAAAGAGGGGGTAGTACCTGAGCATTTCAGGATATAATCTCCCGCAGCATCAGGGGTGAAGTCGATTGCGCAATCAAGAGGGGTAGATAGTTTCAGATTGTGCTGGCGGATATGATTGGCCACGATGTGAGGTGGTTCTGAAGAATCCATCTTAATATGGTATACTGCATCCGGGGATGTTAGGAATTCGCTAACCAAAGTGATTTCGATGTCTTCACGGTAGTTTTTTAACCGCTGAAGCTCGGTGAGCATTTCTTGCGAATCAGCCGGTGCGTTACCTGCAAAGATAAGCAGTCGAAATGGTTTCGTGGCTTTTTCTAACATATCTAAATTTTTATTTCTCTGGATTCCAGCGATTTTTAGAGGGAGCTTGGTGCCTGTTTTCCAGTAGCCGTGCATCCAGAGGACGTCGGAAGGGCTTTCAGACATCATGGTCTCAAAGGCCTGTGCACAGAGGCCAGTGGTCACCGCAGCATTGGTTTTTTCTTTATCAGAAATCGTTAAAGCTGGGTGGATGATGACACGCCATCGGCCATGTCCAATGGTACACATGGAGACAGGTAATATTGGCGCGTTGGTGCGGCGGTGGAGTAGAGCCGGTAGATTGGTTAGGGATGTGATTTTGCCAAACATGTTTACAGCCATACCGTGGCTGCCAGCATTTTGGTCTGCAAATGCCCCGAGTGCGCCTTTTTCTTTGAGGTGGACAATGGGGGTAAAGAATCCATCTGTTCGGCTAAATAATTTAGTGCCTGTTTTTTGTCTCCTACGTTTGACTAGCTTGTCCAACAGTGGATTTCCGAGTGGACGGTAAAGCCCTCCAAAAGGAGTCAGGCCAGGAATGATCAAGTGCATTTGGACGAGTATTTCCCAGCTGCCCATGTGCGCAAGCAGGAGAATAAATCCGGTGTCTTCTTGACGGGCCGCTTCCATATTTTCAAGACCTGCTATCTCCATGCGCTTGTGGAGGTCTTCGGAGCGCATGGTATTGGCTTTGATCGAAGCAATTAAATTAGCACCCGAATTCCAATAAGTTCGGCGGCATAGAGCTTGGATTTCATGGTGTTTGAGTTGTTCTCCGTAAGCGATACGTAGATTCCGGATTACTATGGCGCGCCGTTTGGGTAGCAGAAGTCCTCCTAGGCTGCCAATAAGCCCTCCCATCACGCAGACAATCTCCATGGGAAAGGGTTTGAGCAGTAGCTCGAAACCACGGTAGATACCGTAGGAGAGGTAATGGGAAAGTTTAATGGTGGGACCTTTGCGACTGGAGTCAGCCATGAATGGTAAAGTGGGAGAGAGGTGAAGATCAGGCACTCTGCTGGATTCTTGGAATCGCGTGCAGGAGTTTTTTGGTATACTCATGCTGAGGGTGATTGAAAACCTCTTCAGCTTCTCCATATTCCACAATTTGTCCTTTATACATAACTGCGATATTATCGGCTATGTAGCGCACTACTGAGAGATCATGAGAAATAAAGATCATAGTTAGGCCGAGATTTTTGCGTAAGTCTAACAATAAATTAAGAATCTGAGACTGGATGGAAACATCAAGTGCGCTTACGGGTTCATCCGCAATGATGAGCTTGGGTTCTGGAGCGAGTGCACGGGCGATGGCGATACGCTGGCGTTGTCCTCCTGAAAATTCATGGGGGTATTTTTTCAGAAAGCGTTGATCTAGTCCCACGGTTTCCATGAGCTGGATAATTTTTTCATCCATGGCAGCACCCCTGAGAGAGGGGTGACGTTGGCGGATGGCCTCTGCCAGAGTTGAGTAAACCGTCATTCGAGGGTTGAGGGATGCGTAAGGGTCTTGAAAGATCATCTGGAAATCGAGCCGGCGTTTCCGTACTTCAGACTGGGCCAAAGTAGAGAGGTTCTGCCCTTCTAATACGACAGAGCCAGAAGTTGCAGGAATAAGCTGCATGATGGTGCGTGAGAGGGTGGATTTCCCACAGCCGGATTCACCAACAAGGCCTAGGATTTCCCCGTTGTTGATGTTGAGTGTGACCCCGTTAACTGCTTTGACGGTATCCGCAATGCGCCGGATGACGATTCCCTTCCGCACAGGGAAGTGGGTTTTGATATCCTGAAGTTCCAAAAAAGCCATGCAGAGCTTTTAAACCCATAGAGAGACAAAACAAATACCAATTTACCAAAAACCCAGTTCCTGGCCCTAGATTTGGAGGGCTAATTTAGAAGTGATTATTATCTAACTATATCTTAAAGGTCAAAATCAAAGACCACAAGCCTCTCAAGGCGAGGCTGAACAAGATCAACAACCTTGAGGTGATCTGGATGGGGTAAGTAGGCATCTCGTGATTCCGCAGTGTCAAATGTCATGATGAAACCATGGGTGAATCCATCATTGAGGCCTTCATCTGACTTATAAGGGCCATGCTCGACGCTCATGAGGCTGGGTATCTTATTGGCTAGGTCAGCCAGCGCCGCAAAGGATTCATCGATCTGCTCTTGGGTGATTGCTGGTTTGAATTGGAATACTCCGAAGTGTCTTGTCATAAGATAGCTATTCTTAATAAATTTGCTCAGTGAGAGGAGGATATATTTCACACATTATCATGTTCAAAATGCACCTATTATATCTAAAGAAGCCAAAAAAAGCTTTATCGAATAACAATGGTTTTGCGAAAAACAGATATAAGCACCAGCGTATCAATCTCATCAAATGATTATGAAACAAAAAATGCCGTTCACACTTCTCGGCTCTTGCCTTGCCTTCAGCTTCTCTATCCATGCAGCCGATGAGGAATGGGTGATTGATAGCCAAGAGGAGTGGCAAAAAATTACAGCAGCTCAAAAAGGTTTAGAATTTAAAGATGGGATGGTGTCTCCTTCTGGAGAGACCGCTACTTTTCAAAGTAAGATCAAGCTTTTTGATAAGAAGCGCACGGTGAAATCTCTCACTATTAGCCAGTCTCCAGTATGGCAGAACTGGGAGCCTATGGGTAATATAGGCCCAGCAAACCTAGATGATGCTCCTGTGCTCTTAAGCCTAGGACCCAATAATTACTGGATGTTTGGTCGGTACTCAGATCCTAAGCCCAAAGGTGGTAACGACAAAACTTTCAAGGCGATGCCAGCCAAGCTCAAGGGGTTTGATATACCACTCATGACCACCAAATGGGCAAATCAGTATGATGCTCCTGGGGCCAAAGAGCCGAAACAAGGTGGATATCATGCATGGCAGAGCAAAGATATGGTCAACTGGGTACACCACGGCTCTGTTACCGATAAACAGGCCAGATGGATGACTAGCGCCGAGTATGTTGATGGAAAATTCTATTTCTACTACGATTTTCCGAACGATCAGGATCCACATCTCATCATCGACGCTGACCTCACTGATGGGAAAGTGGGTAAAAAAATGGGAATGGCGTTCAAAGATCCATCCCATGGATCAGATAGTGCTATCATCCGTTCCCTTGATGGTAAATTTCACCTGATTATTGAAAACTGGGATCCAATCAAGGCTTCCGCACGCGCTTGGGACTCTCCACTCGCTAGTCACGCGGTCAGTGAAAATGGAATTGACGGCTTTAAGTTGGTAGATCCAGCCGTCGATTATCGTACCAAACCTACTGGGAAAATGCAGACCTACAAGCACCCACACTGGGCAAAGGAAGATCCAGATAATTACAAAACCAATGTGGCAGAGTATGAAGTTCACCAACCCGAGCAGAATGCTTATGGAGATTGGGCTGCTATTTCCATAGGTGGTCAGTATTATCTCTTTGGAGACTATGATCCGGCAGGTAAGCACGGTAAGCAGAACATGAGTGTTGCATGGTTCACTTCTTCAGACATCAACAAGCCATTCAAGTTCCAAGGCAACATCGGCAAAGGTCACCCTGACCCTGATATTTGCTTCGCAGAAGGGAAGTTTTACCTTGCGACACAACAACAGAATGACTTCACGAGCCCTGGCCCATGGGTTGAGAAAGTTGAGGCTCGTGTCGGCGTGGATACTAATAATGATGGGAAAGTAGATAAATGGACCGACTGGCAGGCGGTTAAGGAGTCATACGACTACACCCCTGGCTTTGCAAAGCAGGTGAAAAAAACTTCCGCTGCCATGGATCTTTCGTCTTTGCCAGAAGGCTTTGGTTTCCAGTTTGAACTCAAAATCACGGACTCAACGGCCAATGAATCCAAGCCTATTCTTGATAAGGTGAGCATCTCTTTCTAACAAAAATAATGATCAATTCTTATAGGCCATGAGTAATTACACAATACGCTTCACTGTATTCGTGATGCTCTTTATGGCGATGCGTGTTGGAGCTCTCGAAGCGAAACCTAACTTCATTATCATTTATACAGATGATTTGGGCTATGGGGATTTGAGCTGTTATGGTGCCAAAAACATTAAGACGCCTAATCTCGATCAGATGGCTCAAAAAGGGATGAAGTTTCTCGATTTCTATGCGACTAGTGCATCTTGTACACCTTCTCGTGCAGCTTTGATGACTGGTAGCTATCCCCCACGAGTTGGTTTGGACAATGTCCTTATGCCGGGAAGCAAGGATAGGCACTCCGGTAAGATATTAGGTCTCAATCCGTCTGAAATTACGATTGCTGAGATTTTAAAAACTAAAGGGTATCAGACAGCATGCATCGGAAAATGGCACCTTGGTGACTTGCCTAAATTTATGCCTAACAATAACGGGTTTGATGAGTTCTTCGGCTTGCCGTATAGCAATGACATGTTTCCTGAGAGGTTTCCTGATTTACCTCTGATGAGAAATGATAAGGTGTTAGAAGTGAATCCTGACCAAACTTATCTCACCAAGCGTTTCACAGAAGAATCTATCAAGTTTATCGAAAAGAACCAGAGTAGTCCCTTTTTTCTCTATCTAGCTCACCCTATGCCACATCGGCCATGTTATGCATCTTCAGAGTTTACCAAGAGATTTACTCAGGCTCAGTTGGATAAAGTTGTAGATAATAACGATAAGGCCGCTCGCGACTTTCTTTATCCGGCCTCAGTTGAGGAGCTCGACTGGAGTGTAGGTCAGGTCTTGAAGAAGGTGAAAGAGTTAGGGCTAGAAGAAAATACGCTTGTGATATTTACTTCTGACAATGGTCCCAAAGTAGGTTCTGCTGGTCGCTTAAGAGGTGGTAAAGGATCGATCTATGAGGGGGGACACCGTGTGCCTGCCATCATGCAATGGAAGGGGCGTATTTCTCCTGGAAGTCATACTTCTGAAATTGTTACAGGCATGGATTTCTTGCCAACTTTTGCAGGCATCATAGGAGCCTCATTACCCAATGATCGTGTGATTGATGGTGGGAACATCTTACCAATTCTTCAGGGGCAAGCAGGAGCAAAGTCGCCTTATAAAGCCTTTTTCTATACCCATGGAGGGAGAGCTGTGCGTAGCGGCAAGTGGAAGCTTATCAAAGGCAGGGGGGCAAACGTGGCACTCTATGATCTCAGTACGGATATTGGTGAGAGAAAAAATCTTAAAAAACAACATCCAGAGTTAGTTCGACAGTTATCTGCTTCCCTAGCAGAGCACCTTGAGAATCTCAAGACTACAAGCCGTCCTGCTGGATCACCTTAACATCTCGATG
>CALBVY010000086.1 GCA_937969495.1 uncultured Verrucomicrobiales bacterium | reverse complement strand
TGAAGACCATCATCGTTATGGAAAGCAAGAGTAAGGGAACAGAAACTGGTAAAGAGAGCCTACCCGGAAAACGCTACTACATCAGCAGTCAGGAAGCGGGAGCCGGAAAGTTTCAAAAAACGCTTCGAGGCGTTGATGAATATCACCTACCGCAAAAAACTACTTCACCTAGCTTGATCCCGCTGAGTAAATTAGTATCAGAAAACCCTTTGCAATCTCTCACAGAAGGATTAATAAACGCGCGCTGTCAGGGCTGTGGAGTGCCGGCAGATGAAATTGGTCAGGACCGAAAGGTAGCAGCCACAGTTTGTCCGTCATTGCCGCAGTTCCTGGCAGTATTTTTTTACACTTGGTATTTGGAGTTTGAAATTTGGAGTTTAAAGTCATGCCATGGCCAACGACGACATCCGCGCTCAGCTTAAATCCATCCTTTTAAAAAAATCCGTCCGCACTGGTGAATTCACCCTCGCCTCTGGAAAAACCTCAGATCTATACATCGACTGCCGAGTCACTGCTATGGATCCAATAGGAGCGACTTTGATCGGCAAACTCGGCTGGGACACAGTCAAAAATGAACTCACCGAACGGGGAATAGATGCCCAAGCAATCGGAGGCATGACCTTGGGAGCCGATCCTATTTCACTCGCTATCGGTATGACGTCCGCGGGAGAAGATCAGCAACTTCAAGTTTTCACCGTACGCAAGGAACCTAAAGGACACGGCAAGGGCAAACAGATAGAGGGAAATTTTCAGGAGGGTGACACAATTGTCATCGTCGATGACGTCATCACCACCGGCGGCTCTACACTGAAAGCCGCTGATGTTCTAGAAGCATCCGGTGCTCAAATTGCTTTCGCTCTGGTTCTCGTCGATCGCGAAGAAGGTGGGCGTGAAGCCATCGAAGCACGAGGTATCCCCGTCATTTCACTCTTCTCTAGAAGCACTCTTCTATAATTCACCATGCGCATCGAGATCATCAACACCGGCAGCGAGCTACTGCTGGGAACCACACTCAACACCCATGGTGCATGGATGGGTATGGAGCTCTTAGGCCTGGGGCTGCGTGTGCAGCGGCAAGTAACGGTGCCTGACGGCAGGGCTATCATTGAAGCCCTTGAGGAAGCCATGAGCCGCAGCGATGCCGTTATCGTCACCGGCGGTATAGGCCCCACGAGCGATGACATTTCACGAGAAGCTGCTGCTGAGGTCTTAGGCGTCGAACTAATCACCGATGAAGCTGCACTACGCTCGCTAGAAGCTTTCTTCGCCAGACTTGGCAGACCAATGGCAGAAGCTAATAAAAAACAAGCGCTGAATCCTGTCGGTGCAGACATTTTGCCCAATGCTCATGGCACTGCTCCTGGCATCTACGCACCACCGCGCATGAGTGGCGACCGGCTTTGCGCACTCTTTCTTCTACCCGGCCCGCCAAGTGAAATGAAACCCATGTTCCGAGAAGAGGTCATGCCGCGCCTCCGCTCCCTCGCCGGAGTAGATGCTGACTATCAGATGGAACTACTACGCTTTACAGAGATTGGTGAGAGTGACTTTCATACTAAGATCGATCATCAGTTAGAAAAAATCCATGATTTAGAAGTTGGCTACTGCGCTCGCCCAGCTGAAGTTGACCTGCGTCTTATTGGTAAACAATCCGCGATCTCGGAGGGTAAGCGTATTGCACTAGCAGCTTTTCCTGATGAATGTTTCTCAGCACAAAGTGAAAGTATGGAAGAGGTAGTAGTGAGACTACTGTCTGAACAAGGGAAGACTCTCTCACTCGCTGAAAGCTGTACTGGAGGACGTATTTCCAGTAGAGTTACTGATACCTCTGGTTCCTCAGAAGTGTTTACTCATGGATTTATCACCTACGCGAATGAGGCTAAGACCGAAGTGTTAGGCGTTCCACAAACATTGATCGATACCCATGGAGCCGTCAGCGAGCAAGTAGCAATCGCGATGGCAGAGGGAGCACTCAGAAAATCTGGCGCAGACATCGCCGCCTCGGTAACGGGGATCGCAGGCCCTAATGGCGGCACTCATGAAAAGCCTGTAGGCACCGTATGGATAGCCATTGCCACTCATGAGCAAAGTTTCGCGATGCACCGCTGTCATACAAACCGTGGACGCGAGACCTTTAAGCAAGTAGTTAGCCAGGCTGCGCTTAACCTGATAAGAAAATCCTTACTCAGCTAACTACAGAGCAAGCCGTAATAACCATAAAGCCAGAGCACTTACCACCAGCCAGGTGATGACGCCTGTAGCCATGGCTTTAGCTCCGGTTCTAAAGATTTGTTTAAACCGCACCTGCAGACCGATCGCCGCCATGGAAACTATCAGCAACCATTTGGCAGCCGCCAATAACACCTCGATCATCGAAATACGCACTACTCCATGATCTTGAGAAACAAATTCCAGAATGGGTAACCACCCAAGCTCTCCAACTACAGCAAATGCTAAAAAGCCCCAAATAAACCATGGCACATAACTTAAGAGCCTCCTTCGCGCAGCACCCGGATGTGATGTTTTTTTAGCATATTTAGTAACAAACCATGCAGTAAGCATCACCACTGGAGCCAGTAAAGCCACTCTCACTAGCTTTACCAGAGAAGCCATCACAGCAGCATCAGCACTATGACTTCCCCCAGCAGCAATCACCTGCGGCACAGCATGGATACTCACTCCAGCCCAGGCGCCAAATGCTTCCGCATCAAACGGCATGATATAGAGCACCGCCACACAGGAAAACATCGCCAGTAACCCTACTAAATTCACCACCCCCACGGTAACCAGTATATCTTCATCATCGGCACCACTAACTGGCGAAGCAGCCAGAATGGCACTACTTCCACAAACAGCAGTCCCTACACCTAACAAATAAGATGTCTGATGACTCAATCCAAAGCTTCTCCCCACCACATAGGCCACCCCCATAGCCATGAGCATCATGCAGATAATAATGGCTAATAAAGCCCACCCCACTTCTGTAAGAATCTGCAGATTCAACCCTGCACCCAATGCCATCACGGCCATAGGAATACACCACGCAGTAATCCACCGACAACCAGCCTTCATGGACTCCAAAGGTATCAAGTTAGCCACAATCATACCCAATAAAATCGCTAACATGGAAACCCCCATAGGATGCTCCAGCGCCGCACCTTTGATGGTAAAAGGGGCAAATGGCAGCTGATTCAGGTAGTAAGCCAGTACAGCAATGGCAACGGCGCTCAGAATACCTAGCCATGGTAATCCCCCCTTACCTGTGACAACATCAGCAGACGATAAATCACTCCACGCACCCTCCATGGAGGCAAGCGAAGCCAAACCATCACTTTCGAACTGTTCGTAGAAAGTAAGACTCTGCTGTTTACCTCTACTCAAAGGCTCTTGATCCGATGTTGCCATTGATTAGATACCACAGCCATCAATATGCCCTTCATTGACAGGTTCATAAATTTGAGTTTTACGAGAATCGATCGAATACGTCTGCATCGAACGTAAAGGGGGAGAGTAAACGTGCAACGTAACTAGATTTTCCACCGCTTGTAAATTAGCCAACTGGTGAGTATCAGAATCTTCTGAGACCAATACCAAACCTTCAGGATAATCATTGGAGCACACCGCCTTAATGTAACCACTAGCTGTCATCTCATACACTGTCTCAGTCCCAATACCCTCAATGACCTTAACACCACACACCGATTCTGAATGATCATGGATAGGACTACGTTGACCACTTTTCCAGCATAAACAAAGTAACTCCACAGCATCATTTTCAAACACCATATTGCGGCGATATCCAGAGCTGTTAAAGTGCACAAAATCCTTCATATCTTCCACATCAACATTTGCTTGCAGCAAATACTCCCGCAGCTCATCCATATCAGGTCTCGATGTCAGAGACGCTAGATAGTTAATCAGCGGCTGAATCTTTTCAGGATAAGCCATGGATATCATATTAGAGATTGAAGAAAAAAAGGAATAGTAAATATCATAATACTATCATTCAATCACCATTTTTACAGTTATGCGTAATTGATATGAACTACGGTAAAATACGACTATCTAAGTTAAATATTTGACCTGATGTATGAGGCATTTTCTGATGCAGCACGGTGATAAAGCTAGCTACCTCCTCAGCTGTATTAAAGCGATCTAGTACATGCCCAGCCAACGCCCTTGCTTTTATTTTATCACTCAGCCCCTGAGTCATCTTCGTCTCCATAAAGCCAGGGATCACAGCATTCACCCTGACGTTACGCGGACCTAACTCACGAGCCATTGATTTCATCATACCCAAAAGAGCCGATTTTGCCGCAGCATAATTAACCTGCCCAGCAGGTGGCTGAAGCGCGGAAAAACTAGAGATAAAAAGAATGTGGCCACTACGCTGCCTCATCATACAGCGAGACACCTCACGTGCGCACAGAAAGGCTCCTCGCAAATTCACCTCCATGACCCGGATCCAATCTAGCTCCGTCATTTTCATCAAAGGCTTATCTATTGTTAGTCCAGCATTTGCAACCAAGAGACTCACATTTTCCACTCTCTGAAAAAATAATTTCACTGACTCAGGAGAGGTAACGTCTAGCTCACCACGCCCGGGAGCCATGACCTCTGCACCTGCTTGCTCAAGCATATTTTTAAGAGTCTTACCCAAACCTCCTTCACCACCTGTAATGACGATTTTTTCACTAACAGATTTAATAGCCATCATTTCTAGCGTTTAAAGATGATAGTATGAACCACCTTACCTTGGACGTTGTGATATTGAAGCTTCGCTTCTGAATCTTCACCAGAACCAATAGTTACCGAGAGGAAGCCCCCCTCGGATCTAAAGTAGGTCTGCCATGAAGCCTTATCTTTTTGATCAACACTCTTCACCCGCCCATCCACCGCAGGCCCACAGCCAAACTCTTCTAACCCCGTCTTAGAATCTGAGGCATAATACTGCCCATGACGATTTCCAGAGATGACAAAGCAACCTGGTTGCGAGGCTAAAAATTGGCGGAGCTTATCGCCTGCTTGCGGCAAGGACTGACTGCAGTTTTTCTTTTTCTGACTCATCTCGATAACAGATGTTGGAGATATATAAATACGGTAGGTCGCATCAGATTCAGACATCGTCTCACGTAACCACTGCCATTGCTCTTCATCTAACATATCCACCTGTGAACCTTCGGCTGATTTGTTATCACGGCAAACTGCGGGCCCTTCAACTAGCCAAATCTGAACGTGTTTCCCCCAGCGAAATGTGCGGTAAGGCTTATGACTCATAGGCAGTTGCTCACGCCACACCTCACGTCCCTGCTTCCAGGTAAAACCTTTGTTTTTCTGCTCAGGCCAACAATCATCGCTCAGCCAGTAACTCGGCATTTTTTGATGAAATGCACGAAAGTATGGCAAGGCATATATCCGATTCCATTTGAAACGAGCCGCAGCTATATCATGGCTCACCGTAGGCCTATCAAAACAAACCGCACCACCTGCCTGGACAAAGAAATTCGCATTCAATTCAGACATGGATGGATAGATCTGGTGACCATATTCCAGCTCATTCCCTGCAAGGAAAGACTGGTAGGCACTCACCGTAAATGCCACGGCTTTATCCTGCGTGGCTGCAGGAGCAGTATAAAATTCACCACGGAGTATAAAGGGGGTATCACTGAGGTCTTTACGCCCCTCTAATTCAATGATGTACTTGGTATAAGGCTCCAAATTATCGAACCGACATTGAAAAGTAAAATCATCCTCTCCACTGACATACCCGAGATACTTGCTATGAGGCTTATCAGAAACACTCTCTTTCCATAACACCATGGTGATAAATCCGGCTGCTCCAGGCACAGCACCACCACTGAGTTGATCCCATTTTTCCTGCTTCACCTCTTGGGTGAGACGCGTCCACACAACTGCCGAGGCAGCACGAACTTCACCTATTTTTAAGCCATTGGCAAAACCAACAGCAAAAACCTGCGCAGAGAAAAGATAGCTAAGAAGCAGAAGATAGCGCATATTCTCAGCCTAATTTACATCGCACTATTTAGACCAGCATCAATGCAGGGTTCTCAATAAGTTTCTTCACTTCATTGAGGAATTTTGCACCCACAGCACCATCGACCACACGGTGATCGCAGCTCAGACCAATATTCATGCGCTGCCCAGGGACAATAGCACCATCCTTCACCACTGGCTTTTGCACAATAGCACCGACACTGAGAATCGCCGCTTGTGGTGGATTAATGATAGCATCAAAACTCTCAATACCCCAAGCACCGAGATTAGACACGGTGATCGTACCACCATCGAACTCATTAGGCTTGAGTTTTTTATCACGCGCCCGAACGGCAAGATCTTTGACTTCTTGAGAAATCTGCAGCATCGACTTACTGGCAGCATCTTTAACCACAGGCGTTACCAGCCCCTCATCTACAGCCACAGCCACGGAAACTCCAATTTTTTCAAACTGGACGATGTTCTCACCATTAAATGACGCATTCACCTCTGGCACAACCTGTAAGGCGTTGATCACTGCCTTAAGAACAAAATCGTTCACGCTGTATTTATTACCATGCGTTTGCTCTGCTTGGGCGTTCACCTGCTTACGCAAGGTCATCAATGGTGCGGTATCTGCCTCCACGTGGAGATAAAAGTGCGGAATAGTGGTCTTAGAAGTCAGCAAACGCTCTGCAATAATACGGCGCATAGAGCTAAGCTCAATGGTCTGATCCCCTGCTGCCACAGTAGGAGAGATAGGAGCTGAAGCTGGGGCTGAAACAGCAGGGGCCGAGCTAGACTGTACAGGTGCCGCAGTAAAACCTTCAACATCGGCTTTAACAATACGCCCAGATGGACCACTGCCTTGAATCTTGGCAAGGTCAATACCTTTTACCTCAGCCATTTTACGGGCAAGAGGAGAAGCTTTGATACGGCCCGCTACATTAACGGCCACACCAGAAGTCGCTACGGTTGCTGGCGCAGAGACTGGAGTAGACGTAGCTGGCTCATTCGCAACAGGCTCTGCAGCGGCTACAGCGATGGAAGCCGCGGGGGGTGCCCCTGCTTCCTCACCCTCTTCAAGTAACACACCGAGTGCAGCCCCGACGGCGGCCTTTTCACCTGCCTGAATAAAAATCTCCGTGAGAGTACCTTCATCAAATGCCTCCATTTCCATGGTTGCTTTATCGGTTTCCACTTCAGCGATAACATCACCGATCTCGATTTCGTCACCAACTTGCTTATTCCACTTCACAAGAGTTCCCTCAGTCATAGTGTCTGAGAGCTTCGGCATTTCAATATTAATAGGCATGGGCAAAAAGTCTTTTTAGTCTGAAAGATTCATCGGTCAAACCAAGCGATTGGGCAAGCTGATTTATAGTGAATCGGTTCGATATCAGTTTGAATTTTGAGATTAAGCCGAAATTATGCATTTCAACCCAGATGAAATCTACCCTCTCCATGATGCCTCAAAGCATAAAAAAGCCTGTGATCCTCAAAGAACCACAGACTTTAAAAAAGTTAAATCCGTAAATAACTACTCAGCAAGAGTCTTCATTGTAGGAATAAGGCCAATGTGAGGCTCACCAGTGCCTCCTTGCGCAGTGGCACGAGAGAGCACAGCATTGCTAACAATACCACAGCACTGAGGCTTGGGGCAGAAGCTTGAACCACACTTATTACAGCTAATAGATACTTTTTCCATCTTGGTGTGAGGCACGCGATCTGTAACAGTGGAAGAAGTTTTACCTCCGTAGACAGTGCGCTGTGTTTCACTGTAAGTGGTGACTTCTTTCTCAGCAGAAAGAGATCCTCCACAAGGAAGAAGGCCACAACAAGATGAGAATGCCAAAGAAATGACGGCGAGGGCGATGATTTGGAACGTAGTTTTCATAATCTGGCGCTATTCTAATAATCAATCAAGGCGGCTGGCAATGAAAAAGGAACGAGAAAAATCGCGAGGCGATTAAGAATTGCCATATGGATATGCTGGCACACAAAAGTTAGCAGACATCCACGATGGTTACTTCACAACAACAGCTGGCACCCCCTTGGAATGATCAGGCTCTAAGTTACCTACACGATACCAAGTTTTCTCGGACTCCGTGTAGTGGAAATAGACAGGCTTCTGCTGATAGCCGTTTTCACAGAGAACGGAGACGTGTTTCCCCGGTTCCACTAAGTAAACTTCCGCTGTGGACCACTGGTGTGACCCTTCCATGTTTTTTTCGCCAATAGCATCAGCCACATTCTGAGGATCATCTAAGAAAGTGAGCAGCGCCTTTTCCTGATTTGTTAGTCGTTGATTAGACTCAGTGAATTTTACGTGTTCAATCATGTGAGCCACAGCCTTCGACTTAGGAACCACAGTCACCGGCCAACCACTAGGGCTAAGGAATGAGCCACAAGAAACGCACAGTAAAGTGCATGTAAACAGGGTGGAAAATATCCGTAATTTCATGATTTCATTGTATCTAGCCTCTACTGATTTGCAAGCTTTGCTGCTATGGAGAGCTTGGCGCTACTGACTCTATGACAGGCAAGGTATTTTCCCATGTGTGCAGTGTGGCTCCATCACCTAGCCCCCCCGCTTCTGTGAGCAGATTGAGGCAACGCTCACGCCATTGCTGATAATTCGGCGGCCCAAATTTATCTGCAGACCTTGGAAAAACCATATAAGTAACGGTAAGATCACTAACAGGACGTGAGTATGAGCTAGCTCTCGCATTAAGCTGCTTTGCCATACGTAGTGAGGCCTCCCCTACTTTAAAACTTGGCCCTGCATCCCCCACAATACAGGGATAGATCTGCCCCTGATAAACCACCACCGCATAGTCACCCACCCTCGCAGCATAAGGGTCATCTTTTGCGAGCACCATATTAATTGGCATCACGATAAATGGATCATATTCTGCTATCAGATAACTCCGTGCCTCCATATCTTCAATCTCACGTTTGATCTTTTTCACTCGCATATTAAGCCATGCTCTACGTTCAGCAGTGGTGCTAGATCTTGCCAGTTCAGCTTCTGCATTTTTAATTCTTTTTTTCCACCCTGCAATCAGAGGATTAGGAGTAGTGCCTCGTTTTTTCCAGCCGTAACTCGTCATTGGCTGATAGTGTGATGAGTTGACGATTTTATCTGGCATCGTCGGAAGGCGGTCTCCATCTGACCCATCTGAGACCACATCCATCTCTGCCTGCACAAGTAACACACGACGCCCGGTGCTAGGGTGCTTGAGATTAAGTATCGTTTCACAATCATAAAAATTATGCCGTGTCATTAATTGATCAAGCTTGGTGAGATTCGTTTTAATACGGTTCGTTTTATTTTCATAAAGCTGATAGAAAAATGATGAAACTTCCGCATTAGGGAGCATATCCCTGAGACCGGGCAAAAGAGATTGTAACTCGGGATTAACCTTTTGCAGGCCCTCCATCGTCTGTGTTGGCTCTGGGAGATGAATCTTCAGCTCATAGCTTGCGCTGTAGCTATCTTTCTTCACTCTCTCTTCCGAAGCTGTCTTCCCTTTTTCAACTATCACCTTCGTTTCTAACTGAAACCCTTTAGACATATTCTGAATATTAGCACCAGAGCTAGCGGTATGCTCAGCTGGAGGGATAACCGGAGGCTTATTCTCCATCAGGGACACCGAATCCGAACGCCCAGATGTCTCTGATGATGAAGCAGATTCAGGTAATGACTCTTTTCGAAGAACTTGAATTTTACGCCAAATCTTTCCAGTTAAAGGCCCTTGAAGAGCAATAACAAAACCACACACGAGGATAAAAAAGGATATACGGATCCACGGGAACGAGGTCTTCTTTGAGGTTCGATTGTTCACACCCTCAATCTTGTGTGGATCATGGTTTTGCTTATTTTCCGGAGGCGTTTCCATAGTAGTAATGATGCTTTGTTATCTCATTCTTTCAAATGCCAAATGCAGCAGCTAGTCCATCTGGTGCTAGCTCTGCAAAATCATCCCACTCACGCTCCTTGCTAGAGAGCTCCGCTGGCTGATAAAACTCCCCAGCCTTAATATTCTGGATCGCAGCTCCCGCCCAGGTCAGCGCATGCTCAAGCATCTCTGTGTTAAAATTCGCCCATGGAGTAAAAGCTACATCGCCAACGGCGCGCGGCAGGTTAATATAACCTACTTGCGGCATTTCCTCTGTTTGAAAATAATCCTGCACAAATGCTGCATAAATCGGTAGCTGTAAGCCTGCCCAGCGATGCTCTACTCTTTTCCGAGGTGGTATAATCAGCTCACCTAGCTGGGGGCGATTTTCTGCCTCATCCCAGTGTTTTAAGTGTTGGTCTTCAGGATTGGCAGCTTTCCCTGATGTTTTATAATCCCAGACACGCCAGCGTTTACCATCCTCATGCCTATCAATACGGTCCACAACCATTGTTAAAGGGTGCCCACCTAGCTGCCACTCAAGCACACGCTCTCCCCTTCCTACTGCCAGCTCTGCCTCAACAATCTTCCACCCACCGGCACAAGCCTCTGCTTGCTTACCAGCAAAAGCGCGTAGTCTCTCACGCGCACTTTCCATCTGCACCATAAGCGGCAGACTAAGGTCTTCGCCATACAAGCTTGCAACCTCACGACCTAACACATCAAAAAGATAATCGCAAATTTCTCCGGCATCCACTGATCCGTTGACAGCATGACCCCCCCCGAAGACTTCTAACACTTTGTGACATAGGTTACCAAAGTCCATCGCATTCATTTCCTGTTTCCTCGCTTCATAGCGATCCATTTTCAGAACTCTCCGAAGATAAAATCGTAATGGGCAATATAAATAAGATTCTAACGCAGAGGGCGAAATTTTCCGTGGCGGATCATCACAATAAGGATTATCCACCTGCGGTAGGTGCAAAATCCAATCACGCCGCCAAGCCCCTCCTTTTGCTATGGTGGAAGATGACTCAACAAACAAATGCTGCACGATTGCCGGTAGACTCTTCCCCGTCTGGCGCATCAGCAAGCGCGATGGCTTCCTCGCTTCTCCTGCATCCGTAAAGCGTGCCACAATGGCATCCACTCTGCCATGCTCATCCCTCGATCGCAAAGCACCTTGAAGTAGAAAAGCATCACGTGCAAAACGCCCAGCTGCATCTCTAAGACCTAGTTTTTGACGTAGTGAATCTGGTAAAAACACATCATCCACCGAGCCATCTGGCACGCATTCCTCGTGCATCCCCGCAAGGATAAGGTGCGTGGCAGGATCATAAGAAATTTCTAACCAACCCTGTAAATCCAGCGCCGTTTGATCACGGTTAGCACTGGCTCTAGCTGACTGTAGAGCCTCTATCATCATTTCAACGACCTCTGTTGCATCAGGCTCTTTATCGAACATTTTCAACCTCGCCACCGCGTCTAAAGCCTCAATCACTCGTGGTTCTGCCGCTTTTGCCGTCCCAGCTATGGCATGATCTGTAGCCTGAAGCCAGGACACTAACCAAGCACGCAAAACATCAAGCATAACACCATCCTTAAGCATGAGCAAATTCTCCCCCACAGTGGTGATAATTGATTCCGCATCGCCATTAGAAGTAAGTCTCTGTGCTTCTCTCGCTGTTTCTGGTAAGTGCTTAAGCTGCAGTTCATCCATCAATTTTGCGGCGTGATGCCTCGTTACATCTTTAGGCAAAAACAACTCAGCCCCTGGCAAGCGCACGAGCTCTTGGAGTGCTGAAAAAGGAGCAGGTGTCTTGGTCAGATCACCAACAACACGAAGTAATCTTACGAATCCTGAGCCGACTAAACTCTCCCCTTCAGGATCAAAAAGTGGCCAACCTGCTGCGGCAAAAGACTTATCCAATGCTGTGGCAAAACTGGGATCACATAAAGTAAGCGCTAGCTCATCTGACTCTGTGTGATCACTCCCTGTAATATGCACACACAGTTCTGCAGCCTCTGTAGAAGAATCCACAACATGCAGTCGCTTTTCCCAATCAGGGATCAGGATTTCTGTATTTTTCCAAATATCAACACACGGCTTACCCCATGCATCAAAACTCGCCGCCTCCACCGCAGGTGCATGAACTAATACCGTAACAGGTAGTCCTCTCTCAAGAAATGCCTTGAGTGCGCGTTCTGCCAGCGGAGTAGGATCCGGCACACATGCCACAACGATGCGCTTCACTCCTGCTGGAAGATCAGGATTTTTTGCCTTATCACGCTTTGCTAGCACGGCATCTCTAAGATTCCACGCTCCAAGGTTTTGCAACATGGCCGATTCTAACAAAAAAAGCTCTTCCCACCGTTCTTTTTCAATACTATGAAATCCTGCATCACGGAATGAAGCATCCCCATCGGCCAGTTGATCACGTAGCGTCATCATCTGCCTAGCCAATGCTAGCGCAGGGCGAAAACCTTGAGTCGATCCACTCTCATGATTAGGCAAGAGATTTGGAAAATCTTCCACATTGATCTGCTGGATAGCACGCACCCATGCCCAGAGTGACTCCTGCCGTGAGGCAACACCTTCAACTTCAAACAAACGGCTGGGAGCCAGCACATGAGGGGCGAGCACACCACCTCCTGAAACACCACCGGATGAGAGCTGCATCCGCAGCCGCCTACCACTATTCGTCGTAGGCACAACCACCAGCGTGGTCGCAAGATCAGCACCTAAGTCCAGCAGCCACTTACTAACGGAATCAAGTAAGGGGCAGTCCCAGCCGAGAAACTCACGCACCGGAGCAGGCTCCGTGGTTAGATCAAACTCAGCTTGGTTCATCACCTATTACTCCGCTTGGTCAGTCACCTCTTCTGAATCTTCGGTTTCTTCTACTCCCTCATCAGGCACCACACGGGCAATATCTTGTAGCTTCTCACCACCTTTGAGGGTAACGAGTTTTACACCCTGGGTATTTCGGCCAGCCTCACGCACATCAGCGCAGCGGATACGGATAGATTGCCCAGAGGAAGTCATTAGCATCAGTTCATCATCTGGATGCACCATACATGCACCTACAACATCACCTGTTTTCTCCGTGCACTTCATTGTGATGATACCCTTTCCGCCACGTGATTGAGAACGGTAATCAGCGAAGGGGGAACGTTTACCAATTCCGTTTTCAGAGGCGACCAAAAGTGTCCCCTCTTCATCTACAAGAGCTAGGCCGACAACGTAATCCTCTCCTACAGGCTTGATACCCTGAACACCCGCAGTGGCTCTACCCATGGACCGAGCTTGCTCCTCATTAAAGCGCAGACTAAGCCCCTTGCGGGTAACAAGAATGGCTTCATCTCCACCAGTAGTTAGACGCACGTCAATCAGTGCATTCCCTTCATCCAGCTTAATAGCGATGATACCATCCTTGCGGTAATTACGGAAATCACTAAGCGAAGTTTTCTTTACCTTGCCGTTACGAGTAGCAAAAAGCACAAAGCCATTTTCAACAGCAAAGGTAACATCCTCACCCTCATCATTGGTCTTACGCTCAAGACGTAGCGTGGCCGCGATATTTTCCTCCGGTTGTAAATTCAATAGATTTTTAATACTACGCCCTTTAGATGCGCGGGAGCCTTCTGGAATACCGTAGACGCGCTCAACATACACACGTCCTGTATCAGTAAAGAACATCAGATAATCATGTGCTTGAGCAGAGAAAAGATGCTCTACAAAGTCCTGTTCATCGTCATCCGTATCATTTGCCTTACGAGTTTCCATTCCCTTCACACCCTTACCACCACGTGCCTGCACGCGGTATTCAGCAGATGCTGTGCGCTTAATATAGCCTTTGTTAGAAAGAGTGACGATCATGCCGTCATTGGCGATAAGATCTTCAATCGCAATCTCCCCCTCATCAGGAAGGATAGGGCAGCGGCGTGGTGTGGCATACTTTTCTTTAATTGCCAAAAGCTCGTCTTTAATGATCGCAAGCACACGCGCTTCCTTAGCTAAAATATCGAGGTAGTCTTTAATCTCCTCAAGAATATTATCATATTCTACCTTTACCTTATCCTGCTCCATACCAGTGAGCTGATAGAGGCGTAGCTCAAGAATGGCGTTTACCTGGCGATCTGTGAAAATGTAGGCATCACCCTGTACACTAGGCTGGGAACGAATTAGGATACCTAGCTGCTCGGCTGTTTTCACAGGGAAGGTGTAAGCCTTCAATCGTTCACGAGCTTCGTCACGGTTTTTGGAATCACGGATGATCTTAATAAAATCATCAAGGTGACCAAGCGCTAACAAAAACGCTTCTAAATTCTCCGCACGGTCTTCTGCTTTATTAAGAAGAAAACGAGTACGGCGGATGATCACCTCACGGCGGTGCTCAATGAAAGCATCCAGAGCATCCATAATGGAAAGCTGCTTAGGACGACGCTCGTGAATAGCGAGCATGTTCACCCCAAAGGATGTCTCCATGGAAGTGAGCTTAAAGATTTGGTTTACAACCACCTGTGGGCGGGCATCGCGCTTCAAGGTAATCTCGATGCGTGTCTCATCATCTGAGAGATCACGCATGCCAGAAATATCCGTAAGAATCTTCTCCCTAACTAGTTCCGCAATACGCTGCTGAAGCACAGCACGATTAACACCATGCGGCACGTCAGTAATCGTAATGACGGCAACACCAGAAGCTTTTTCATCCACCTCCATCGTTCCCCGCATCTTGATACTACCGCGGCCAGTGTGGAAGTAACTATCAATCCCTTTAAACCCACGGATTTCACACTTACCGGCAAAATCAGGCCCCTTGATATACTGCTTGAGCTCTTCAATCGTGAGCTGAGGATTATCGATACGGGCACAGGTGCCGTCAATGACTTCACCAAGGTTGTGTGCCGGAATATTTGTCGCCATACCTACGGCGATACCGGTGCCACCATTGACTAAGAGGTTAGGGATGGCTGCAGGGAGGACAACGGGTTCATTACGCGTCTCGTCATAAGTAGGCTGCAGATCAACGGTCTCTTTTTCCAAGTCCGTCATCATGGCTGAACCGAGATGGGTCAAGCGAGCCTCGGTGTATCGCATCGCCGCGGCGGCATCACCTTCCACAGAACCAAAGTTACCCTGACCATCAATGAGGATTTCACGCATCGTCCAAGGCTGCGCCATATTCACCAAAGTGGTATAAATGGCACCATCACCATGTGGGTGGTATTTACCCATGGTGTCACCGACAATACGCGCACTCTTTAAGTGTGGCTTACTGGGAGAAAGCGAGAGGTCATTGTGCATCGCATACAGGATACGACGCTGAGAGGGCTTTAAGCCGTCACGGGCATCAGGCAGGGCACGAGAAATAATTACTGACATCGAATAGTCCAAAAAGGACTTCGACATTTCATCGGCAACGTTGATTGGTTTGATATTGTCGCTGGACATTGGAAAAAATAAAAAGTCTTAAGATGATTGGGGATTTAAACGTCTAGGTTCTGCACATTGAGTGCGTTATCTTCGATGAAACGCTTACGTGGCTCAACAATGTCACCCATGAGGACATCAAACATCTTGTCCGCTTCAATGGCATTTTCTTCATCTAGGCGAACACGGAGGAACTGTCGGGTCTCAGGGTCCATTGTCGTTGCGTAAAGCTCCTTGGCATTCATTTCTCCAAGTCCCTTAAATCGCTGAATCCTCATACCCCGACGGCCAATATCTAGCACCCTATCAAGAATCTCGAAGAGATTAAATACGGGTAACGCACCATCCTGCCCGTCGCCCTCAATCAGTTCATAAATAGGTTTATCATCAGAGAAAAACGGCTCTGTCTGCACCCCAAGCTCATTAAGTCTGGCCAACACTCTGGCAATGGCTGTGGCCTCGTGAAGTTCACGCTTAACTGCACGGCGCTGCACTCCTTGATTTTTTTCTTTATACGCCTCCTCTTCTTCCTCTGTGAGAACTTCATCAAAGAGTCTAAGGTCACGGTTTTCACTAGCAAATTGCAGTAAGTCTTTCTCCGTATCAAAATAAGTAATCTCTTCTTCGTTACCAATGCGTAAGCGCACCATAAACTCTGGGAGATGGCCATTTTTCCCCTTGGCTAATAAATTCTGGAAATTGCCACCGTGCCCTTCAAGGGTGCGGGTAAAACGAGTCAACTGCGCGAGGGTATCTAACACGCTTTTTAACATATCGCTGTCTACTCTCTCCTCAGAGCCGTATTTCTTCAGTGTAACATCCTCAGAGCCAAGACTAATAAGGATTTCATTCAGAGCATTATCATCAGCAAGATACTCCTCCCGCTTCTTACGCGTTACCTTGTAGAGTGGTGGTTGCGCAATGTAGAGATACCCCGCTTTCACCAGCTCTGGCATGTGCCGACAGAAGAAAGTTAGCAGCAGAGTTCTAATGTGGGCGCCATCGATATCAGCATCCGTCATGATCACCACCTTGTGGTAACGGACTTTTTCAAGGTTAAAGGCACCTTCTTGATCACCCTCACCAATACCAGCACCAATCGCGGTAATCATCGCTTGGATTTCCTTATTTTGCAGTGCCTTATGCAAGCGCGCCTTTTCCACGTTGATAACCTTACCACGGAGTGGAAGGATAGCTTGATTGATACGATTCCGGCCTGACTTGGCGGAACCTCCTGCGGAGTCACCCTCCACAATGTAGATTTCAGACTTTGCAGGATCACGCTCCGAGCAATCTGCTAATTTCCCAGGTAGCCCACCACCAGAAAGCACTGATTTGCGCACCGTCTCCCTTGCCTTACGTGCGGCTTCACGAGCACGCGCCGCATTAACGGCCTTATCAATAATGGTCTTAGCTAAATTGGGGTTTTCATCAAAGTAATCTTGCAGGCCTTCATAAACAATGGAGCTCACCACTCCTTCGATCTCAGCATTAACCAGTTTATCCTTAGTTTGAGAGCTAAAGCGAGGGTTCGGCATCTTCACGCTAATGACGCAGATAATCCCCTCACGCACGTCATCACCAGAGAGTGCGGGGTCTTTATCTTTGAGAATTTTATTTGCTTTGGCATACTGGTTAATTGACCTTGTGAGAGCACCACGAAAACCCGTTAAGTGAGCACCCCCATCAGCGTTGGGAATCGAGTTTGCAAAGCAAAGAATATTATCTTGGTAGCTATCGTTGTATTGAAAAACAATATCGGTAAATACATCGTCTTTTGTGATCTTCCCATCGTAGTCGACCTCAATTTTACGTTTCCCTTTAATGACCACTGGATCCGCATGAACAAGAGTTTTATTCTCTCCTAGCTGCGCAACAAACTCCTCAATGCCCTTAGCATAATAGAAGCGCTCCTCCTTAGCACTCTCAGGACGCTCATCTTCGAGCTCTATGACAAGTCCAGGATTTAAGAATGCGAGCTCCCGCAAACGAGTAGCCAAACGGGCAAATTCAAACTCAATGGTATCCGTAAAAATAGTAGCATCCGGGAAAAAGGTGATAGCTGTACCCGTATGGGAATCATCTACCTCCCCAATAACCTCTAGCGGCTTCACTGTCTTACCTCGTTCAAAAGTAATTGAGTGCACTTTACCCTCCCTGCTTACCTCAGCCCTAAACCAATCTGAGAGGGCATTTACACACTTAGCACCCACACCGTGTAGACCACCCGAATATTTGTAAGCACCTTGACCAAACTTTCCACCCGCGTGCAAGCTTGTCAGCACTAATTCAACCGCAGGAATACCAAACTTAGGATGCATTTCCACAGGGATACCTCGTCCGTCATCAGAAATAGAACATGAGCCATCCACATTAAGGGTGATCCTGATCGTATTACAATAACCAGCAAGATGCTCATCAATAGAGTTATCCAAAACCTCAAAAACACAGTGATGCAGTCCTCTTACATCTGGATCACCGATATACATCCCTGGACGCTTCCTTACAGCATCCAGACCTTCTAGTTTATCAATCTGTGATGCACCATATTCCTGGCTATCAGAGACATTAGTATCCGCAAGATCAGTTTCGTTTTGTGGCTTTTGCTCAGACTCGTTTGGCGTATTGCTCATAGACTCAATGAATGTCTGAAACTTTACCCTCGGAAACAAGAATCTTTCGTGTTTTTGGGGCTTTTTTTTCCACCCACATCACCCACCAACGAGTAATAGCCCAACTCAATAACTAGAAAGATTCAAAAACATCTTAAGAAAAGTTTTTCAACCCCCAAAAGACACCCACTATAATAGTTATAACAAGCAATATGATGCATACAGTTTTGAAAAAAAACAGCACCTGATCAGCCTTTTGATGACTCTTTGAGACATCTGTTTTAGACGGAGCCGTATAATTTCTACTTGGTGCATAACCCACTTTAGAAGCTGGTTTGATACGCTCAACTGGCAGACCAAGCATCTCATCGATTTCCCCCACCCTACTCTTATTCCGAGATTTTGATGCTAATGGAGAAGATTCTTCTTTAGTAAGATCCTGCCTCATCCCTAAAGGTGGAGCCACGATGGACGCACCACAAGCAGGACACGGCCCATGAGTGCCTGCTACCGAATGATTAACAACCAACCGAACACCACAAGCTGAGCAGACAAAACGAAGTAACTGATCATCAGTGGGCTGAAAGGAACTTTGCGTGGGGGGCACGGGCATAACTTATGTACAAACGGACACCGCCATCCATACTTCTACCGATCTAAATGCCAAGCAGATTTCTCTGCCAAGGTAATAATTGCTCCTCAGCACCTTCATGCTGGCCAGCCAAGCCTTCCAGAACAGCTCTGGCAGCAATCAGCGAGCTCTCAATATTTAATTGTAACGCCACCTGATCACGATGAGCCATCAGCTTATCCAAGCGGCTATCAAAGTCAGGGTCTTTACGCCTACGCTTAACTTGAATTTTCTGCGGCATATCTTCTGGCGCTACATTCTCTGCCTCAGCCGCAGCCTGATAAAAATTTTTCACCCTCTTCTCACGATAATGCTTAGGCACTTTGGGCTTTCGCCCCTCTTGTAACTCTGCCACCCAATCCAAAAGCTGCTTATTCCCAGCCACCATAAATGGAGGCCGATCCCACCTCTCTGCCTCTCCATCGCGCCAGCACCATAATGCGCGGAGGTAGTTGAGACCATTTTTATCTAGCCTACCGCTCCCCTTAATCCTCCACCGCTCTGTTTTTTCTGGCTTGCGCAACAGAGCCTTCTCTCGTGCCGCCTCACAACTCTGAGTAAACCACTCATAGCGACCTGCCTCCTTCAACTGAGAAGTAATCATCTCGGCCATTGGAAGCAGATACACCACATCATTAAGAGCATACTTCTCCATAATGGCCGTTAATGGTCGCTTCGCCCAATCTGCCTTCTGAGATGTTTTCTCAAGCTCCATTCCCATATAATGAGCCACCAAATTACCATATCCAAATTTCCTCACCCCCAACAATCTAGCGCCAATCTGAGTATCAAAGACATGAGGTGGAATAACGCCCAAATTCTCCTTGAGCATATGCATATCATAGTCCGCTCCATGCATCCAGCAGGTTGCCGTCTCAAGATAAGTCTTCAACTCCGATAAATCATCAATCGCCAAAGGATCAATCAGCACATGATCCACACCATCACTAAACTGAATCAGACACAAACTCTCACGATACCGATGCAAGCTATCAGCCTCGGTATCTATAGCGCAAACTTGATGATTATCACGTTTCGCGCATTGATTGAGAAAAACTTTAATATCTTCCGCCTTACTGATCATTTTGATATGAACATGTTATTATAGTCCAAGAGAATAAAAATTCTAATTATCGGAAAAACACTTCATCAGAACAATGACTTGAATTTCACAAGCTGGCTATCTGCCAATCGTTAGCCCGCTAAGGAGAAGTTCTGCATTTGTTCCTGTTTTAGAGAGGTTTTTAAGTAAGGTCTCGATCGCCTCGCCAATCGGCATCGAGGCAAGCTGACGGCGAATTTCTAGAACTTTTGCCATTTCGTCAGGGTGATATAGCCGATCATCATTACGGGTACCGCTTTGTGGAATATGAATAGCAGGATAAATACGCTGTTCGGCCAGCTCACGGTCTAAGCGCACCTCCATATTTCCCGTCCCCTTAAATTCTTCGAAAATAACCTCATCCATCTTACTCTCCGTCTCGATCAATGCTGTGGCTAAAATGGTAAGACTACCGCCTTCTTCACAGTTCCGTGCTGCACCAAAAAATTTCCGGCTCTGTTGGAGTGCAGCCGAGCTAAGACCGCCCGAACCAATGGGTCCACCACGTTGAGCTGTATTATGCCCTCGTGCAAGACGGGTAAGACTATCCAAAAGCAGCACAACATCTTTACCTAGTTCGACAAGACGCTTGGCACGCTCCATCACCAAATCAGAAACCTGCGCATGACGCTTCGCAGATTCATCGAAGGTAGAACTAAATACTTCCGCTGCCACTGTTTCCTCAAAATCCGTTACTTCTTCGGGCCGTTCATCAAGAAGTAAAATAATAAGCTCTACCTCAGGGTGATTGAGCTGGATGGACTTTGCAATCTGCTTCAGAACAATGGTTTTTCCTCCACGTGGAGGTGCTACAATCAAACCTCGCTGCCCTTTTCCTAGTGGAGCCACAAGATCCAATACTCGGGGGGTGTAGCCCGTTTCTTTATTTTCTAAAATAATCCGCTGATCAGGGAACATCGCAGTTAGTTGATCAAAACTTTTTGGCTTAGCGTATTCCTCCACCGGCTTACCCTCGACTTCCAACACTTCGTTTGCTGAGATATATTTATCCCTTCCCTTAGGCCCACGCAATGTGACTTTCACCTTTTGACCGACAACGAGACCGTGATCACGGATCAGATTACCACTAATATAGAGATCATCCGGTGAGGTCTTAAAGCTTTTAACAGGATCACGCAACATGGCGTAATTATCCTTAGCCTGTTCTACAATACCTTCACCCTCTAGTGTCACACCCTCCCTTCCGTAAAAGGCTACCAACTCAAAAATCAGCTGGCTTTTAGATGCTTTAGCGGGGATTTTGACTGGTAGCGCCTCTAACATAGAATAGATTTCAGAAAGTGGCTTCTCACGGTAATCATTGATGAAAATTGACTTAGGAAGCTCAGGTAGCACTGCCGTCACAGTTACTGGTGAGACGTCTAGGGCACCTTCTTTAGGTTCAGATGGATCGCTCATGGGGAAATAAAATGAATTTCTATTATTTAGAAATGAATAGATAGTGATTGAAGAAAACGACGACACTGGCTGTGGAGTAATCTCTGAGGCCCCTCATTCCAGAAAACAACATCAGCCATGGCATGTTTGGCCTGAATAGGTATCTGTGAAGACAATGCAGAATGCACGGTGTCTTTATCCCACTTATTACGCCAGACGAGCCTCTCGACCTGAGTTTTTCTACTGGTGGCTACCAGCACATTAAGTGACTGACCAAAATCAAATCCACCTTCAAACAGGAGAGGAACATCCGCGACAAATAGCGGAGACACACTTTTATTAGCGGTTTGCTTTAATAATGCAAGACATTCTTGCCTCACACGAGGATGAAATAGCTCCTCAAGAAACCGCCGATCATCGATCGCTGAAAATGCTCGCTCCCTCAAATAAGCTTTATCAGCCATTCCGTTTTCCAAGATAGCAGCTTCACCAAAATACTCTTTCAACCCGGATAACACCTCTTTTTTCTGGTAAAGGTTTCTTACACAGACATCTGCATCAAAAATCACCATTTGAGGCACTAAATGGTGAAGCATTTGCACGCAAGTTGATTTCCCAGTGGCAATACCACCCGTCAGACCTATAATATGAAGTTGTTTTTGCATATAAACATGCTTTCTCATCCCAGCTTGATATTTATCCAAATAAAACCCTGATCGCGTTGCCACGATCAGGGTATAATTAATTTTAGGATGATTCCTATTTGCTAACTCGTTAGTTACCTGGAGGCGGTAATAACTGAGAGCCATCACCAGCAGAATTCATGCTTACAGGATTCATGACAGCTGAAGCATCACTGGTATTACCGTTAATCGGTGCACCAGCAGGATCAACAATCTGAGCTGTAACGAAGATAATGAGATTGCTCTTGATCCGGTTTTCAGACTTGGTCTGGAAAAGACGACCAATGAGCGGAAGGTCTCCAAGTATAGGCACCTTATCCTCAACATTTTGCACATCCTCACGCATTAATCCACCGACAGCGACAGTATAACCATCATAGATGTTTAACGCAGTTGTCACTTTACGAGTTGAGAAGACTGGCTGCTCAATCCGGTTTTCCGTAATAGTAAGCTGAGTAGGATTACCAAAGGCGTCAGATGCCGGGCTCTGAATCGGACTACCGTAGTTGATAAAACCTTCAAACTCAACCAATTCAGGAGAGAAGGTAAGGTCAATCATGTAGTTGTTCTGATCAATGGTAGGCTGAATCTGTAATGTTACACCAGTATTTCGAGTCTCAAATGCAGTCGGTGTAGCCGGAGTCACAGGGAAAATACCTCCACCAACATCATCACCACCT
>CALBVY010000085.1 GCA_937969495.1 uncultured Verrucomicrobiales bacterium | reverse complement strand
TTATCAAGCGAGGCTTGGGATTCACCTCCTCAGCTTCGCTTTTTTCATCTCCCTCATTCACTATTCATCATTCATTATCCTTAATTTAAAATGTCTCGTCCAGTTACCTTATTCACCGGCCAGTGGGCCGACCTCTCCCTTGCTGACCTCTTGCCCAAAGTTAAAGAAATGGGCTACGATGGCGTCGAACTCGCCTGCTGGGGCGATCACTTCGATGTTGATGCCGCACTCTCTGATGACTCCTACGTCACTCAAAAATGGGAGCTTCTTAACTCCCACAGCCTAGACTGCTACGCCATCTCTAACCACCTCGTTGGCCAAGCTATCTGCGATAACATTGATGAACGCCATCAGGCCATCCTCACCGAGGAAATCTGGGGCGATGGTGATCCAGAAGGTGTCCGCCAGCGTGCTGCTGAGCACATGGCCAATGCCGCCCGTGCTTGCCGTAAATTCATGGATGCTCGCCCCGGCGGAAAACACCCTATCACCCCTGCAGTGAATGGTTTTACAGGTTCATCAATCTGGCATGCACTCTACTCATTCCCGCCTACCTCACAGGAATACCTACAAGCTGGGTTTGATGATTTCGCCAAACGCTTCACTCCCATCCTCGATGTATTTGAAGAGGTTGATGTAAATTTCGCCCTCGAAGTCCACCCTACTGAAATTGCTTTTGATATCGCCTCCACAGAAAGAGCTATTGAAGCAGTGAAAGGCCACAAGCGCTTTGGCTTTAACTATGATCCATCACACCTCGGGTACCAAGGTGTGGACTACGTAAAATTTATCCGCACCTTCTCAGATCGTATTTACCACGTGCACATGAAGGATGCTTGGTGGGGACATGGCGATGGCACCGTAGGTGTCTTTGGTGGTCATACTGACTTTGCAGACCCACGCCGTTTCTGGGACTTCCGCTCTGTCGGACGTGGTGATATCAACTTTGAGGAAATCATCGTAGCCCTCAGTGATACCAGCTATGAAGGACCACTCTCCGTGGAATGGGAAGACGCTCGTATGGACCGCTTCCAAGGCGCTACCGAGTCCTGCGCTTACGTTAAAACTCTCGATTTCTCCCGTAATACAGGCGGCCTTTTCGATTCCGCCTTTGATACCGATAATCAATAAACTCAAAACCCTAACTTCACCGTTACACACATGTCTTCTAAACCACTTAAAGTAGGAATGATCGGAGGAGGCTCAGGAGCCTTCATTGCAAACCCACACCAGAAAGCCATCCACTTTGATGGCACACGCAAGGTCCACTCCGTAGCACTAGGCTCAAACCCAGATGCCGCCATGGAAGAGGCGAGCAACTGGCCTTACCCAGTGAAAGGATATCCTACATACGATGCTATGTTAGAAGCTCAGGCTAACCTTCCAGAAGAGGACCGTATCGACTACTTACTCATCGTAACACCTAACTTTGTCCACTTTGATCCAGCGATGAAAGCCCTTGAGCTAGGCATCCCTGTCATGTGTGAAAAGCCCCTCACCGTGAATCTTGATGAGGCCAATCAATTATTAGCTAAAGCAAAAGAGAAAAACGTACCCTTTGCCGTAGCACACACTTACCTCGGCCACTGGTCTAGCTGGTTCAGCCGTCACATCGTCCAGAGCGGACTGTTAGGTGAAGTTCGTTGGGTAGATTCTTACTACATTCAAGGATGGCTCGCTGATAAACTCGAAGACTCTGGTCAAGCTCAAGCTGCTTGGCGCACCGATCCTAAAAAAGCAGGCGGCAGCGGCTGTGGTGGCGACATCGGCACCCACGCCCTCATGCAGCTCCGCTTTGTTACAGGTCAAGACGTAGAGCGCGTCTCCGCCCGGCTCGATAAGTTTGTCCCCGGTCGCCCAATCGATGACCACTTCACTGTCTACGGTGAACTAACCAACGGCGGTAAATGTCTGGTGCGCGCATCTCAAATATGTATCGGTCACAAAAACGATCTTGGAATCATGATCGCCGGAACCAAAGGTGCACTAAAGTGGAGTCAAGAAGACCCAGAGAAGATCACCATTCTTCTTCAAGACCAACCTGACCGCACTTACTGGCGTGGCGCGGTATCAGCTAACGACGGATTCCTCGGTGATATCCCTCAGTGGCTACTTGATGAACCCACGATCCCAAGTGGTCACGGCGAGGCATTTCATGATGCCTATGCTAGACTTCACCGTGAGTTTGAAAAAGACATCCGCGCTTATAAAAATGGTGATGAATGGTCATGTGATGGTAGCAAGTATGCCAACATCGACGATGGCCGCATGGGCTTAGCATTCATTGATGCATGCCTAAAGTCCGACGAAGCAGACGGAGCTTGGGAAGCAGTTACCAAAGGCTAATACAGGGGCACAGCATTTAGCTCACCTAGAATATCGCGCCCTGCAATCTCACCTAACATTTCAAGCTCGGCAGCTAATACCTGCCGGGCTTTTTTTCCACCTTCATCTAGTCTCCCACAGTGAGTACAGGAGGCAAAACCTGGGTATTCTTCGGTTTTCTGTGGATCATTCTCAGGACTTACCAAGGTCACTAACGGACGTGATCTTTCCTCACTCACAGGAAGAATCACAATGGGATGAATCCAGCAAGTCAGTGGTTTATCAAACCAAGGCTCCCTTCCCTGCTCCATGGACAAACGCTGAATCCCACAACGTCCTTGCTTATCTAAAAAAACGCAGCGCGTCTTGGGAAAATGCCTAGGAAAGTCATCCGCTAGCTCATCTGGCTCTGCTCCGCGTATGGCTGTTTTCATAGATCTCCCTCCACGAGTTTCAATAATCGGTTCTTCAGGTAAGGTAAGCCCATAACTTGCAAACTGTTCGGCATTTTCTGCCAATAACTTTTTAATCCCCTCAACTTCCTCCTGAGAGAGGTAAACTCCATCATGACAACAAGTCGCCCTACAGCGCTCTAACTCACAAGCACGCACCTTCTGCTCAAATGCATCGTGATCTAGCAAGGCCTCACGAACTTGCTCGCGTAATACTTCCGCTGTTTTCTGATAAACTGTCCTGTGCACACCCACACTTGACACCTAAAACTCAGAACTTAAAACTCCAATCATGTCTCTTCCACTCAAAAAAAGCGAAGTAATCTGCTTCTACGACCTTCAATACCGCTGGGCAAAGCGTAGCACGGACCGCTTTACGGAAGTTCGCATCGAGCTTAATGAAACTCCAGAAGGCCAACAAATCATCGCCCAGTGCCCCCGTATATTTAGACCAGACATGGTAGAAACCATCATTGAAGAAGGCCGCGCTATGGGCTGGAAGCCTGAGGAAACCGGAGCACCCATTCATACCCGGCTCACCAAGCGCGGCTTGAGCAAGATTGATGTCTAATCATTCAGATTCTAACTGTTGAATCTCTTCTTCTAGCTCCTTCAATAGCTGTTTTGTCACCAGGCTTTCGTGCTGAGTCAGAGAGGTATGCTCTGGACTGATCTTGAATATTTCATCTTCAGCTACCCAGTGCTTTTCTATGCTGTGGTAGATAGGGACATGAAGTGCCATCACAAATGATGAGATAATCAATACGGTCACCAAAATGTGATGCCTAATATGATGCATAACTCCAAACACACCTTTGCGCTGTCTGTTCACAAAATTAAAAATAGGGGCTAACAGTAGTAACAGTAAAGACACGGCCTGCATTGCATAACCTAATTTAATAATCACTCGGTCATCAAAGTCTATTACAAGAGCCAAACCAAAAACCGGCATTGAAAAAAGCGCCAGACCGGCAGCAATCCAAATGATCAACATTCTCTCTCCTTCTTTGAAAGGAATCAGTTTTTGCAAGCGATGTGAAATAGCCAGCATCGGTGTGAACAGGAGCAGCAGGAGTAAACTAGCAGACTGCCCAGCAGGCAATGCCATGTCCCTATACCCAAGATACCAATTCTGCACACTCAACGGAGTCCTCGCTCCATTAACAATCCAATAAACCGCCACAGGCAGCAAAGTTCCTAGACATAGAACATACAGCCAATCTCGTAAGCCGAAGATCCCAATCATTCTTCGTGCTATTTTTTTTGCTAATTGGTTACTGCAATATTTATAAATCACTGTGATCGCAGCAATGATCAGTAAGAGCGCCCAATGTATTACTGACATCAGGCGATTCCAGAAAGCATGATCTGCAAGCCGCTCAAGCTCGGTATTTGGAACAGCTACAACACTCGCATCGTTAAGCTGATTTATAATTCCTGATAAAGCCATACCAGAAAGTATCCCGCCTTTAAGTTCCAGATCATTTCTCCACGCCACCGTATTTTTTGCCCTATGACGTTCATTTTTCTGATCGTTAAACTTTTGATCTAATGCTGTGAAGTACTTTTCCATTTCATCAAGCTCACAAGCTTTTGCGGCTTGCGCAAAGTCATTACAAGGGGCATGGAGAAATGCCCTAACTATCAAAACATCAACAAGAGATTCACTGGTGCCATGTAGATGCTTACAAAGAACTCTCCAATCGTTTACAATCTGCTTCAAACCCTCTACATCTTTCTCTTGCTCACAGCGATACGCCTCCGCATCAATAAGCTGAGATAGTTTTAACAGCGAGTAGATGGAGGGCAAATTGCTGGCAAGGTACGAAATAGGGAAAACACGCGTTACCCAATCATGACCTTCTCTTTTTAACAGAGGAATTCTTCTCTGCATCATTTCATGACCATAGTTACTACAGTCCGGCATCTCCACTGCTCGACGTAGCAGCTTCATCGCTTCACCGAATTTCTCTTCATCTGTAATGCTTACATAATCTTTTGAGCTCACTTTTGAGGAAATTGACTTCCTTTTTTTATGCCCTTTTTTACCAGAGGCTAGCGGTGTTTTAGGTGAAATTTCCTTCGTACAGTCTTCCGCCAATGCCGCGGCTTGAAACAGCAAGTATATTCCATTTGCAGAATCAATTTCCCTTGCCACTTCCAGCATATCATTCGGATAATCACCCCGTTCATACTTATAAACCGAGAGATACTCAATATAGGCTCCTGGGTTGTCTGGCTCTGAGAGCCAAAGTCCCTTTACTCGATCAACCTCATTGTTCTGTTTCCTATCACCAAACAAGAGTAACTTATCCTTCTCACTCAACTCACCAAAACAGAACTCCCAATAATCCTGTTCATTCGAAGTACTAGAAGCGCCCAAAGCATCAGCGATCAATCCTTTTGTCTGGTAAAACCGATAACCTGAATATCCAACCACCAGTAAACCTAATAAAATGACTACTGTATAAATGGTAAGAAAATACCACCGAGGCCTCATGGCTGACCTTTCCAATCTAGCATTTACCTCTTCATAAGCTCCCTCTTCCTCGGAAAGCTGACTGCAGAGAAGATCACGAGCGCCGTGTTTTTTCTCAAGATCGTCACCAAAACAATCAGTAACAAGTTCCAAAAACTTCTTTTGAGAATCAGCCATAAGATTTTTTAAGCTCTCGTTCTCTGAGATACAAGCCCCCTTCTCCGCCTTGCAGAAAAAGCTCTCCCCACAAAAAACGCCGCCGAAGGTTTCCCTCCGGCGGCGTGATGATTTTTAGTGGTTGCTTAGACGAGGAGTTTACTCCTGATCGTCTTCAGAGCTTGGGCTCCACTCCTCGGCATCTCCTGTAGATGCAAGGTTGAATGCCTGCTCAAGTCCAACAAGGTCACCAGACGGACGTAGTGTCTCGAAGCTAGCAGACTCTTTTTCAAGTTGCTCAGGATCATAATCAACGGCCTTGATAGAGAGACCGATACGGCGCTCCACTTTATCCACCTTGATCACACGGGCTTCAATATCGTCGCCTACTTTGATGACGTCCTTAACCTTCTCAACGTGCCCTTCAGCAAGCTGGGAAATGTGGATAAGTCCATCAATGTCGTTCTCGAGGTTCACAAATGCACCAAAGCTGGCGATCTTCGCAACCTGACCTTTAACGAGGTCACCGACCTTGAAGTTACCTTCGATCTCTGACCATGGATCACCGTCAAGCTGCTTGACGCCAAGGGAAACACGCTGGTTTTCCTTGTCGATACTGAGCACAACTGCTTCCACTTCGTCGCCCTTCTTGAGGATTTCGGATGGATGGTTGATCTTACGTGTCCATGAAAGATCGGATACGTGGATCATACCATCAATGCCTTCTTCCATTCCTAGGAATGCACCGTAAGGAGTGAGGTTACGGACCTCGCCCTTAACTTGGCTGCCGATTGGGTACTTCTGCTCGAGAATGTCCCATGGGTTTTCGTCCATCTGACGAACACCAAGGGAAATTTTCTGCTCTTCGATACTGATACCAAGAACAACAGCTTTGATTTCCTGATCAATCTCAAGCACATCGCTTGGGCGGTTGATACGCTTGACCCAAGAAAGCTCGGATACGTGCACCAGACCTTCTACGCCGCTCTCCATCTCGATGAAGGCTCCGTATGGAAGAAGCTTAGTAACTTTTCCGGTAACTTCGGTACCGATTGGGTAACGAGCTTCGATGTCTTCCCATGGGTTGTCCTCCATTTGCTTGAGGCCAAGTGAGACACGCTCTTTATCACGATCAACATCGAGAATAAGAACTTCCACAAGCTGACCGATGTGAACCAGTGCAGATGGGTGGGAAATACGGCCCCAGCTCATGTCAGTAACGTGGAGAAGTCCGTCCATGCCCTGAAGGTCAACAAAGGCACCGAAGTCAGTGATATTTTTCACCTGACCTTCTACCTTGTCGCCAACTTTGACGCTCTGGAGGAATTGCTGGCGTTGCTCAGCACGCTCGCTTTCGATTACTTCACGGCGGGAAAGAACGATGTTCTTACGCTCGTCGTTCACTTTAACGATCTTAAATTCGTAAACCTTACCGACATATTCGTTAAGGTCTTTGGGAGGAATGATATCGACTTGTGAGCCAGGAAGAAAGGCTTCGACACCGACGTTGACCATAAGACCACCTTTGACAGCGCTCTTGATCTTGCCTTTGACGAGTCCACCATCGTGGTAAACACCAACGATTTTTTCCCAGTTCTTACGGTGCGCGGCTTTCTCCTTAGAGAGCACGACCATACCTTCGTCGTTTTCGAGTTTCATCAGAAGGACTTCGCACTCATCGCCTACTTCGATTTCCTCATCTTCAAATTCAGCAGCTGGGATAGCTCCTTCTGATTTGTAGCCGATGTCTACGAGGACAACTTGAGGTTTGATGGCAATGATGGTTCCGTTGACGACGGATCCTTCTTCGAATACGCGGAACTTTGAGTCGATCAAAGATTCCAGTTCTGCAGTAGCAGTCATTTGTTTAGTTATGTGGGTTAAGGTTAGGTTCCTTGGTTAATTTCTTTCCGTATACCGCTGCTTTTACACAGTAGCGTTGCCCCATTATGTCCTACAGATACGGGGCGCCAATCCGCAGGACGAAAGAAAATCAGAGGCAGCAACTTACTAGGATACCCTACTTTGGCAAGTAGAATAGCATTGTTTCAGCTGCTCTGAAAAAACACATAACTTATTTATAACAAACAGGTTAAACGATAATTCACTCCAATGATGACACTACATCACGTACTAAAGTCATACGAATCCTCGTTTTCACACCTTTTCCATGTCTTTCCTGCACTGCACGGCGAAACTTCTCCGCCACTTTTTCTGGTGGAAATTCCGGACCTTCTAGGTGGATTTCCACCCAGCTTCCTATGGCTTTATCTCTCCGCAGCTTGGCATAGATCAATCGGTATTGCATATCATCCCCAAGTATCTCTGAGTCCATCACCTCTTGCACTGATTCCTCGATCGGATCTGCTCTCGATGCTTTACTGATTAACATAGAAGCCAGTGGCACACTCAATCCTGCACAAACTAGTGCCAGCACGATCGCAAGACGATGCGCCCACAGCTGAGAGTCATCTTTTTTTCCCCGCACCCCGGCGATCACGAAATTCAAAGCGGAGCCTAACACAATAGCCACTACGTTTGTCCCAAAGAGCAGAGCCGCACCTTTTGCTGTGTTATGAACTCCCATGGCAAGAGCAATGCCCGTAGTAGCAATAGGTGGCACTAAGGCTGCAGCGATGGCTACCCCCGCTAATGCTGAACTCAATTTCGGCCGAGCTAAGCAATAAGAGGCTGCAATACCTGAAACAAAGGCAACACCAAGATCTAATAATGTAGGTTCACCTCGTGCCAGTAGCTCAGAGGTTAACCCCATACCGATCCAACGCGCAGACAGGCCCAGCAAAACACTTACTAACAGAGCAGATAAAAAACCCAGTAAAACTGCCTTCTGACACTGCCTCCAGAGTGGCCAGTTCCCCTGCACCACAGCAAGCCCAGAACCTAACAATGGCGTCATCAAAGGAGCCACTAACATTGCCCCTATAACTACCGCTGCGCTATCTGCTAACAAACCCAACGCAGCTATTGCTGTTGATAGCACCATGAGCACCGCAAAGTCAAAACTCCACCGTGCCTTCACTTCCATTTCAGCAAACAGCAGAACACGCTCTTCACGCTCTAACTGCGGCACATTAAGACTCAGCACCTGCCCTATTTTTTCACGTAGCCTATGCCCAATGGGTCTGGCCGCTCTAATCACACCCACACTCATCGACTCATCCCCTTTGATCAACCTCTCAGGCACAGTCCCAAAGAGCTTTCTCCGCAAAGACCCTCCACCAGTAGCACCGATCAACAACAGCCCATATTTCCCGTCTTCAACTTCAGTTTTAAGAGCTCCTGAAATACTTTTTGAGAGCACTACCTTAGAGCCTACACTGTCAGCAGCTACACCTGCACGAGCCACTGCACGGCGTAAGTGCTCGCGCCCAACATCAAGAGAGAGTTCATCTGTATCTGACTCTACATAGAATGCTGTGGCATCTACACCAGCCATCTTAGAGGCAAGCTTGATACCTATCCTTGAATGGCTACCTCCCGCACAGGGAACCAGAATAGAAGGGCAATCGTTTTCAGTGATATCAAAACTCCCCAAACGAAGAATCAAAACAGCACTATGCGCATCATCTAAAATCTCACGAGCAAGCTTCCCTGTCATTGATCCATCACGAGCAGAATCATGCCGCCCAACCACAATCAAGTCGGGAGACATGGCACGCTCTACTGAGAGAGCCGTTAGATGCCTACTCACACAGTCTGCACGGCACAAATTCACTTCTACATCACCGTGATCTACAAGTGCGGCGGCCAAAATATCCCATGGAGAATCCTCCTCAGTAGGGACCTCCTCACCCCATGCCGACCAGGTTAAATCAGCAGCAGTTTTTTCTTTTTTCCCGTGCTCTAACCAAAGGATATTAAGAGGGCTATTCAGAGCACGTGCGATACGTAACCCCCAGCGAGTCATGGCTGGAGCTTCACTATGCTTTCGGATAATGAGTAACATAAAAAAATTTCTATTTGCCGAATTTTCTATCCAGTTCGTTGAGGGAAATATGAATCAATGTAGGTCTGCCATCCGGTGTGCAATAAGGAAGATCACAGGTAAACATAGCGGCCAACAGCCTTTCCGCATGACTCACTTCACACAGTTCATGTCTACCAACGCGCCTAGCAATACCGGCAGCAAAAGTTTCAAAAGCCACCGCCTTACCACGCTTGCTACCCACGGTCTCAGTCAGTTCATCTACCAACTCCAGTAGAAAACCACGGACATCCGAGACATTTAAAAAAGCTGGAAGGCTAGTCACCTGCACGGTGCTACCACCAAAGGAATCCACCTGCATCCCAGCTTCAGAAAAATGCTCTGCGTGCCGCAATACCATATCCGCATCAACAGCATCTAATTCTAACAATTCCGGAACAAGTAAACCCTGAGAACTTATCGGCTCACCATCAGCTGCCTTGATGAGATTTTCATAAACGATGCGTTCACGCGCCGCCACCGGATCTAACAAAACAACACCTTCATCACCTTCTAATACAATATAGCGATTATGTAATGGCCCAATGATCTGAAAATCTGGCTGTTCCACCATCTCGATACCCTTTGGTGTCACTAAATCTTGCTGTTGCTCGGTCCGGTGAGGGAAATCTTTAGCAATTACAGAAGACTGAGAAACAGGTAGCTCAACTGACTCTTGTTCAACGGCTGCAGCTGCTCTTGGAGATACAGCAGGCAAATCAGCGGCTGGATATTCTAAAACCTTTTCAGCTACTGGCTTATTATCCTGCACAGGCAAATCACCGATCAAAGCTCTCTCTACGGCATTCGCAATGAGATTCCTAACATCAAAAGGTCGACGGAAACGCACCTCTTTCTTAGCCGGGTGAACATTCACATCCACTAGTGTAGGATCGATTTCTAACCATAGCCATACTGCGGGATTCACCCCATCTACGATGCCGCCCTTAAAGCCATCGCGAAGAGCACGCGTAATCGCAGCATCCTCGATAGGCCTACCATTCAAAAAGATAAACTGCTGCCGCTTCCCCTTCCGTGCATACTCAGAGGGTAGTAGGTAACCTTGCACCGCAACCCCCTGCCCTTCACAACGAGGAATCCTCATCAGCTCCCCTGCCACATGATGGCCTGCAAGGCTAGAAATACGCACCCGCCAGTCCTCCGCTGCAGGAAGATCAAACACAGACCTCCCATCTTTGATCAAAGTAAAGCGAACCTCCGGTGCAGCAAGCGCATGCAAGCGAACCTGATATTCTACGTGAGCAAACTCAGTCGTTTCCGCACGTAAAAACTTCCTCCGCGCCGGCACATTAAAAAATAGCTGCTTCACCTCAATAGCGGTCCCCTCCGGAACACCAGCATCACGCACATCGCGTAAGTTCCCACCTTCCACCTGGATTTCTGTACCAGCTACAGCGCCCTTTTCTCGGGTACTCATACGGAAGCGCGCCACACTGGCAATACTCGGCACAGCCTCCCCGCGAAACCCAAGTGTGCTGATCGACTCCAGCTGCTCACTGCTTTTAAGCTTACTGGTGGCATGACGCTCTAATGACAGCAGAGCATCCTCACGACTCATTCCACTGGCGTCATCAGTCACCCGGATCAATGCAGTACCGCCACGCTGAATTTCCACCGTTACGTGTTTAGCCCCAGCATCGAGACTATTTTCCACCAGCTCCTTCACCACCGAAGCTGGGCGTTCAACGACCTCCCCTGCCGCCACTTGGCTAGCGAGTATGTCATTGAGGATTTGAATTTTGGCCACGTTGTTTGAATAATGGAGCAGTTGCTCTGCACAGAGTCTAAGAGGAGCATGGGGCATTAGCCAACAGTACTTTTAACTTCCGTCTATTTTTTAATTGTCCATTACCCATTATCCACTATCCCTTGATTCGCTGTGCCTAGAGAACCTCAACCAACATTCATGGAACGTATGGCGAATAGTCGTCCTCCTTGGTTTTGGTGGTTTTTTACCATCATACTCTCTTCATGCTTTACCATTCTGGCATGGTCGCTCTGCATGAGTATTTTTAATAACCCCGAAGTACCACGTAATTACGAAATTCTACGTAAACTAGGAAGACTCCCAGAGCCGAAACCCTACACTTCCCAAACGGCACCTGAGCATTCAGCAAGCACAGCTCCCGAATTCAGAAAAAGCTATCTAGAATTCTCAGATGAGGAACTAACTTTGGTCAACAGTAGCCTGCTAAACAGCTACCTTACCAATTTCCGCGAAGATACATTCTGCACCTATCTTAAGGGGCATTATCAAGTCATCTCCTCAAGGAAACTCACTCAAGAGGATATCATCAGTGAAGGATTCGCCGTGCAGTTACGCGCCTACACACAGCCGGATGAATATACCGAGCTCTCTCCGTATCCAGTTATCGCGGAGATCATCTTCCCTACTACCTATAGCGAATCCCATGAGGGTTTCCACCCAGGTGATATGTTAGAGTTTGGCATCACGCCACATTTTGCATCCCTACTTCACCTAGAAAAAATAGCGATGCAAGATGACGATACCATCATGGTGCTCACCGCCGTCAGCTTAGCTAGCAGACTGCGCCCACCACACGGGAGACCTTTTGAACTCACACCACCTAAGGAACTTAAGCTTAACGCTAGCTTTCCCCTATTTTCCATTGAGCCCACTACTACGGCAACCGCTAAACCAGCAGATCAATAAAGGATTTAACGCCTCCACAATAGCGCGGGACTTGACAGCTACACACAGCGATGGCACTGAACACGCATGTCCCACCATCAGGATACTAAAGACGATGATTTAGCCCTACGCCGAGAGACTATGGAAGAGGCAGATGTGCTTCTGATAGGTGGCGGAGTCATGAGTGCTACACTGGGAGTTCTCCTTCACCAGCTGGATCCTACACTTAACATACAGATTGTAGAAGCTCTCGCAGATGTCGCCCGTGAGAGCTCTAACCCATGGAATAACGCCGGCACCGGACACGCCGCTCTCTGTGAGCTCAACTACACCAAACAGCTAGAAGATGGCTCCGTAGATATTTCCAAAGCACTGGAGATTAATGAGGCATTTCAAATGTCTAAACAATTCTGGGCCTACCTCACTGAGCAAGGCATCCTCGGAGATCCAAAAGATTTTATCAATGCTGTGCCGCACATGAGCTTCGTACGGGGGGCTAAAAATGTCAGCTATCTCAGAAAACGTTACGAGCAGATGCAGGCGCACCATTTTTTCCAAGATATGGAATTCACCGATGATGCTCAGACCATCACAGAGTGGACGCCACTGATGACTCAGGGAAGAAATCCAAATGAAAGCATTGCTGCCACACGCGTGCAAAGTGGCACGGATATCAACTTTGGCTCACTCACCCAGCAGCTAGTCGATTACCTCGAAGATAAAGATAATATCAAGCTTGCTACCAATCACATCGTCAAAGATCTCAAACGCCAGAAAAATGGTCATTGGCAGATTAAGGTGCGTAATATGACGCGAGGTGTGAATCGCAAAATCACCGCTCCATTTGTCTTTGTAGGAGCAGGAGGAGCAAGTCTTCCACTACTCCAAAAATCAGATATTCCAGAAGGCAAAGGCTTTGGCGGTTTCCCTGTTAGCGGACAGTTTCTTGTCTGTGATAATCCTGAAATCGTTAGCAAACATGAAGCCAAGGTCTATGGTAAAGCTGCCGTGGGCGCACCACCAATGTCTGTTCCTCATCTCGACACCCGCGTCATCGATGGTAAAAAATCCCTCCTCTTTGGCCCCTTTGCAGGATTTTCCCCAAAGTTCCTCAAAAGCGGATCACTGCTCGATCTCCCAAGTTCTGTCAAAATCTCCAATCTCATTCCCATGCTGGCGGTTGGTAAAGACAACCTCGATCTCACACGCTACCTCATCGAGCAGTGTATGCTCACCGAGGAAGACCGGATCGATACCCTCCGTGAATTCTTCCCTGAAGCAGAGCTGGAAAACTGGCGACTCGAAACCGCAGGGCAGCGCGTACAGATCATTAAAAAGGATCAGGAAAAAGGCGGCATACTCCAGTTCGGAACCGAAATCGTGGCTGCCGAAGATGGCTCTATCGCAGCTCTCTTAGGAGCTAGCCCAGGAGCCTCATGCTCCGTCTCGGTGATGCTCGATGTCATCCTCAAATGCTTTCCTCATAAGCTCGATCAGTGGCAAGAAAAGCTCACCACCATGATCCCTGGATTTAGCAAGGATATGAAAGAAGACGTCATGGCCTACCGTGAGATCCGGAAAAAAGCCAATGACGTATTAGGCATCTAGCCACTAAGGTGCCAGACGCTCAATCCCCCAGTCACTCTGCTCACGCGAGTAGAGAAAACGATCGTGCACCCTGCCCTTTCCACCTTGCCAGAATTCAATTCGCTCAGGCACCAGACGGTATCCACCCCAGAATTCTGGTAGCGGTATCTCCTCACCCTCGAACTTGGCTTTAAGCTCCTCCATTTTATTGAGTAACAGTGCCCGGGATTCAATCACGCTAGATTGATTAGAAACCCACGCACCAATCTGACTCTCACGCGGACGAGAAGCAAAATACTTTAACGACTCAGCCACACTAACCTTCTCAACTCCCCCCTCAATACGAACTTGCCGCTCTAGCGGAAGCCATGGAAATAAAATAGACGCCTTAGGTACAGCCTCGATTTCCTTGGCTTTGGCACTCTCATAATTGGTGTAAAAAACAAACCCCTGTTCATTAAAAAACTTCATCAATACAGTGCGTGATGCAGGGCAACCATCTAATCCCACGGTAGAGAGAGTCAGGGCATTAGGCTCATGCAGCTCTGCTTCTCGTGCCTCAGAGAACCACTGCTCAAACTGCTGAATAGGATCAGGTAATAGATCCTTACGCCGTAGTTCACGACTTCCATACTCCTCCCGCATTGCTGCGATTTCTTCCTTACTCATAGACATAAATTTTTTAAGATATTTCTCATTCCATATGAAAGACTTTTCCTGATTACACCGCAAGAGCCTCCACCTTTCACTACACTCAAAAGTAATGATTTCAGGTGCTATCTGCCACCAAGATTCTGCACAGTCTGAAGAATCACAGTGAACATGAGGAAAAGCATCGTACCAATGAGAAGAGCCATGATAATAAGCATCACCGGCATAATCAACTGCATCACACGCGCAAGGCTATTACCAAGCTCTGTATCATAACGCGTTGCTGCACGGCGGAGTGATTGATCAATCTTACCCGTTTTTTCCCCCACAGACACCATATCGATCAGTAATGGTGGAAAAATGCCAGTGCTAATCAGAGATCTAGAAAATGAACGACCATCGCCAACCATTTCGATAACCTTATCCATATGACTACGAATATAAAGATTCTGCGTAGCATCACGCGATAGCTCTAAGGCACGTAACAGGGGCAAACCATTTCCAACCAAATTCGATAATGTTTCCAGAAATTGCACATAAAAACGACTTTCAATCACCGCTCCCATAAGAGGTAACTTAAGTTTTGTTTTATCCCATGTCAGCCGATTGGACTCAGCGTCTTTCCACGCCTTAAAGACCAATGCACCACCCAAAATAATCAATAACAAAACTAACCACCACTGCTCAAAAAAATCACTAGCACCAATGAGGATCCTAGCAGCAAAGGGAATCTCCCCCCCCGGAGTACTCGAAATAAGATCCGTGAGCTGAGGAATTAACTTCGTAACAAAAATAACCCCAACACCCACACCTGCGACCATGAGAAAAGCCGGATAGATCAGCGCAAGCGTGACCTTACTTTGCAATTCTTGTAGAGTTTTAAGATAATGTGCCTGACGTTTAAGAATGGTATCCAGCGCACCACTCGCCTCTCCTGCAGCTGCCAGACTACAGTATAGCGGACCAAAGCTATCACTTACCTTACGGAGTGCTTGGGAAAAACTACCACCATCCCTAACACGCTGACGAACTTCACGAGAAACATCCTTCAGTGAACCAAGCTCCTCGCGATTCTCCATGGACTTCAGCGCAGGCTCAAGCTGGAGGCCAGCGCCTAACATTTCACTGAGCTCTTCGGTAAAGAGAACTACCTCCGCACGCTTCAGTTTTAATAATCCACTGGCATTACGAGCAGCTTCCTTTTTAGATTTCGGGGCTGGTTGGGCCACGCTCTTATTCCGAGCATCTTTTGCCTCTGGCTTTGCTTTTTTTTTCTTCTCAGAAGAAGCAGATGATGAGGCTTTTAGGTTTACAGGCTGTAGGCCTCGCTTGCCTAACACGCGAATAGCATCAGATCGGTCAGCAGCAGTAATCTCACCATGGGAGATAGCGCCATCCTTGCCGAGTGCTTTGTAGATAAATACAGCCATGTCTTTTTTCTAAAATAGGTGAAAACTAGACGAGCTCTGAACTAGTAACGGAAATCACCTCTTCCAGAGTAGTTTCTCCAGCTAGCACTTTATGCCAGCCATACTCACGCATAGGCACGTAGCCATCTTTATACGCCTGCTCCATGAGTTCACGGTTATCTGCACCTCTCACAATCAAATCCTGCATAGGATCAGTGATAAGAGCGACTTCATAAATAGCCAAGCGCCCTTTAAAGCCTGTATTACGGCATTTATCACAGCCTTTTGCATGATAACACTGCCCAGTGATGTGATCAGGAATTTCTAGCTCACGGCGCTGTAAAGGCGTGAGATCGTGCGGAGTCTTACAGCTCGGGCAAAGACGGCGGACAAGGCGTTGCGCAAGGAATGCACGCACGGAGGCAGAGACCAGAAATGGCTCCACTCCCATATCCGTTAAACGACTAATACCACCCAGGGCATCATTGGTGTGTAGTGTGCTAAATACTAAGTGACCAGTAAGCGATGCCCGAATAGCAATCTCCGCCGTTTCCAAATCCCGAATCTCACCAATCATCACGATATTAGGATCCGCCCGTAAGATCGAGCGCAGACCACTAGCAAAGGTAAGACCAATGTCTGACTTCACTGCAATCTGCATCACACCTGGTAATTTATTCTCCACCGGATCCTCAATCGTCACAATCCGTGTATCTGGGGAATTTACCTCACTGAGAAATGAATACAGGCTCGTAGATTTACCTGATCCCGTAGGGCCAGTAATCAGAACAATGCCATTAGAAAGCTTCAACAGCTGCTCGATCCGCTCTAATACAAATGACTCCATCCCCAAGCGCGAGACCGTAAACTTCTCTTGGTTAAGCAAACGTAGACTCACGCTCTCTCCTTCAACAGTCGGAACCGTGGCAACACGCACGTCAATGGCAGCTCCCTCAAACTGAAGATTGATCCGGCCGTCTTGAGGCAGTCTCCGCTCTGCGATATCGAGGTGAGACATAATCTTAAGGCGGGCAATCACAGAGCTTTGCAAAGCTTTAATATTATCAGGCACAGTAACATCGACTAACAGACCATCAATGCGATAGCGGATACGAAGATTATCATGCAATGGTTCCACGTGAATATCCGTAGCACTCTGGTTAAGAGCCTCGCGGATAATTTGATTCACAAACTTCACCACACTAGCTTCCTCATCCTCATCCGCGTCAATGATATTAGCCTCATCTGAAGTCTCTAGATTATCATAATCCAGATCACGCCCTTCAAGAATCTGCTCAAAGGTATCAGCACCTACACCGTAAAGCTTTCTGAGAGCCTCATGAATACGCCGGCGCGATGCCATTTTCCAAATAATAGGCAATGCAATCTGCTGAGTGGCAGACTGGCGAGCCACCAGATTTAAAGGATCATAGGTAAGTAAGACGAGATTCTGTGCATTTTCATCTCCTTCAAATGCCATGGGAAGCAAGCGGTGGGCAAGAGCCACACGAGGGCCACAGGCATTACGCAGAGGTTCCACATCGGTAAATTCGTCAATAGACCCCACCCACTCCATACCGGCCTTATCAGCAAGCCCTTTTAGGTAGAGCTCTTCATCGATCGCGCCCGAATCAAGCACATCATCTACAGGCGATCGCTGCTGTTCGGCAGCACTCTGCACAACATCAACGAGGGCGTCCAAATCCTCACATCCGCTTTCGCGAGCCGGGGCAATAAGTAAATCAGTCATGCTTAAATTGGCAACAAATACCGTGAATAGAACTTCAGTATTCACTTAAACGCCAAAAAGGCAACCATCTGTCTAATTCTCTGCATAAAAATGACCACTACGCCTCGATTTCCTCCCCACCCACGTAAAACCCAATTTTACGTTTTGGCTTTTCCTCTTCGATTTTACGCGTGTAACACACAATCTGAAAGCTCGATTGGTGACTGATAAACATACAGGAAGAGCCATTTAAATTCCCCTCCACCACCACACTGGAATGACCATCTTCACCAAGAGTGTAGACCTCCACAGCATCACCATTACTCATAAGGGCAAAGATCGCAGGCTCTTCATCCTCCTGTAAACCTTCACGCCACTTGGTTACCCGGTGTGCTAATCTACGGATAAATTCACCTGATGATTCAAAGCGATGCTTCTGCTCATTAGGCATACTTGCAATCACCTCGCGGAGATTAGGCATCCCAGTAACACCAGGAAGAGTCAGGTAGGGACGGCGTAAGTAATGATCATCATCAGACATGACGATGACTTTCTCTCTTATCGAGTCAAAATCAAGCTTCTAACTACTAAGACATCGGTTTTTCCACCACCGCATAGGCATTGTGGTTATGGATCGATTCATGATTCTCAGCCTCCACACGATACCACGTGATATTTTCCTGCGCATTCGAGCGGGCTGCGATGTTACGCACAAGGTCTTCTACGAAAACTGGGCTATCATAAGCAGCTTCCGTCACCGCCTTTTCATCAGGGCGTTTCAGCAGACTGTAAAGCTCACAGCTAGCAGACGCCTCTACAAGATCAATTAAATCCTCAATCCATATTGCCTCTTTAAAACGTACCGCATAGGTCACCGTCCCACGTTGATTATGTGCTCCGCGATCACTGATAGCCTTCGAGCAAGGACAAAGTGTTGCCACATTGACAATAACAGTAAGAACAAAGTCTGTATTTCCATCCACATCAGACTCTGACTCAAAAATAACCTCATAATCCATCACACCCGGCATCTCAGTAACGGGTGCTTTCTTGGTGCGGAAAAAGGGAAAACGAAACTCAACATGCGCCTTCCGCGCCTCTAAGCGGCCAAGAAGCTCATCAGGGATCGCTTTCATCTCCCTGACATCGAGGCAGTTACCATGGGAGTTAAGCACCTCGACAAAGCGGCTCATATGCGTCCCCTTAAAGTGATGTGGCAAATCCACGGCAAGTGCCGTAGTGGCCACCGTACGCTGCGTGCTACCATCTTTATTCCGTACCTGTAGAGGGAAACGCAGAGCTTTTACACCCACGCGATCAATAGCGATGTTTCTATCATCAAATTCGTTTTGAGTATCCTTGAGCTCTTTCATGAGAGTATAAGATCAGAGAATAAAAAAGCCTGCCCGGTATCATCGGACAGGCTTGGAAAAAAGTTGGCTGGTAGGCCAGTGATTAGCCAATAAGATTACAAGCACGGGCGCGCTTGATCTCACGGGTGATCTTGCGGTGCAGCTTAGCTGAAACACCCGTTACACGGCGTGGAAGGATCTTGCCAGTTTCGGTAGTGAATTTGCTGAGCAGCTCAGGGTTCTTGTAGTTCACCTCAGCTTCTGGGATGTCATGACGACGGTGCGGCATAGGGCGGTTAGCCTTCCAGTATGCGATGCGGCGTTCCTTGTTCTTAGGAGTAGATATTGAGGACATGGTAGATGAAAAGTTATCGTTAGGGAAATAATCTGCTGACTAGCGAAGCTCACGGTGCAGCGTGCGGCGGCGGAGGAAAGGATTATACTTTACCTTCTCCAGACGACCAGGAGTATTGAGGCTCTTTTTATTGCGCGTAGAAGTGTAGCGTGAAGTGGGCTTTCCTTCAGCTTTTGCCTCGGTGCATTCAAGGATGATGATGTCGCGTGCCATGATTGTATTGTGTTCTAAATCGGTATTCTGAAAAATACGAAAAATTGATTTCCAGCGATTCAGGCTGGACGGGAGGCGAAAACTACGCATTTCCGCCTTTTGGTCAAGCAGAGAATCGGAAGATTACTGATTTTTTATTGGTTTCTAAAGAAATCTAAGATTTTAGCGCATTGCTCCGTTGGCGAATCCGAACTCGCTTTTGCCACCTTGGTGGCGACCTCCATGATTACTTTTCTCCCACTCGGCCTGACACTGTACGGTGTAACGAGCAAAGGGAATAGCCTCAAGACGTTCATTCGGGATCTTCTCACCAGACATCTCACAAATACCATAGACACCGCTCTCACAACGAGCGATGGCTTGTTCAATTTCACTAAGAGCATCTTGCTCCTTAGCAAGGAGGTTCAGAGCAAAGTCACGGTCATAGGCATCACTACCAGCATCTCCAGTATGCATACCACCGCCACCAGTCTCCATACCATCAGTATTTTTTAAGGTGTCATGGGTGATCCCATTCATGGCATCCATGATACCATCACGCAGATCCAGCAGACGTTGATATTGTTTTTTAGCAAAGCCGACCAGCTTCACTGGCTTAGAGGGCTTAACTGGTGCTTTTTTTACCACGGGCTGCACGGGGGCGGCCTCTTTGGCAGGTGCTTTTTTAACAACCGCAGCCTTCTTCTGAGCTGTTTTTTTAGCAGCGGCCTTCACTGCTTTTTTAACTGCTTTTTTGACCATTTTCTTAGCCGTTGCCTTTTTAGCCACGGATTTCTTTGTGACTGCTTTTTTAGCTACCTTTTTTTTAGCTGCCACCTTTTTAGTAGGGGCAGCTTTTTTAACTGCCTTTTTACCTGCCTTTTTAGCAGCGACCTTGGTGTTCTTCTTCACAATGCGTTTAGTAGTTTTCTTCGCAGTTTTTTTCTTAGCGGCCATAGTAGCTGAATGGTGAAATCTATAATCTTAAGAGGAGGTTTTACCTTATTTCATCTAGCCTTACCCACTCATTTTAAATAGGTCGCCAAAAGAAAGAGCGGCAATCGCTAGACTTATTCACCCAGCTCTGCAAGCGAAATTTCCAAGAATTCGCAGCAGGACGACCAAGCTAGGTGAAAAATCCCCCCTCGGCAGATGATATCCAACAACGCTTCAAAGCATTTTTTGGATCTATTTTCCGATTGTGTCCCGAAACATTCCGCAATCTTTATAAAAGACTTTACCCATTAATAAGAGAAACAAACAGTAGTGATCTATTCGTTACCCAAAGCCATCTCACAACTACCCTAGGAGCCGAGTGTAGATTTCGAGGTTAGATTTTCAAACAATCACGAAATTTTCACCTCAGAGCAGGCCAGAGACTGGCAGAATCTTGTTGAGAGCGCGCCGAGCCCACAATCTTGTTAGACTTATTGATTCTTGTTCGCACGCTCAAGCTTCTCCAATCGATACTTGGCCGGAGTTGTTGCTCCTCCCGCCACATCCTTCCGCCCCGCCAGGTCACGCACAACCTCAATGGGTGTATTGGGATGCTTCGCGATGTTGGCGAGTGCGCATGATTTATTTAAGCTAAGGTCATAAGCCACCCATCCACTACAGGGAGCAGGCTTCGACGAAGAGATTAATGGTCAAAATGATCATAAAACTAAACTACTTAGCGTATAGTGGATTGGTGTGCGCTGTCTTGTTCTCCCCTTGTTTTGTATATGTGCATATCGAGAACACGCTCCCGAACTAGAGGTTCTGGATCAAATCCGATGAACACTTCTGCGATCCCACCAACTCGCTCGAACCCCTCGTTATCTTTGGTCTTTGGACTGATCATCACCACATATTCCTTCCCGTCACTTTTGAAGGATGTTGTCATTCTGCAGGGCTCGTATCGAATCAGCCCCGAGTAACGAAACCCATCGAACTGGAACTCACACGATCCATCGGATCTGTAGCGGAAGAAACTTTCTGGCGAGTGTTCACCTCCCGTCCATTCGCCGACAAAGAACTTCGTCATACCTTCCTCCTGAAAATCTGGATGAACCTCTGACATCAGGTAACCGGGCGGACGCGCGAAAGGGTCGTAAGCCTCGTTGCTCGCAGAATCAGCCTCGGGTATATCCACCACTTTATTATCGCCGCAGCCAACCAATAGGCTGAACGCAGCTAAGACGATTCCAGCAGCATGTTTCATTTCTCGGGAGAACAGTATAATTAGTTGACGTGATATTAAATTTTTGTGGATACGATAACATTAACCATATCTTACACAATCCGACGTGAAAGCCTGATGTCACTTACTATTTAGCCTCGAAAAACCCAGAACGACAAGGAGTTTTCATTCTATATATCGGTCTGTTTAAGATATCTGTTATTTCTGATATCACCCTGACCATGGTGTAATGAGGAAAATAGATCTTCTGCTGTTCTTTTTCCCTGCACACGATCAGCATCGCTAGCAGATAGCCATGCCTGATGTCTCTCCCCTTTTATTGCTCGCTGCCATTTTTCTCTGCATTGCGTATTGCAGTGCATCAGTGGGCCTCGGTGGTGGCTCCTGCTACACAGCCCTCTTAGCGATATCAGGGACTGCACCGCTGGTGATTCCTCTGGTTTCTCTCATACTCAATCTCGTGGTGACATCAGCGGGTAGCTATCAGTTTATTCGGCATCGCCATGCCTCATGGAAGCTTATCACTCCATTTTTACTGACATCGATGCCTATGGCGTATCTTGGAGGCTCGTTGCAGTTACCCAAGACTTTGTTTTACGGTATTCTTTTTACCTCACTCGTGGTTGTTGTGGTAAGGATTTTTTGCTACCAGAAAACTTCGTTGAATTGGGATCTCAAGGGCTGGCGGCGTATCATGATCAGTCTGGTGACTGGTGCGCTGCTGGGGTTTATCGCTGGTGTTGTAGGTATCGGGGGCGGGATTTATCTGGTGCCTTTCATTATCATTTTTGGCCTAGGCACGGAAAAGCAAGCTGCTGCCAGCGGCTCTATTTTCATCTGGTTGAACTCGATCACTGGCCTCGTCGCCAGAGTACAGCATCATACCATCAGTATTGAAAAATACCTCCCCCTCGTCATTGCCGTGGCTGCTGGAGGAATGCTTGGCGCATGGCTAGGAGCCACCTCACTTAAACCTCAGGTGATGCAGAAAATACTCGGCACTATCATTATTATAGCACTCTGTTTGCTCATCCAAAAATTCTGAGAAAGACAGATCAGACCTCTTTATGGAGGCTATTTCTCAGCCTGTGGCAATAATAAGCCACTAGACACAGCATCGGCAAATGAACCAGGGGTGCCGCGATAGGCAATCTTTCCTTGTTGATCTAAGACAAGGCAATAAGGCCAAGAAGTAACTCGGTATACTTTGGCTATATCTTCTTTAGGATCTGAAAAATTCCGCCATGTCACAATCTGATCAGCTTCTAAGGCTCTCAAATTGGGTAGAGTATCACGATTGACTCCTAGTAACACAAAAGACTTACCTAACTTATTCTTTGCGCTATTTCGGAGTATTTCTAGTACTCTGCTAGCATCGGCGTCCCAGCTGGACCAAAATACCAACATCACTACCTGACCGCGAAACTGCTTTAAACTCAGTGGTCGGCTCCCAGAATCAAAACCTGTAATTTCTGGCGCCTCGCGCCCTTTGGTCAGATAATTTATTTTGTATAATTCGTTCTTTGCGATTTGTGCTACTGTCATATCACGCACCTGAACATCGGCACTCTTGATAATAGCTTCTTTCAGGTGCGTTATCCGCTGTCGCATAATGCGGGTATCATCGCCTAACCCACCTAGTAAAATAGAAAGTGCAAGCGCTGCTTGCCCCTGTACTTTGGCATGGGGATTTTTACTTCTGATTGTTTCCAGTAACTTCATCGCCCTTGATCCCAATGGCATGACACCAGGCTTAGGCGCTTGCCCTCCCTGTTTTATGTGAACCAGGGCTAGACAAAACCTGCCAAGCTCAGGACTTAGGGTGTGATGTTTCTCAACAGCATTCAGTAATGCTCGCTGTGATTCTGGCTGTAGTTGACGATCATTTTCAAGTAACCATGCCCCATATTTTAAAAACCACTCATGATGGAGGTCTCTACGCAGAAGGGTCTTCAGCTTAGATGCATAAATACTGGGATCAGGCCGCTTTTTTGCAATCATATCACTTACACGAACATCGTTAGCCAAACGCATTTCCCCCTCCCATTGCGTGTAAGCTAACTCATAGGCATCTACAATGGCCTTTGCCTCTGCATCTGTGGCCGCATCAGTGGAATGAACCTGTATAGCGCAAAAGATGATCACGGCAAATAAGCTCCGCATGGGATACAGACAATAAATCATAAGAGAGAGTAACGAATTCAATTGCATTCGCAAGAGACCGTTGTGATATTTTAGTGGGACTCCATGACTTGCTGTAACTCACGCTGAAAGGCGAGTAAATCTGCTTCTGAGGGCCTGTAACCAGCCGTATCAGGATCAATGCCTAAACGCCCCATTTCATCGACATACCACATACCACTCTGAGAATCTCCAAATGTAACACGCCCGCTAGCCATGACTCCTGGCCGGGCAATCTCATCAACTGTCACACGAACAGGACCATTAGCCTGAGTCTCAGGAGGCAGTATCTCTAGATCATCTTCCGTCAGCTCGTCTTGCTTCGCATCAGGCTCTGCCTCGTCTGATGCGGCAGCCACAGCAGCTTCCTCCTCCAGATTACGTAATTCTATACCAAGATCTAAGACTAAAAAACGAGTATCCATGTACGTCAAACGATACTTCATTTCCTCCTCGATCTGCTGCTGGATATCAGCAAGCTGCGCTCCTTGTGCAGCCCATTCTTTAATGATAGATACTTGCTCGTTGGTCAGTTTTTTAGCGTCAAACATAGTGATGTGCACACCGTTTAGCGGTGACTGACACCAGATGCAAGTACAGGCAGAAAAAGATCTTAATCCTTATTGCATCGAATAGAATGGCATTGGCGAGAAACTCAGAAAAACTCTTTATTCTAAAATTTAGACAGCCTCAAACATTCACCCTGGATAAGCTGTTAATGTTAATCTATTAAGTTACTTGATTCTAGTGCCAGAATTATTCAGCTCCAATTAACTGACCTTTAATTACCAAGGCCTTTTGTTGTAACTCAAATTGACCCTGAGCAAGAATGACATCCCCATATACTGAACGCTCTATAAGTTCTGCATTGTATTTAACTTTTTCTTTAGTCGCTACAATATCGATATTTTCTAACTTTTCGGCCACTTCTTTTTGATCAAAGGTATTACTGTAAGTCCCGCTAGTACCTGTGGTCACCATGATAATATCGTTCTGTGGGTCAGCATTATCTTCCGTAGGATAGATACGTAATACAACCAAGGCTCCTGGATAGATTTTCTCTACATTAATTTTAATTTCTGGAAATTCCCTGTAACTTTCGACGGTCTGTCCAAAAACATTACCTACTCCCCCCCCTTCATCAGCCTTTAAAAGAGAACCCGTAGCATTCGGAAAAATGCGCACTGTGGCAGTCTCGATACTCGATGCATACCCTTCATTAGGATCTACATTTTGGTAAAATCGATAGACATTTTTAATTTCTGATGCAGTTCCCATTTCAGCCTCATCAGAGTCACTACTTAGCCCATTTTTATCGATCGTTTTTGCAGTATATGAAGTCGATGTAGATCCCGTTGATTGAGTTGCGACGTGCTCTTTTTCTAAAATAACGGCACGTGCAGCAATCACTTCTGATTGGGGTAATATTCCAGAAATATCATAATTAACACGGTAAGGCTTTCCAACACGAGTGTACCTTTGTTCATCTTGATATACATTAGGATCTTCTGAATCAATCGTCACGGTAACCTTTGGATTATAACCATTAATAATTTTCTCATCCAACTCGTATGAAACACCAGATGTATTATGAGTTGTGTGAAGCTGAAAGATAGACTGCCCTATAATAATTGTGGGGGATTGCTCACTCCCTGAACTTGGTATATCATACAGATACTGTTCTGTCCCATCCTCAAGTATTTGGACAATTTGATTGGTATATTCAGCAAAGAGACTTGATGCTGAAAGTAAACTTAAACAGATGATTTTTTTCATGATAACAAATTAGATTAATTATTTGATTTTACATTTTTCACAACCAGTCACCCCCCTTATTTTTCAGGAGGAGCTAACGCTGACGCCTTTACCGTGATTGGATTTCTTTTATATGCAGCAACCACTATCTTCCCCATGCTTTTGTAGGCCGCGATTACCTTTGGATCAATCACTTCTTTACCTCTAGCTTGTAGAAGGGTTACTTCATGGACATGTATCCAGCCACTGTTTTGCTTGAAAAATTTATCCCAACTCAGCAGAGAACCTTGAGGCTTGCCGACTACTTTATCTTTATACCTTTCCGGGGTAAAAATCAGAGCCGTTTTAGGTATCATGACCCAATGCCCTCCACTGGCTAATAACGTTGATCTCTCGACTAAACTTGGTCTTTTTTTAACTAAAGGCTGATCAGAAGTTTTCACCTCTTCGGCCCATAAAAAATGGGTAGCTAGTGTAAGGCAAATTGCCGAAACATGTAAGAGCTTAGGTAACATATCAACTTGTAAATACTATCATGGTGCCACGACTGTTTCAGTTGTCTCTGTAAATGTAAGCAGCACAATGACATCTTGCATATCGTAACCAGTATCACCAGGAGAGGTGGTTCCCATTTCTACAGCCATAATCACTTGATTATCGTCTAAAACAACGTGTGTTTGAGCTTCATTGAGATATGCAGCCAAAAAGTCTCCGATTTGGCGCTGGCTATTGGCCTCTCCAACCCAGGGCAGTGCTGTACCGTCACGCAGCACTTTGACATGATGGTTATCCGTATCTGAAGGCTCAAAATATCGCCACGAGCTGACACCACCACTACTCGTTTCTTTTTGAGTGCGGAATCCGATTTGTGTATTTTCTGGAAGAGATTTATGAACCAGCACTTGGTTCACGTTAACATCGGTATCAATACCTTGAAATACGTGATGCCATCCGCTTTCATTTGAGAACGACATTTCTGTATTAGTAAATCTTTTTACTCCTTTCACTACGATAGATGTTCCCAGCATCTGAATACTGACATTTGTTTCTGTAGTGGTGATTAAATCTTCGTCAACTGGAGGACCTGGATAATTAATCTCCCATGATATCTGAGGGCGAGAACCTTCAACAACAGCATCGACATCATTTCCTATAGTAAGTGAACCTGTAGGGATATCATCTGCCATTGATGGCGTTGCAAGGGAGGCAAGTAATAGAATCCAAAATTGTGGGGTATATTTCATTTTATTGTTAGTTTTTGTTTTAATTTCGACAACGAGAAAAAAATCGAGAAGAAATAAATTTTTATATATAATACTTATATAGCATGAAAGAAAAAACCATTCAATCATTTATTTAATAAATATTCTTTTTTAGCTCTTTACGTTAAAAAAACTAAATTTCCCGTTACGAATTCAATCTAGAGAGGTAACCGCCACCGTGCATTGGTAGCACAAAAGGGAGGCACCGGATTAATGACCTCCCCGTGACAAGCCTCAGCACTCAACCCGTGCAGACTTTGCTTCGCAAAGAAGTGAAGTTTTATAGTTAGTTAATCTTTAATTTACCGCAAGCGGTGGGGAATTAAACCCAGAAAGATTAATGAAGTCGTCAGTCTGATTTGGATAAACAAAGAGCAATGGCACGAAAAAGAAAAAACCGACCACCAAACTCAAAGCCCTTATTCCTACGTATGGGGTAATCAGAAAAAGTAGTGCTATAACTGAAATAATGGTCAATATCGACGAGGGTTTAAAAACGTCATCATTGAGTTAAACTGATTATATATATCACTACACAAGAAAAATTGAATCCAATTTAGCAATTTGAAGCCATTGTAAAAACGCTAGCTACTCTTTGATGAACAAAGAATTGTTGGGTGGTGCTTCAAGGAAGTCGTATCACCTCTTCTAGTCCGAGGCGGAAGAGGGCTTTACTATTCAGCCGATATCAACGCTCCTTTTACTGATATTTTTCGTTTAAGGGTAAAAGTTGC
>CALBVY010000084.1 GCA_937969495.1 uncultured Verrucomicrobiales bacterium | reverse complement strand
ACAGAAAATAGATAGTTCCTGATCGCGCAGTCACGCGGGGTAAAATCTCGAAATCCGGGCAGGGATTGGAATCGCTTGTCAGCCATGTAGTCGGGGAAATGTCACATACGGTGATATTTATCAAGAGAAATGCCTTATCCGATCAGTTAAAACGGGAGTGAGTGTGATGTGGATTTTGACTAGGCGAGTGTTTTTTTTTGACAAAAAAATTTTTCATTGTTATAAAAAATTGTTCTTAAATATGCATCCAAAAACACTAAATATGAAAAAAACAACAACACTACTTACTGCCCTGTTTGCAGGGACATTATACACTCAAGCCGTCACCATTTCCCTAAACAATGTTGGTTCCGAGAAGTTCGCTACTTCGTCTGGAGGCACTACTTCCGCGCCTTTAACTTCGGGTGTTGGCACGGGGACAGCAACCTATACATACACATTGTCAGACCTTAACATCGCAGGAGACGCAACAGCTAATGATTCTATTACATTCGAATTATCCGTAACAGCTGGCGGCACAGCAACTCAGGTTCTCAACAATATTTTTGATAGTACAGGCGCTAGGGACTTTAATGGTTGGGGAACTACTCTTAACGGCGCTGCTAGCCCTGAGGACGCTGTAATGGATCCTGGCCACTCTCTTAGCTTCGCTGTTACTAGCAGTAGCGTTACTATGGGTGATGGAGGTCCTTCTACAATCACATTTGATGGCTTCTCTGCCTTAAGACATCGTAACGTTAATACTCCAGACGATGTAGGCACAATTACTCTTGCAGATACATCGACTTTAACCCTAAACGGTAGTGGTAGCACCAATACTGGGGATTTTCAAGGCTTCGGCACTGTAACGGATAGTTTTACGGTTTTAAATGATTCAACGTCGACTGGTAATTTTAGAATAATGAGATTGAGCATGGAGTTCACTGCTGAGCCTATCCCAGAGCCATCTTCAACAGCTCTATTGGGACTTGGTGGATTAGCTCTGATACTACGTCGCCGTAAGTAGCACCATTTAGAAACTAATTATTTCACGTGTAGTCTGCATCACTCGCAGACTACACGTTTTTTGTACCCTACCTTTATCTAAAGTTTTCAGTGCCTGATCTCCCCGATTGCTCAAGCACTCAATGTATCTTGATTCTCCCACACGCCGAACAGTGCAAGTTCCCATCGAAGCTTATTTATTGCCCACGAACTGGAGGATGACATGTTGTTTTGGGCTTTTGGTTGGCATGGGGGTGCCTGGGTGAAGGTTTACGATTTCTAAGATTTGGCTTTGGTAGCTATTAGGCCATTTTTTTTGCGCCTGAGTGGTATCTGATGAAAGAAGAGCGAGTGCCTTGTAGGCCTGAGCCTCGGCAAGTGCCCAGCTATATTTCATTTCATAATCTTCCCCCATAAGTATAGAGGCGATTGTCATGATTTTATTTTTTGCCTTATCGTCTACGCCCTTGGCCCAGAGTTCATTTTTATAAGATTTGTAGCTGGCTAACTGGGTTTGCATTTCTTCTAACCTTCGCTGCATGGAATAGGGGTGTTTTTTGATGCAGAAGGTTTTGATTTGTGTGATGATTTTGTTTGAAAATTCATGATTGGAATGGAAGTCTGTGAATAATTTTGCACTAACATTTTCAAGACTGATGTATTGCGATCTCATTGCTCCGTTTGTGGGGTATAAGATCGAGGCATTATCAACAATTTCTTTTCTGTAATCTTGTGCCTTAGCTGTTGAGGCTAGTAGTGATAGGGGGATAAGGGCACTGGGAATGAATTTTAAGAGTTTCATGGTGAAAGAAACTACGGTTGAATGATTCACGGTGACAAGAGTTTTCCCAGAAGATCACATTACTGAATACGTTCTAACGCCATGCACATACGGCTTGGGATATAGAGGCTGAGCTGGTTGTTTGTATCGACGGTGTAAGTGACGCTGTGGTCTAACCGTGAGTGCCCACCATGGTCATGTGAGTCACTATCGAGCACTAGGCGATAGGTATCACCAGGTTTGATATTACCAGGCATCGGCGTTTTATAGTCTGTAAATGACTGAGTGGGGTTTAAGCTGTAGATGAAGATGATATTTCCGCGTTCAGCGATGAGAACTTGGTCTGAGTTATGCACGTAGAGCATCTGTGCTGGGTTACAGGCTAACAGGGAGTGCTTATTTGCTAAATGAATCATAGTAGAATCAAAGTTATTCATGTGCTGGTAGCGTAGGCCCTTGTGATCTACGAGTGACCACTGACGGCGGCAGTAGTGGTAGGACCAGTCATTGCCTTCACGTGGGAAATCAAGCCACTCTGGGTGGCCAAATTCGTTGCCCATAAAGTTAAGCCACCCTTCACCGCCCGAGACTAGGGTGAAGAGGCGAATGATCTTGTGTAGGGCAATGCCACGCTCGATGATCGGATTTTGATCTTCGGTGTTCATGTGCCAGTACATTTCCTTGTCCATTAGGCGGAAGGCGATGGTTTTATCCCCTACGAGGGCTTGGTCATGGCTTTCACAGTAGGCGATGTTAGCTTCGTTAAAACGGCGATTGCTCATGGTGTTCCAGATTTCCTCCGGTATCCAGTCTTCATCTTTCTTGTGCTTGAGTAGCTTGATCCAATAATCAGGGATTCCCATAGCTAGCCGGTGTGTGAAGCCAGTGCCGCCTTCTGAGGTGGGGCGGCAAAGCCCGGGCATGCCGCTCATATCCTCAGCCACGATGATGGCACCTGGACGGAGTTTTTTAATGAGGGTGTTGACTAAGCTGAGGTAGAGGATGGCATCTTCATCTGGCCCATCACAAAAATACTTATCGTAGTGATCAAAGGCAGTGTTACCATGGTGATTATAGAGCATGGAGGTGACACCATCAAAACGGAAACCATCAAAGCGAAATTCCTCCAGCCAATAGCGCGCGTTAGAGAGGAGGAATTGCCTAACTTCATCCTTACCGTAGTCAAAGCACTTACTATCCCACTGTGGCTGATTCCCACGCTCACCAGGGTGGAAATACTGATGGTCTGTGCCATCGAATTCATTAAGCCCCTCGGCCAAGTTCTTAACTGCATGAGAATGCACAATATCGAGCAATACGGCGATTTTGAGGCCGTGTGCTTTATCAATGAGGTACTTTAAATCTTCTGGCGTGCCAAAGCGTGAACAAGCTGCGAAGAATGAAGAAACGTGGTAACCGAAGGAGCCGTAGTAGGGGTGTTCCTGCACAGCCATGAGCTGGATGGTGTTGTAACCTAGAGCTGAAATACGGGGGAGAACGGCATCGGCAAATTCACGATAGGTGTGTAAGCGTGGTGTCTCACCGGACATGCCGACATGGCATTCGTAGATGAGAGGGCAATCGATGCTGGAGGGATCAAAGTTATTTTTCCATACGTAGGGCTTGACGGGGTGCCAGATTTGGCCAGCGTAATCGTGTGTATGTTCATCTTGCACCGTGCGTTGAATACATGCGGGGATACGATCACGCGCAGACCCATCAGCTCCTACGATGTGGAGCTTAATCAGATCTTGATGTTGCAGTGAACTACCAGGGATCTGGATTTGCCAAACTCCGTAGTTTCCCAGAGTCATCGGGTGGCTTTGGTGATTCCACGCATTAAAGTCACCAATGAGAGATACGGACTTTGCCCCGGGTGCCCACTCCCGGACAGTCCAGACGTCTTTTTTAGCAAGGTAGTGAATACCTACGTACTTATGCGCAGAGGCGTATGTCTCTATGCTGCCATAGCGTAATTTGATCTCATCCAGATGATCTTGTAGACGAGTCATTCGCCTTACGATGTGATCGGTGTAGGGCTCTAACCAAGGATCGTTTTTTACCAGTTGGGGGATGTGTTCACTCACGGAGGTTACACTACTCCATGAGGATAGTAGATAGCACGGAAATTATCTTGAGATAACCCCATTCACGGATATCGAGAGTTTTTAAATCGTTACTCTACTTTTTCAGATTCTCGGTGATGAGGTTTTTCATATAACTAGGGCTAAGAACTTCTGGGGTAATGATCGGTTCAGATTCGCCTGGGATGTAGAGCACATTGACTGGAATGGCTGTTCTGCCTAACTTTTGGAGCGCTTTTTCAATCTCTGGATCAGGATTTGTCTTATCCGCTTTGAAGGCGACAATGCCGTATTCATTGAATAAATCCTCTACTTCTTTGGTGTAAGCTCGTTTTTTATTTACCTGACATGTTAGGCACCACTGCGCGGTGTAATCAATGTAGACGGGTGTGCCATCTTTTATCAGTTCATCTACTTGAGATTGGCTCCATGTTTGCCATTCGATAGATGATTTTTCTGGTGGTAAACATGCGATAGTACCTCCTACTACAAAAATGAGAGTGAGAAACTTAGCAATTAGGCGAGTGCGAGTTGATTTGAAAGGGAGGTTCCACCGGCCATAGATCCACGCGCCTACAGCAATAGCGCTGAGACCTAGCACAAGATTAAGCATAAATGGTAATCCTGTTTGACCTACGTAAACCCAGAGGAGGTATCCTGCTGTCGCGAAGAGAAGAAATGACATGCCTTGTTTGAAACTTTCCATCCAAGGTCCTGGGCGTGGAAGTTTTTCGACGAATTGTGGGAAAATTGATAACGCTAGGTAGGGGAGTGCTAGCCCTATAGCCATCGCAGTGAATGCGATCATAAATTGAATACTAGGGAGTCCAAAGGCGGTGCCAATGGCAGCTCCTAGGAAGGGGGCGGAGCATGGTGTGGCAACGACTGTTGCTAAGACACCGCTAAAGAAAGATCCAGCGAGGCCTTTTTTATTCTGCAAATCGCTGCCCACGCCAGTGGCCTTGGTTCCTATTTCAAATAGGCCAAACATATTGAGCCCCATGACAAACATAAGTAGCAATAGTACGATCACTACGTAAGGATCTTGTAGTTGGTAACCCCAGCCAACTTCTTCACCATTACCAGCTAAAGCGGTATTTCGTAAGCTTAGTAAAATACCGCTTAAGACCCAGAAGGAAATTAACACACCGGCGGTGAAGGTAAGTCCGTGTAATACAATCTTACCCTTTTCTTCACCTGCCTGCTGTGCAAACCCCATTATTTTCAGACCTATCACAGGGAAAACACAAGGCATGAGATTAAGGATTAATCCTCCCAAAAGCATGCCTCCCATGATTCCTAGCAGCTTTCCAATAGGTGCAGATTTAAGTTCGTCATTACCATTTTCAGCATTTTTAGCATCGGTGAAACCAGCGCTAATCAAGTAAGATTGCTCGCCATCATTTATCGAGAGTATCCCTCGAATATTATCCAAGGTGGGGCCAGGATTAGTATTAAAAAGATTACCTTCAAAGCGTGGGATGGAGAGTGTGTAAATATCACCATTGTTGGTGAGTTTTTGTTCTGCCTGAGCATCTACTTGCCCGTTTTCATCAAAGAAATAGAAGTTATCTTGTTTTATCTCAACGTCTGCTGGTGGGGTAAAGTTAATGTGGATAGTTTTTCTATCATCATGGGCGGTGACTTTCCAGTTACTTGTGGCTTGTGGCTGGTGTTTGGTGATGGCTTTGAGGTCTTCAGCAGTATCGGTATTTGTGCTAGATTTGGTGCCTGTGGCAATGGAGGTAGAGTATTCACCATATTTACCCTCACCTGGTTCATCAACACAGCTTTGATCATCACAGATTTGCCAGCGGGCTTTTAATTTGAGGGTGATGTTTTTCCCCGCTTCTAAATCCGCAGGTGGTGTGATGATCACAGGGAAGTAGCTTGTGTTAGAATAGCCGTAGGTATTCATATTAAACATCTTGGCGATGTGTGGTGTCTGCCACTGAATACTACTCGCGGTGAACCCCTCAGGGAGTTCCCATTGAAAATCCATATGCTTACCAATGAGGCCTGGATTGAGATAATAGGCATGCCATTTATCCGGAATATCGAGTTTCAGAGCCACCGTAAATGGCTCACCGGGAGCGATAACAGATTGCTCAGAAATCAGTATCGCTTTGCTCTTAGGCTGACCATCGTTTTGGCTAAATGGATCAAAGTTAGCATGCAGTGAAGCGATGGATATAAGGCAGGCAAAGATAAGAGGCAGATAGGTGAGGGGAGATTTCATGTGGAAGAAGTTGTTGCTCAATAGTGGGGACGAAATTTATGTTTGCCCTATTCTTTATATAAGAGCGATACCAGAAGCATTTCTTCCTTAAAAATATCAGGAGGGAATAGTTTGTCAGCAAAGAATCAAGCAAGAACCTCCTGATGAGGTTCCTCGGGGTCACTCGCTGGTGGATCATTAAACTTTTTCTCCCAGACATAACGGCGGACAAGCACCTTGACCGCAGCAGTGAGCGGTACGGCGAGGAGTGCACCGATAAAGCCTCCCAGCAGCAGTGACCAGAAGAGCATGGAGAAAATGACGGTCATCGGATGTAGCCCTACGGAGTCTCCTACAATTTTAGGTGCGGTGACCAGTGAGTTGATCTGCTGGACAACGAGGAAGATCGCGACCACGGCACCGACGTAAATCCAAGGGTTCGTTCCGAGGAAGTTTTGATTATCGATTTGCCCGAAGTGGAGAAAGGCGATGATACATGCGGGAATTAAACAGAGAATATTACCGATGTAGGGAATGACTCCTAGAATAGCCATGAAAATGCCAATGACGAGACCGTAGGGGAGCCCAAAGATCCAGAGCGCGATACCTACGAGTAAACCATCAATAAAGGCCACTAACATCTGTCCACGAAAGAAGGAGATAAGGTAGCCGTTAATTTCTTGCAGAGTTTCCACCACCTCATCTTTGAAACGTGATGCTCTTAGTGGCACATACTCGTGCCAGTGAGCCTTGATGCCTGAGCTTTCCTTGAGAAAATAGTAGAGATAAATGGGAGACATCGCAAAGCCCAGCATGAGACCAAAAAATCCGAACAGCTTGCTGGTGCCGCCTCTTACCCAGTCCAAAATCTTAGTGACGATGTCATCCGGGAGCATGGAAGCAAGGCGGGTCTCTGCAAAGGGAACCTGCCCAAGCACCTCGGCATCGGTGTTTTCTGGCGTGATACCGCTGCTAGCACTGGGCTGTGGGGTGATTGTGTCTGGGGTGCTAAGTTTTTGTAACTTGGTCGATTGATCGTCCGCTACTTCTGTTGGAGTCGGTTTCTCGACACGCTCCAGAAGGTATCCCACCCATTCTTGTTCTTGGACGCCTTGGAGCATGCTGACTACGTTGTTACCCAGTGCTTCACGTTTTTGTGAATCGCTGATCTGGGCGATCATGGGAGGGAGGATCATCCAGGCCACTAAGCAGATCATCAGTAGGAAGGAGGCGAAGACTGTGATCACGGACTTCAGTCTAGTGAGTCCTTTTTTCTGAAACCATGTCACTAATGGATCCAGCAAATAAGCAATAATCCCAGCTACAGCTAGCGGCACCAAGACTGGTTGAAGGTATCCTAGAACCTGCCCCATAAGCCAGATGAGGCCGACCAATAGCAGACCGATAATCAAAATCGCCACGCCAGTAAGCGCGCGCCATAGCGTCTTACGCTGGAAGTTAGATGGGAAACGTAAATTCACGGCGGTGATGTTGAGGTTCTATCTTGGTGATGACGATGGTAAAATCGTGCAACATTTATAAACAGGTGCCCTGTTTATGTTAGTGAGCACCCTATCATGGAAGGATCGCCATGAAGCTGACAGTAGACTGAGGGTATGTCAAATTGAGACTGCGTAGGTAGGACGCAGGTTTCATTTTTTGGGCACCTCCACCAATAGCGTAGACTCGGCAAGGTCAGAGGGAGCGACGACCAGTTCATCCAATGGTAGATTGCTGATAGCTCCGTAGCGTTGTTGGATGATGCGCTCTACGGTGGGGTGGCTGAGGTTGTAGTCCTTGAATCGGCGTGGTGGGCATAGTTGGATTCCGAGTGCTTCTCGATAAACTTTCCACACTAACTCTGAGCAGTAAATTTTCTCGTCAGACCATCGGAATTGGAGGTCATAGTTTTTACCTAACTGCTCTTGGCAGTAGCTGTAGGCCTTGCTGATGTTGTTGGTATTGATGTGTTGATCAGCGCCCTTCAAGCGCATCGCGTAAAAAGAAGAGGGATTACGTGAGATAAAGCGATTTAGACTTGTGATACGCAC
>CALBVY010000083.1 GCA_937969495.1 uncultured Verrucomicrobiales bacterium | reverse complement strand
TCTGCCATACCAACTGAGATTAGTAATCGTCATCATTTGCTTTATCTTGTTACCTGCGTCTGCCATATGGATTCTTCCTAATCCCGTGCACTGGTCTTTTTTTGTTTTAGCTGTTCTCTGCTCTTTATTATCATGGGGTTTAGCGGGTTGATTATCGCTAGAAGCTTGGCGCGTAAAGATGCGCAAGCGCACCATAACGCTGGGGTTTAGGACGAGTGATTATCGCTAGAGAGCAGGGTCACATTTTTAGGTTACGCATCACGGATTCCAGAAGCTTCGCCTACGCTACGCTCTCTTGCATCCGTCATGCTGGAGCGGTTATTTCACTCGTTGATGATCTGTTTGAGGCGAAAAGTCAGTTAGGTCACCCGTGAGATTTTCGATTACGGTGTTACCATCGGGACTTGAGCGTTGCATTGATCGTCTTAGGTCTAACAATACGCTGCACCCGACCGTTAACCGTCTCGTAGCCGGAAACCTTTGAGAGATAAAAACCTTGCTCGGTCTGCGTCTGTTTTACAGGCGGCGGCTGAGCTATACGTTAGGCCATACAAGAAATGAAAATCGTAATCATCTTCATAATGTTAACACTCAAGTTAATAGCAAGCTCAGACATTGTTGGTGTTTGGCAATCGACCAAAGACACATTGAGTTGTTTGTGTGGCCATAAGACGCAAATTCTCATCAAGGCTGGAGATAGGCCTGGGGAATTTAAAGTAACCTGCTATATTGTTGGGCATTCGAAGATCGCCTCTATTGGATCGATTGAATACGATGGCGATTTGATTACGTCGCAAGAATTGAAGTTCGTAGCTAAGATTCAGGTGAATAAAACAAAGGATCGATTAGCCTTAAGAGATACCTCCAATAAATACCCGTGGATATATTTCACAAAGATCCAACAGGAAAAATTTGATGCTAAAATCAAATCAATGACTTTTACCGAGGCAAAAGATAAATCAGGACTTCGCCCATTTTCGTTTTTCATAGAGAAAAAAACGAAAGAGTAAACAAAGTTTCTCAAGCGAGAACTTTTCCTAACAAGTCGCTTCATCCGACCGTTAACCGTCTCGTAGCCAGAAACCTTTGAGAGTTAAAAACCCTGCTCGGCTTGCGTCTGTTCTACACGCGGCGGTTGAGCTATACGTTATCCAAAAATGAAGCCCGACTATCGCATCGAGCTTGATGGCAACATCATCGGGCATTCAAAACTCGAAACTGGCGATCCGCCGATGGGTGTCGCTAGCGGCCGGGTGAACTTTGAAGGTGTAAGCTCACCGTCACTTCTGTTTCACGAGTCCTGTCGTAATGCAGGAATCGAGATCAATGATTACGATCCGTCGCTTGGTTTGATCGATACTCAGCTGATTCCAAACCTAAGAGTTTATCGGGCAGACGGGCTTGAGATTTGCGGGGAACCAGGAGCGTCCATCACCGGATTTGATGATGACGGATTTTACATCACTATTCTTGGGATACCTCACCCATTTTATTCGGAAGAGTTTCCTGAGCTTTGTGAGGCTTATGATAAGCAGTTTTCCTGAGTGCGAAGTGGCCAAAAAATCAAGCTGGATAACAAGTCGGAGCTGGTAATCCGCTACACGTTTTGTAGTTTAGTTTTATGATTTTTAGAACCTTAACCCCTTTGTCGAACTGGCGCCGCCTGTAGCGGATTCCAGTCCTTTGACGTTAGCCAATAATGAAGAAAGCAAAAATAGTATGCTTTGTTACATTACTGTTTTTTGTGTTTGTATCAGTCATAATGTATATTCCTATCTGGATTGATGATTCAACTGCACGTAGCAATAAGGATAGGGTGCGCGACCTAATTTCAGTGGGTCAAAATATTTCCGAGGCTGAAATTATTTTGAGGAAGGAAGATTTTCAATCTCTATCACGAGAAGCCTATAGCTTCGACCTACAAGAAAGACTATTTGCAGCAGCTTGTTATTGTGGGCAATACACAGCCCAATTTTTTTGAGTCTATACCTTATGCCTCAGGAATTCCTATGCCATTCACCTCTAGCGAGTCACCATATCTGATTATTAATGCTGATTTGGATGGCACCATCACAGAAATTGAATAATTTGGGCTAACAAGACGCTGCATCCGACCGTTAACCGTCTCGTAGTCGGAAATCTTTGAGAGTTAAAAACCATGCTCGGTCTATGCCTGTTTTACACGCGGCGGCTGAGCTCTACGTTCTCTCAAAAAATGTGGCTAACTCGAAAGCGTAAATGTGAGCATCGTGATGAGCTTGTCGCACTCCTCGAAAGAGCGAAAGGGCATATTGACAGCTCTGAGGAATCGATTTGGGCTGGGCTTAGTCCAGCAGAGAGTGGAATGGATCTAACGATTGCTATCGAGGCACTGCGCAACAATGAAGCAGTTGACCGCGATCAGCTACGGATGCACTTCGCGCCCACTGGACCGCTTCAAGAGACTTCAATGATGTCAGGCTGGACTGACGAATACATGGAAATATCGAGCCATTTCGACGCCTTAATTGACCAAGTCTAATGCCTTTCGACCGAAATAAGTATCAAGTAATCAGAGCGAGCGATGTTAGAGATCGCGATGGAATTGGCGTTGAGATTTCTCAGAGTGGAGAACTTCTCTGCGAAATCTTCAGGGATGATACAGCAAAGACAAGAACTGTGTGGCTCGCACAGAAGGATTTGCCACTAGAAGAACTGGAGGGATTCATCCAGATTTTTAAGGAAGAGATCGATTGGGACTTTATCCATGACGAGTAGAATACATTTCCAACCACCAAGAGAGAGAACAAGCGGATGGTGGCAACCAGATACAGCGTTAGAGTTTTTGAAGGTATTCTTGCTTCGATGAGAGAGTTCTGGTATTCAAAAGTCATGAAGCGTCATGTATCTGGCGCCACATCCTAAACGTTCTACTAAAAAATTATGAAAATAATAACAACTATACTGTTTGCGCTATTTTTAGCTTCTAATGCGTTTGCCGATAAGATGCCTGAACTGAAAATAGCTATTTATGATAACAATAAGCTGCAAAAACAAATAGGTTATCAAGGTTTGCGAGAATTGGAATATGGACCCAAATACCGAAAATCAATTATTGATATGAAGCGGAAGCTTAGCGAGCTAGAAGATCGTCTTATTACAGCGAAGAATGACCAAGAATTAAAACGAGTGAATTTAGAATTGTCATTTGTTAAGAATAAAATGTCTTCAATAAAGTCGCTTGCTCAAAGCCGTGCTAATCGAGGAAATGATAGTATTGAGCTCACAGCATTGATCAAAAGAGTTTTTTCTGGCAAGTATGCTGTAATCTTACAAAAAGGTTCTAGTTCTAATGCATTTCATAATGCCATTCACGCTAATGTTAAGTACGTTGACATTACAGAAGAAGTTTCGAGCTTGATTACTAAAGAATTGTCGGGTGATAACACAAAACAGTAGAACAAGACAGCGCACACCAATCCGCTACACGCTAAGTAGTTTAGTTTTATGATCATTTTAACCTTTAACCCCGTCGTTGAAGCCCGCTCCCTGTAGTGGATGGGTGGCTTATGACGTTCTGCAAAATATGAAAACACTCGCAATCATAGCCTACTCACTTCTAGTCACTCAACTCTTGAAAGCTGAAGACTCGTTTGCGAAGGGAAGAATAGAATTATCAGGAGTAAACCCCTCATTGAAAATACTCGCAGAGCATATCGAGTTAGACTACTATATGGGTGTTAGCTTTAATCCACCTCAATCCGAAAATTTTTTACGTGGCTACAAGGTAGCTGATAAGTTATTTAACCTCGGCTTAGTATCATTTGTGCATAGAGACGGAGATAGACACCCATTCGTGAAACTAAATAAAGTTAAATCTATATCATTATCTGCTCAAAAGTCGAAGAGCTTAGACGAAGAAATTAGTGGATTTAATCATTATATGTGGTCGAATGCTTTAGAGAAACTTAACTTAATTAAGAAGCCTACTGAGGCTGAGAAAATTGCTTTAATGAAAGAGGTTGATGAAGCTTGGAATAAGCAAGTTCCTCAAGCAGAACAAGGCAGCGCACACCAATCCACTACCGCGCCTTGAGTCTAAATTTTAATGACAATTATTAACCTTAACCTGAAATCAAAGCTCGCCCTCCGGTAGTGGATGGGTGGCTTTTGACGTTCGACTATGAAGACATGCATTGATTAGGTCTCTAGCTTCGGCAGAGTTAATTGTGTGTTAGGTTTTCGCAGATGAAGGGTTTTG
>CALBVY010000082.1 GCA_937969495.1 uncultured Verrucomicrobiales bacterium | reverse complement strand
TCATTCGGTATATTACTCCACGATCTTCCTCGCGGAGGTGTCGGTATTTCTTTCGCATTGTCTTTTTTGGTGAAAAACAACGCTTACGGCATATTTGCCACCTCCGCACTAACAATTATTCTTTAACATTTTGAATCCGCCTCAGGAAAAGGTAAGGTTATTTTTTCTTTTTTGGGCTCTTTTGCTGTGGTGGGATACGTCCGAAAGATGGATCGTAAATGGGTAAATTCATACCTTTGGGGGTTTGCCAGTTTGCTTTAGGTTTGTGAGTGACATAAGCATAGTAAGGGGTGGCCGAACGATCAGGGCTTATGAATATAGGTGCCAAGTTGGTTATGCCTTTTTTTAGTGACACTTTAAATGTTACTTCTTTGGCTCCTTCTGGAATATCTTTGGTTATGTCAACATCACCGATGAGCATACGTGCTTGTTGGTAGCTGTATGCTTTACCATAGGTGCCATCGTTAATGGCTTTATCTGCTTCGACGGGCCAGCGACGAAGGGAGATTTCATAGTCGCCGTCTTGTGCTACTTCGATGGCCCAGTGGGATTTTACAGCTACGCGCCCTTGCATGACGTGAAATTGATGCCACGGCGGAAGTTTATCTAGTAGCCAATCATGTGAGGAGAGGGTGACGATAGGGGCTTCATCTGAGCCAATTAGGATGTAAGTGGTTAAGTCATGTTCTTTGGAAACATCATCCCAGAATTTATTATACTCGCCTCGGAGGCGATTGACGATATCTGGATGTTGCTGTGCAATATCTGTTGTTTGCTTAGGATCGTTTTTGATCTGATAGAGTTCCTTGCCGTTTACGAGACGCCATTCATCGGTCATGACGGAGCTTTGCTTCCATTTGATGGGGTCTACTACGCGTTGGGATTCTACGATGAGGGTGCGAGGTGACCATTTTTTACCGTCGGTGTATAAGAGGTCTTTGATGTTGGCGCCGTCAAAATTGATTTGCGGTGCTTTTAGCTTACAGAGATCAATAAATGTGGGGAGGATATCGATGTGGGCGGTGAGGGTTTCGATGGATTTTCCAGTGGCAATTTTTCCGTTAGGCCAACGGATCATGAATGGGACGCGGTGGCCGCCTTCATACTCAGAGCCTTTTTTGCCTCTCATGCCGCCATCGTAACCTTTGCCGCCCTTGGTTCCTGCTGCCGTGCCATTATCGGTCATAAAAATAAGGATAGTATTTTTGGCTAGTCCTTCTTCATCAAGTGTGCTCATGAGTTTAGCCATGTTGTCATCAATGTTGGTAATCATACCATAGAAGGCAGCATTGGGGACTGATGGGTTTTCTGTGTATGGTTTGGCGTATTTCTCTGGGCAATAATAAGGGTCATGCGGTGCATTGGTAGAGATGTAGGCGAGGAAAGGTTTATCTTTGTTGGCTTTGATAAACTTAATGCTTTCATCAAACCAGATGTCAGTGCAGTAGCCTGTGAATTGTTTAAGCTCACCGTTGACGAAGTAGGTATCATCAAAATAATCGTTACCCCAGAAATCTGGTGCTTGGCCCACACCTCCTGCTTTGTGGTAGACGGTGTGCTGGAAACCGCGGTCTTCTGGGCGGTATGGGTAGTTATCACCCAAGTGCCATTTCCCAAACATACCTGTGGCGTAGCCGTTATCGCTGAATATATTAGCCATGGTGATTTCACGGCGACGGAGCATACTGCGGCCTTGCACGGTGTGCCATACGCCTACGCGATTTGAATAACGGCCAGTCATTAGTGCGGCACGTGTGGGTGCGCAGGTAGGGTCTACATGGAAGTTATTGAGTAGAGTGCTCTGGGTGCGTAGTTTATCAAGAGTGGGTGTTTTGATGATTTGATTACCTGTAAATCCTAAATCTCCGTAGCCTTGGTCATCTGTGATGACGATGATGACATTGGGTTTTTCTGCAGCACTGGAGAGTGGGAAGGCGACCAGTGCTGCTAGAGCGATAGTAGATTGGATGATGTTTCTTGTGAACATAGTGTTAGGACGAGAGGTGTGTGGTAGATGGAGATTATTAACTTATTTACGTGGATAGGGATTTTTTTATTCAAAATAATTGACCTGATGAACCTTTAGGTAAGACGTGCGGCGAGGAGTTCCTTTTGATAGACTAGTTCTTTGGGCAGGTGATCGTAGAGATCGAGGAATAGTTCTCCTTGGGAGAGGACTTCGGCTTTCCATTCATCTTTGTTAAAGGCCATGGCTTTATTGAAATCTTCCTCGGTGTAGGTATCCAGGCCATCTGTGTTAAAGTCCTCAAAATGGGGTGTCCAGCCGATCTGAGTTTCGTAGCCTGGTATACGTCCGTGGCAGCGGTTGGTGATCCACTCCAATACGCGCATATTGTCACCAAAGCCTGGCCAGAGAAAATGGTTGTTTTCATCGAGGCGGAACCAGTTTACGTGGAAGATACGAGGGACGTTTTTTATTTCGTTGCGCATGGATAGCCAATGGCTGAAATACTCGCCCATATTGTAGCCGGCAAAGGGGAGCATGGCAAAGGGGTCTCGTCTTACTCCTGCTTTGAGGCCTATGGCGGCAGCGGTGACTTCTGAGCCCATGGTGGCACCAATGTAGACGCCGTGGGACCAATTAAATGCCTGGTAGACGAGGGGCATGGTGGAGGGGCGGCGTCCACCGAAGATGATGGCAGAAATAGGAACGCCATCAGGGTTCTGCCACTCAGGGTCTATGGTGGGGCACTGATGGGCGGGTGCGGTGAAGCGTGCATTTGGGTGTGCAGCTGGGGTGTCTGATTGTGGTGTCCAATCGTTTCCTTTCCAATCGATAAGATGGGCTGGGGGATCTTTGGTGAGGCCTTCCCACCAGACGTCGCCATCGTCTGTGAGAGCTACATTGGTAAAGATGGCATTTTCTAACATTGACTCCATGGCAATGGGGTTAGTCTCATAGGATGTTCCTGGAGCCACGCCGAAATAGCCATTTTCTGGATTGATGGCGTGTAGGGTGCCGTCTTCGTGAGGCCATAGCCAGGCGATGTCATCACCGATGATGGTGGTTTTCCATCCTGCTTCAACGTATTGCTTAGGTGGAACAAGCATAGCGAGGTTGGTCTTACCGCAGGCTGAGGGGAAGGCTGCTGATAGGTAGGTTTTTTCTCCTTCAGGAGATTCGAGGCCGAGGATGAGCATGTGTTCAGCCATCCAGTTATGCTCTCGTGCAATGTTAGAAGCGATACGGAGTGCGAGGCATTTTTTTCCTAACAGAGCGTTACCTCCATAGCCAGAGCCGTATGACCAGATTTCACGTGTTTCTGGGAAGTGGCAGATGTATTTATCATCGTTGCAGGGCCATGGTACGTCGTCCGTGCCATCGGTGAGAGGCATGCCAACACTGTGGGCACAGGGGATAAAGAGGCTGTGGCCGTGACGGTGCTCAGGGGCGGCACCACTTTTTTCATCTTCTAGACGTTTGAGGACATCTGCACCCATGTTGGCCATGATTTTCATGTTCACCACCACGTATGCGGAGTCTGTGACTTGCACGCCGATCTTGGCTAAAGGGGAATCGATGGGTCCCATACAGAATGGAATGATGTACATGGTGCGTCCTTGCATGCAGCCAGAGAATTTCTCGTGCATCGTGGCGAGCATCTCTTGGTGGTCTGCCCAGTTATTGGTGGGGCCTACTTGATCGGCGCGGCGGGTGCAGATGAAGGTGCGGTCTTCAACACGAGCGACATCACCAGGGGATGAGCGAGCGAGAAAAGAGTTTGGGCGTTTCTCTGGATTAAGCCGAGTGAATGTGCCGCTATCACAGAGGAGCTGGGTGAGTTCATCCCATTCTGCTTGTGAGCCATCACACCAGCGAACGTTTGCTGGCTGGCAGAGGGTGGTCATTTTTTCTACCCATGTTGTTAGCGCGGGGTGGGTGGTGGATGTTATCAAGCTCATGATGATAACTTCTTATCATAGGCGTGATGGGATACAATCGTATTTCAGAGGATAGATTGATTGTTCCACCTGTGTGTATGTGTGGATGGGGAGAGTTTTTTATGACACCTTAATCATGGTCTAACGAGGTTAGAGGGGCGTAGGTGGGTTTGGTGGTCAGTAATTGGAGGATGGTGTCACTGGGGGTGATAAATGTTTTAATTCTGCTTGCTCGCGCGATTGAGATACCGATGACATTGCCATTGAGGTCGACCACGGGGGCTCCTGTATCATTTGATTCGATTTTCATATCGGACTGAATGACCATGGGGAAGTTATCTCTGACTTTGTTAGGATCAGTGCCCATGCGCTGCATTTTGGCCATGCGGGCTGGTGAGACACCGTGGATATTTGTATTTTCATCACGTGATCCTAAGAGCACCTTGGTCTTGCGTTTGGATTGACCGCGGCGGTAGCTTACTAAGATCTCAGAACCTGGGACGAAACGCTGGAGGAGGTTGCGCATTTCCATGGCATCTTGAATTTGTCTTTGGTTAATGGCGAGGATGACGTCGCCATCTTGGAGTCCGGCCTTGGCTGCTGCGGAGCCTTGCATGACTTGCTTTAAGAGGATGCCACTACCTGTCTTGGTAAAGTCCATGGTGACACCTAGGTAAGCTTTATCCTGTTCGCGTAAGCTGCGTGCCTGTACGCTGACAACGCCTAATCCTTCTACTTCCCCAACGGGGTTCGCGAGAAAGACGAACTCTCCTAGATTAGGGGTGGTGTTTGGTGTTAAGGTGATAGGTGTTAGGGTGGTGGCGGATTTGACAATGGCGAGGTCATGCTCCTTGTAGATGCCTGTGACGATGGCGGCGTGGTCTTTACCGTCAGGGGTGGTGATGATGAGTCGATTACTGGAGGGGGCGATTTCACTCCATTTGGTGAGGATTGCGCCATCCTTCGTAAGGGCGGTGCCAAAGGCGAGGCGTTTGCGTTGGTTATGAATGACTACGGTGCTTTTGGCAGCCTCAGCTACTGCAGGTTTGGCGGCTTCAAAGAAGTGATATCTCTGTTTGTCGAGTAATTTTTTTTCTGACTTAGTAAGTGTTGCTTGAGGGTCGGGTATTCTCAAGCCGGTTTGGGCAGAGGCATCTAATATGAGAGCAAACAGTGCGGAAGAAATGATACACGCTGGATTTTTCATAAGTGAAGTTGTGTAAATAGGGTTAAATAAAAGAGGGTGCTATCGTTGTAAATCACTACGGCGGCCTAGCTTGACGCGGCGGGTGATATTGCGTTGATTGCGTGCCAGCTGAACGGATATGGTATCACCAGGGTTATGCTGGGCGATTTGTGCATACATCGTGCGTAAATTGGTGATATGCTTGCCGTTGATGCCGATTAATATATCGCCAGCACGGATACCTGCTTGTGCAGCAGGGCCGCCCTCGATGACGGCGCGGATATTAATGCCGCCAAAGAAGGTTGCATTTGTGAACACGCCAAGAACAGGTGAGTCTGGATCATCTAAGTTACTCCCTCCGAGCCTGCCCCAAGTTTTGCCATCTTGAAGGCGATCCCAGTCTTGTCTGAAGCCCTCAATGCTTGCGTGATTATTGCTTGAGAGCTTTTCCCCGATAGATGAGTGGATGCCAATGACGCGACCTTCGAGATCAAATAAAGGCCCGCCGCTATCGCCACCAATGAGGGTGCAGTCTGAGGTGATGAACTGATTATCGCTGTGTGCGATGAGTCGGCCAAAGCGCACTGGTGGAGTGCGCACGGGATCATAGCCTCCGGCATGGCCAAGTGCTATTACCAGATCACCAACTTTGAGATTCTTCGAGTGACCTATCGCTACGTGAGGCCATGTTTGTTCTTGGTTGATGATTTGGATCATTGCGGAGTCACGGGTATAATTCGCTCCTAGTACCTTGCCGCGTTCTTGTTTACCATTGGGGAAAATGACCGTCATCTCCTCGGCATCTCCCACTACGTGCCCTGCGGTGAGAATGAGGCCGCTAGCGCTGACGATGACACCACTTCCAGATGCGCCATTTTTTTTAGAAAATAGAGACACGGTGGCAGGCATTACCCTTTTTGAAACGTCCTCTATCTTAGTCTGTAATGCTTTGAGATCGGATAGCTGGGTGACAGCTGGATTAGCTTGAAGCCCTGATTGAGATATCATCAGGATAACAGAAGTAAGTATGGTCCATTGTTTCAATTTGATTATCATAACAGGAGGAATATATTTTATATATCATTAGCGTTACACAGTTCAAATCTTGTGCCACTATTTTTTGTAGCAGTACTGGAAAAATCATCTTTTTTAAGATAGAGTTACTCCATCAGACGGCGGAGGCAATGATATTGCCAAAATACTGTTGCATTCATTAATACCATGGCTGGACGTAAAATCAACTCAGGCTCAGGTAAGAGCTCAAGCCGCTCTGCTCGCAAGACGCCGCGCCGTAAGTCCACGGGTGCACGAGCGAAAAAATCTGGGCGTCGATCGCCCTCTAGGCAGAAGAAAAAAGCACCCGCTAAGCGTGGTGTTTTATTTATACTTTTGTGCTGGCCATTTCTACTGCTTGCTAGAGTGACACGGCATTGGCATCAATTGATTAAATGGCCCGCGCGTGTGGTAGGCGCCTTGGCTGTGCTTGGGTTATGCTGTATGGCACTGATCGCTGCGGTGTACTTTACGCGTGCTGCGCAATATGATCTGGATCAGGTAGCAGAGATGCCTGCGCGGACACTAGTGTATGCACGTGGTGGTGATGTAGAATTAGGGCGGCTACATGGTGATAATCGTTATATCGTAAGCTATGATGAAGTGTCTCCTTATTTCCGAGATGCGCTTCTGGCACGTGAAGATGTTCGTTTTTATCAACATGGTGCTATTGATCTCCGTTCATTGTTGCGCGCGGTGCAGAGGAACTTCAGCCGAGGGAAAAAGGAGGGGGGCTCGACGCTGACGATGCAATTGGCCAGGAATACATTTCCGTTAGGTGGTAAAACAATTGATCGGAAATTATTAGAAATCGCCGTCGCCATGCGGATGGAGAGGCGTTACAGTAAAGATGAGATATTAGAACACTATATGAACCGGATTTTCTGGGGCCATTCCATTCGTGGTATCGAGGCGGCTTCACGGACCTACTTTGAGAAATCAGCTAATGAGCTTACTCTCTCCGAGGCAGCGATGTTGGCCGGGATTATCCGTGGGCCGAATGCCTTTTCTCCTTTTAAAAATATTGATGCTGCTAAGCGGGAGCGCGATGTCACCCTGAGCCGGATGGTTTTGTATGGATTTATCACGCAGGCTGATGCTGATACTGCGGAGAATGAAATATTAAAAATCCGCCCTAAGAGCAGAAGGGTGATCCAAGACACTTACGTGATGGACTCGGTGCGCCGTGAGCTAGATCGTATTCTTGAAGAGCATAATATCGAAGAGGGTGGGCTTACGGTGATTACCACCATTGATCACACCATTCAGAAAGCGGCTGAGCTTTCTGTGGAAAGAAATCTTGCGAAGGTGGAGAAGTCTTCTGGATACAAGCATCAGACGCGTAAACAATGGAACGCACTTTCTCAAAGTCGGCGTGGAGAGCCTGCCTATCTACAAGGTGCCTGTGTGGTGATTGAAAATAGGAGCGGTGCCGTGATTGCGGTAGTTGGTGGAAGGAATGCAGAGGAATCAAAATATAACCGCGCCATTCAAGCTGAGCGGCAGATAGGCTCATTATTTAAGCCCTTTGTCTATCTGGCTGCCTTTAATCGTGGTATGCTGCCGCAGACATGGGTGCGTGATAGTTCTATCCGTCAGGGTGAGATTGATGGTGTTTCAGGGAGCTGGAATCTCTCGAACTCGGATGGAAAATTTGGGAATTATATCACGGCGGAAAATGCCTTGATTAGATCGCGAAACACCTCATCTGTGAGGGTGGGGAACTATGCGGGACTAAAAAGTGTGAATCAGACGGCAGTCGATGTTGGCTTTATCGACGGCATCCCAATGACTCCATCATCCTATCTTGGCTCATGGGAGGCGACTCCCTGGCAGGTGGCTAGTGCGTATACGGTATTTCCTAACAACGGAGATTGGTATAGGCCATACATCATTCAGGAAATCCGCAATGCAGATGGTGAGCGTATTTATCCTGGTAAGGGGGACTCAGGTAAGCTTGTTGTTAGTGCTGCAGAGCCAGGGGCAACGTGGTCAGTTTCTAACGTTTTGCAAAAAGTGATAGATAAGGGCACTGGACGCAAGGTGCGTGCACTTGGTTATACCGCTCCCTGTGGAGGGAAGACTGGCACTACCGATGACTATAAGGATGCGTGGTTTGCAGGTTACACTGGCACACTTACATGTGCAGTATGGGTGGGGATGGATACGCCAAAAACCATTGTCAGAGGTGGTTATGGATCCACTCTAGCAGCTCCGATTTGGACAGATGTCATGCAGGTGGCGAATCGTCTTGGTTATGCGACTCCTAAGTTTAAATCATTGCGATTACAGACTGGTCGTCTCTGCCGCTGGTCAGGTAAGCGTGCCACGAACGGCTGTGAAGCTCATGGCTCAGCTTATAACGCACAAGCCCCAGCGGATATTATGCCAGCAAGCAATGACTACTGCACGATTCACCCGCTGCGTGCTGTGGCACCCAGAAGTAGTGGGAGGCAGCCACGCAGACCGCTCAAAGCTGTGCCTGTGGAAAGAAAACCGCCACCACGTGCTGTGCCCGTGGCAGAATAGAGGCTTTTAAAACATTTAATCACCGTGAGCTGGAAGCCTGCTAATCAACCGTCGCGTTTTCCCAAATGGGTTAATAACAGGCTGCACACTCCACTCCGCTGGATGGTGAAGTGGGGGCTCGTTGTTGCAGCACTCGTGTTGGCCGTGATGATGTTTTATTGCTATCAGGCGCAGAAGTTTGATTTAACTTATGTTGCGAAAATGCCAGAGCGTTCGCTGATTGTTGATAAACACGGTGAGGCTTATGGCTACGTACATGGTGAGCGCCGCCGTCTGGTTACGCGTGATGAGATTCCGGATGTTATGGTGGAGGCTTTACGTGCTCGGGAGGATCTAAGATTCTATGATCACAGTGGCGTGGATGCCAAAGGGCTAGCGCGAGCTACGCTGCGTAACATTAAAGACCGTTCATTTACGCAAGGTGCCTCAACACTCACCATGCAGCTAGCGAGAAATAGCTACAACATGAGGGCGAAGTCACTACACCGTAAGTTTTTAGAAATTGCACTAACCTTAAGGATTGAGGGGCGTTACACCAAAGATGAAATTATAACCCAGTATCTGAACCGTATTTATTTTGGTTCAGGCTGCCACGGTGTGGAGGAGGCAGCGCAGACTTACTTTGGACGTTCGGTATCTGATCTTCATACGGGTGAATGCGCGCTGTTGGTCGGGATCATCCGCGGGCCTCACATTTTTTCCCCATTCAGAAATATTGAAAGTGCCAAGGTGCAGCGAGATGAAGTCCTAGATCGGATGGTGACGTGCGGATTTCTAACATATGAAGAGGGGGAGGAGGCGATGGTAGCTGCTTTACGCCTGGTGCCAGAGGGAGAGCGCCATCAGAACAGCTCTTATGCACGCGAAAGTATCCGGCGACAACTGCAGCTGATCCTTGATCGAAATGACATCCGTAGCGGTGGATTGAAAATTCATACCACACTGGATGCTAGGATGCAGAAAAAAAGTGAGGAGCTCATGAAAAGACCTCTTCCTGGTCTGGAGGGTGCTAGTAACCTTCAGGCTGCGGTGGTGAAGCTTGACCCCAAAACCGGAGGTATTCTCACTCTATGTGGTGGTCGGGATTATCGTCAGTCACCCTTTAATCGTGCCTACCTAGCCAAGCGTGATCTTGGTGCTGTGTATACACCATTCCTTGAAGCATTTGCACTGGAGCGGAGTAAGGTAGTTATTCCTGGTAAGCCGGTGCAAACGGGGCGGCAATTAGGTGTGAAGGAGGTGATTCGGCTTAGTAAGAGGCTTGGGTTTTCTGGGCCCTACCAGAAGACAGAAGATCTTTATCGAGGAGCAGTAGCCGCCAGTCCTATGGAGGTGGCTGCGGCCTCAGCTATTCTTATGCATCAGGGTAAGGGGTATGAACCTCATCTGATAACTAAGATTACAGATGGAGAGGGCCAGGTTGTTTATAAGTTTTTGCCATCCGCGAGTCAGGCGATTTCAAGAGCCTCAGCTGAAGGGGTGATGACGAGTGTGGAGTCTAATAAAATAATCTCTGGAACTGCTTCATGCCGTGATGGCTGGGCGATATCATTTTCAGAGGATATTGTTACTGTGATTTGGCTAGGTCACGATGATCCTCAAAAAATTGCATCAAGCAAAGTCCTTCAATCGGGTTTACGTAATATTATTGTTAGTATTATGGATTAATGGAGTTGTTGTGGCATGAAGGTTTATTAGAATAAACCGTTATAATATTTTAGTTTAGTTTTCCTTATTTGTTATGGGGGTAGAGAGCTTTTGGTGTTTAAAATGAAGTAATAAAACATCATGTTTAACTGATGCCTTTTTGTGTTCACTAAAATATTATCATTTTAGCTCTTGACGCAATAGGTGATCATATGAAATAGCTATCTTACCTTTTTATTGAGATGTAAATTTTACTTTAATCATTGGAAAGGCGTAAAACGTTCTAACACATTAAATATAGGTGAGCGCTCTTTCATCCTTGGGCTTTAAACCAACAACACACACAACAATGGACACGAAAAAAAATATCAGTATTTACCTCAGAGGAATTAGGAAAAGAATGAAAGTGTTAGGACTATTAAGTTCATTTAGGAAAGTGCGTAATACACTACAAATGACTTTCTTTGCTTGTCTTGCTGTCACGGCAGTAGCTCATGGCCAGACCATATCAGAGCGTCTCGAGTCAGTAGCAGCCCTATCAGCTCACATTCAGCAGCTTGCAGCTGATGAAAATAACCCTCTTTTGTCTGGAGCCGAAATAGAGGCTCATCAAGCGGTAGTGGAAGGATTGCTTGATTCTTCTAGTAGCGATTCTGCTGAAGATAATCCAGCTGTGCTTGCCGCTATTTTCGGCTTAGTGGAAACGTATGATAATTCTAATTTCGGACCTCTTTGGGTGCAAGGTAGCCGTATTCAGAAATTTACTCGAAACAGCACGAGTAATGAAGATATTCATTGGGTGATTTATGGGGTGATGCAAAACATCATGGATCATGTTTATACGGTAGATAATATTCTGCAAAATGGAACTACTCTGGATGGTTTTAAGTTCGGAAGTTCCTCACATTTCCCTGGGGCGGTGGCTCCTCCTCAAAATCCTAATGATGTTTATACAGTAAGCATTTTGGGAAATTTTTTAGATACTCCTGGATATGATCCTGTGGGATTGAATAGTACTGCTAGAAAGCCAACGGGAGCATACGTGGCACCTGGGTCTATTGCTACTGTTACAGTCCCGCCATCCTTGGTTGGGAAAGGGTATAAAGTCCGAGTGGGTGCCCATTCTTGGGATTTTACACAGAAGAGTAAAGTGCTGAGGCTGGATCGCATTTCTTTAGTCTATGAGATTAATGACGAAATCATGAAGGTTGCTAACCCTATGGGAGGTAATATCTACATTGATGTGCCTTATCTCGCAGAGCTTGAGGGGGATGGAGTGGTGCAAATTCAGATTCAGAATACCGTTAGAGCTCCTTACTACTCGTCAAAAAGTTTTCACCAGACGACTCTTGCGGAGTGGGAGGTAGAGCGTAATCACCCTGGGCCATTTGCGGATTTTCAGACTGAGAAATTTATGATGCAGATCCCTTCGGATTGGCTTGTTCATCTTGATCGTCCAGATCAGCTCATGGCACGTTGGGATGGTCAGATGGATGTATTGAATGACCTCTTGGGCTTTGAGCGTGTTCGTGGGCGCGAGACTCTTTACACACAGGTGGATCTCCAGTTCCGTAGTGGGGCTTTTGCTCCAGGCTATCCTTTTGCTAATGTGAACTATGATCCTGATGACGTGATTGATCATAGTAATAATTACCATCTCACAGGGTACATGGGTTCATATACTCTGATGCATGAATTAGGGCATCAGTTTAATATCCCAAGACCAGATGGGAATGAATCAGAAACGATGGTAAACTTTGTACCAGCAGCTATTCAGCATCTTTATTGGGGTAAGCCTCTTGATGAGGCATTCAGACTTTCTACTGCAGGAACTAATCGGGCTGCTCATGAGGCTGGAGGTCTTGATTTAATAGATAGTTCAGCGGTGGCATGGATGATGACAGACTCTTTTAATAATGACCTGCAGATGCAGTGGGGTGACAAGGCTTATCAACACAAAGGGCACGCCAAATACCTTGATCTTGCGCGCTTGTTTGGTTGGGATAAGATGGAAGAAGTCTATCTTTCCCTCAACCAAGATCATGATAATGGTGATGAATATTATAAAAAGAACTTAGGTTATGATGTTTTTGGGTTGAAGTTCAGCGAGTCATTTAATTTAGACCTAAGGCCGTTATTTCATTTTTGGGGGGTTTTCCCTGATGATTTGGGGGTAGAGGCATGGGTGGCTGCAGGGACACTACCGCCTTCTGCTGAGATTTATGAGCAACTGATTGCCTATAAAGCAGCAATTCCTGATGATCAAGCTGCGTGTGAGGCGTTTATGAGAGATTGGTGGGGTGGGACACTCCCTGTTCCAGGAAATGCATCCAACACGGGGTATAGTGCTTCAAGTGAAGAGCATGCGCTCCGCATGGCTGGTTATAATAGCGGTGCTGCTGATGTTCTACGTGCTAAGGTGCAGGCGATCATTGATCTTTATTTCCCTAATGGATCCCCTGAAAAAGTTCTCTTTGCCGATACCTTTGATCGCCCTGATACTACTTCACTCAACGATGGCGATGGGCTTGGTCAGTCAGGGAGCCTAGGGAAACTTAATTATACCACCCAGACATTTGATAATACTGTCCTTGATATTAATAACGGATCTTTGCGTATCGATGGTCCCTCAGGATCTGGGGCTGCTGGTGGGCTGGTCTATATCAATAACCAAAATTTTGTAGGAAATGTGTTTGAGAATGTTGGCCGTTTGAGCGTCAGTGTTGATATAGCGAATTATTCTACAGCTGGTAGTAGTCGGCAAATGAGCATTGGTGTTGGTCAATCATTGGCTGAGCTTACGGGACAAGAGGGAGTTGCTTCATCTCAAC
>CALBVY010000081.1 GCA_937969495.1 uncultured Verrucomicrobiales bacterium | reverse complement strand
CGGATAAGGCATTTCTCTTGATAAATATCACCGTATGTGACATTTCCCCGACTACATGGCTGACAAGCGATTCCAATCCCTGCCCGGATTTCGAGATTTTACCCCGCGTGACTGCGCGATCAGGAACTATCTATTTTCTGTATGGAGAAATGTGGCTCATCGATACGGCTTCACCGAGTATGAAGCCCCTATCGTGGAATCCACTGAGCTCTATCTTAAAAAATCTGGTGGTGAGCTTACCACGCAGCTCTTTCGCTTTCAGGATCAAGGCGGGCGTGACATTACACTCCGCCCTGAGCTGACAGCATCGCTGGCACGCATCGTGGGTGCCAATCAGAGGGACTTCCCTAAGCCACTGAAGTGGTTTGAAATTGGACCCTGTTTCCGCTACGAAAAACCACAAAAAGGCCGAGGCCGTGAGTTTATCCAATTTAATGCGGATATCCTCGGTGAAAGCTCAGCAGCTGCGGATGCTGAACTCATTGCTATGGCCATCGATACCATGCTCTGCCTTGGCTTCCGCGAAGGTGACTTTGTCATACGAGCATCAGATCGCGCAAGCTGGGTGAATTTCTGTGCGGAGCATGATATTTCTGAGCCCTCAGAGTTTCTCCCAATTATTGATCGGCTGGAAAAATTGAAACCAGAGGCTCTTAAAGAGCAGTTGGATAATTTCGGGATCACTCGCGAGCAGGTTGATCATTTCATTAGTGACAAAGAAAATGCCTCCCCTGCTTTCCGTGAAATCCAAGCCAATCTAGAAGCACGCGGACTGGGGAAATACTTAGAACTAGATCTGACTATCGTCCGTGGTCTAGCCTATTACACGGGTGCGGTCTTCGAGATTTTTGACACGAAGAAGTCCATGCGTGCCGTGGCCGGAGGAGGACGTTATGACGGCTTACTCTCAACGCTCTCAAATGGTGCTGCAGATCTTCCCGCCACTGGCTTTGCCATGGGTGATATGGTTATCCGTAATTTTATTGAGGAAACTCCAAACGCACTTCTAGAAATGGAAGCATGGCTAGCACGTCACCCTGCCTGTCAGGTTTATGTGGTTATTGCGGACGAGAGTAATCGTCACAGCGCACTCACCGTCATTTCACAACTACGCACCGCTGGTATTGCTACCGATTATGTTATGACGCAGCTTAACGTTGGCAAGCAGTTCAAAAAAGCCGAACAATCTGGAGCACGCTTCGCCCTTGTGATCGGGGAAGAATACCCTGAGATGCAGCTGAAAATCCTCAGCTCAAGAACTGAAGCCACCATCCACCCTAACACTGACGTAGTCACAGCTATCCAAAGTCATCTCGATTCACCAGACGGCCCACTCATCGCTTAGATATTTTCTTTTTCCATATCCACTACCACCACTCACTATTCCCATGCGCACGCATCACTGTAACCAACTGCATCAACCTAACATCGGCGAAACTGTCACCCTCATCGGCTGGGTAAACTCAAACCGTGACCACGGTGGGGTGAGCTTCATCGATCTACGTGACCGCGAGGGCATGACACAGTGTGTCTTCCGTCCTGAAGAAAACACTGAAGCTGCAGAGCTAGCTAAAACACTCCGCAGTGAGGACATGATTCAAGTAACCGGCAAGGTAGAAGAACGCCCAGAGATCGATGGCGTCTCTACCATCAATCCCGATATGGCTACAGGCTCCATTGAAGTTTCTGCTAGTGAACTCACGATCATCAATAAGTCAGAGGTGCTCCCCTTCCAGTTGGATAAGGAGCTCTCTAACGAAGACCTGCGTATGAAGTATCGCTTTCTCGATCTCCGCCGCTCACGGATGACCAAGAATCTCCGCCAACGTCATCGTATCACCAAGTCCACCCGTGACTTTCTCGATGAAGATGGCTTCTGCGAAATCGAGACCCCTATCCTATCCAAGTCCACTCCAGAAGGTGCCCGAGATTTCCTCGTCCCATCACGTATGCAGCCCGGTAGTTTCTACGCTCTGCCTCAAGCACCACAGCAGTATAAACAGCTCTTGATGTGCGGAGGTATTGAAAAGTATTTCCAGATTGCGCGTTGCTTCCGTGATGAAGACTTACGCGCAGATCGTCAGCCAGAGTTCAGCCAGATCGATATTGAATCATCCTTTGTCACCCCGGATGATATGCACGCGCTTGTCGAGGGTCTGTTAGCACGTGTATTTAAAGATACACTTGATGTAGAAATCCCGGCAAACTTTGATCGCATGACATGGCATGATGCCATGAACACCTACGGCTCTGACAAGCCAGACCGCCGCTTTGGCTACGAGCTTAAAGAGCTCAGTGAAGAGCTTAAAGACTGTGAATTCCGCGTCTTCTCCGGAGCCATTGCCAATGGAGGCGTGGTCAAAGCATTTAACGCCAAAGGCTTTGCCGGAGCTACCCAAGGCCAGATTGAAAAACTAACACAAACTGCCATCGAAGCAGGTTCTAAAGGTCTCGCCTACATCCAAGTACGTGACGAAGATCGCTCCACTTGGCGCTCACCATTTGTAAAACGCATGACAGATGCCGAAGTCGAAGCGCTTCGTGAAAAACTCAATATTGAACCAGGCGATCTCATTCTCTTTGGTGCAGGTGAGTGGGAGTCCGTCTGTGAGGTTCTCGGTCGTATCCGCCTCTGCTGTGCTGAACTCCAAGAAGTCCTCAAGGACAATAACGATCTTAATTTCCTCTGGGTCACAGAATTCCCCCTACTCGGCTACGATGAAGAGGAAGATAAGTGGAATGCCGTTCACCACCCATTCACACGCCCTCTTCCTGAGGATGAGGCCAAACTAATCACTGCAACTACCGCTGAGCTTGACGATGAAAGCCTGCGCTACGCAGGCCTCCGTGCACAAGCCTATGATGTGGTGCTCAATGGTTACGAGCTAGGTGGTGGATCTATCAGGATTCACGAGGCTACTCTTCAGTCTGCCATGTTTACAGCTCTTGGTGTTACCGAAGAAGAAAAAGAAAGTATGTTTGGCCATATTCTGGATGCCTTTAAATACGGAGCTCCTCCACACGGGGGTATTGCCCTTGGTCTGGATCGCCTTGCTATGCTTATCAGCGGGGAGACATCTATCCGTGAGGTGATTGCCTTCCCAAAAAACAACAAAGGCATGGACATCATGTCCGCATCACCCGCTAAGGTAGATCCTCTCCAGCTGCGTGATCTACGTATTCAAAGCACAGCTAAGGAAAAAGCCACCGAGGAGTCCAACTAGCGGATGAATCAGTAGTTTTTTACTGATGGTTCTGCACCGTAGGTGGCACGATATTTCCTGATGCTTGAAACTGCAAGGCTTCTGGATGCTTACGGTAGTAGGCGCGTACAGTCTGTGCTAGGCCTAACCGGACATCGTCTGTGATTTCGCCAGTATCAGGGATAACTGACACAATACCTTCTAACAAAAACTGCTGGAGTGTTGGTATTTTTACCATCCATGATTGCAGCAGAGCTTTATCCACCCGCGATGGTAAAGAGCCCATGATACCTAGGTCATTTTCATCATGCACTAACAATCCTGACGTGGTCCCACGATCAAGTGTCAGCACCTGAAACAAATAGAGGGTATGGTAGGCTAACTGAGTTTCGCGATCGCGCACAGAAAATACTGAATCAAGCCGCCGCTCTAATAGATCTAAATAACATGCAGTCACCTTATCTCCGAAGTCACTCGCTAGTTTCAAATCGGCCTCAGTATCGTTAGTATAGTATTGCTCTAAGTAGAAATGTAATACCCCTCGGTGACGGCTGAGTGCTGGGATGTAAAAATACTTCTCACCCTGTGCCAAGGCTTCATCGAGCTGAGCAGGGGCAGACTCTTTAAAAGCATCTCGAAAGGTATCGGTATCCTCCTGTTGGGCGATAGAGGGATTTAAGTCTGCCATCATACGCCAGTAGCCAGCCTTATTCCCTTTCATCTCCGTCCAGCTAATGTGAATATGAACAGATGGAGCGTGAGGATTCTGTGGATGAATGATCGTGGAGATCGCCGTGGCAGATGCTAGTTTTTTACCCGGATCATCAGCGTAGTGAATATGGGAAACATTGACTGAGGCGCGATTAAACATCTCATGATTGGCAATGAAGTAACGTGAGCCACCGCCATTTTTACCACTATTTCTCTGCCATTCTACTCTCTCGAATTCCAGCGGAGCTCCTACTGCTGTGGCACATTGTTCCAAACCTGCAACAAAACGCTTCTGAAGCTTGCTAACCAGTGAAAGCGCTTGTTCCGAGGATGAAGGCACAGTCATCGTGCTATAATTACTCACCGCAATGCTAGAGAGACGGTGTGGTAAAAGTCTTTGAATCTGGCTTACCAGTTATCGATATCATCTTTGGTGTCATCGCCAGAGTTGCTCGTGCTGGTCTCACCATCAGGCCCAGCCGACCAGAGATCAAAGTCTGCTCCGGGATTTTGCTCTCCAGGAGCACGGTAACGCAGTGGATTTTTAAATCCATCAACCAGCACATAAACGCCTCCGTCTTCTTTCACATTCAGCGCTGGGCCTTTTGCTGACGGATTGAGCATATCGAGGTAGATAGTGGCATCCGTATCAGGCGTGCCATCGTTATCAGCATCACCAAAAAGTGATTCATAGAGAATGGCAGAGCTTGCCTCTGAACCGTCTGCACCATCTGTAGGGTAAGACCCTTCGTCAGAACGATAATCATCCAGTGCCCGCGAGACACTTGCTACAAAAACCTGCGTCTTACTCTCCTTCGCCTTCCTCTGGTAATACCCGAGACCTCCAACCGTCATAGTGGCCAGAACAGCAATGATCGCCATGACCACAAGAACCTCGACAAGAGTAAAGCCCTTACGAGAAAAGCATGTAGGTGAATAATCTGTTTTCATATTGTTTTGTATATATTATGTATATTTCAACCTCTGCGCAAGCCTGAAAATGAGATAACCCTCCGTGGGTGTAAATTTAAGCTACCTGATGCTCAGCGTTTGAAAAGTGTCATTATCAAGAATCAACACCCCATTCTGCGCTACCTTTCCCCACCACAGCTTTTGACAAATAAAGTTTCCCCCTTACAATCGGCAAGAGATGTCCAACATCAGCTTTCAATCACACACCCCCGGTTTCTGGCCAGATGTTTCCTCAGAAGACTGGGAAAATCATATCTGGCAGCTTAAAAATCGCATTACCACTCTCGAAGGACTAGAACAACATCTTAACCTCACAGAAGAAGAACGCGCTGGAGTAATCCTCTCTGGGAAAAAGCTAGCCATGGCGATTACGCCTCATTTTTTTAATCTCATCGATAAAAATGACCCCAGCTGCCCGATCCGCCGTCAGGTCATTCCCCGCATCGAAGAAACCCTCACAGACCCTGCGGAAATGTCTGACCCGTGTGGAGAAGACTCACACATGCCTGTGCCGGGGCTTGTGCACCGCTATCCAGACCGTGTGCTGTTTCTTGTCACTGATCGATGTGCTGCCTACTGCCGCTACTGCACGCGCAGCCGTGTGGTCTCTGGAGTCTCAGAGCAGAAACTAGAAACTCAGTGGGAAGCAGCCTTTGAATATCTGGAAAAAACACCCACCGTCCGTGATGTTCTGATCTCTGGTGGTGATGCCCTGTTATTCTCCGATGCCCGCTTGGAGCGTCTACTGGCAAGATTACATGCCATCCCTCATATCGAGTTTATCCGTATTGGCTCACGCATTCCCATCTTCCTGCCACAGCGGATCACCCCCGCCTTGTGCGATATGCTGAAGAAGTTCCACCCGTTATTTATTTCTATTCACACCAATCACCCCAAAGAACTTACCTCAGAAGTGCGCGATGGGCTTGCTAGGCTAGCTGATGCTGGCATCCCTATGGGGAATCAGTCTGTGTTACTCAATGGCGTCAACGATAGCGTCTCAGTGCAGAAAGAGCTCTGTCAGAAGCTGCTCATGTGCCGCGCTCGTCCCTATTACCTCTACCAGTGCGATCTTATCGAGGGCTCCGCACATTTAAGAACAAGCATTCAGCAAGGTATCAAGATCATTGAAGGACTACGCGGGCACACTAGCGGCTATGCCATTCCTCAATACGTCATCGATGGTCCTGGTGGTGGTGGAAAAATCCCCATCAACCCTGATTATGTGGTCAAACATAATGATGGCGGCATTACTCTGCGGAATTACGAAGGGAAGCAATTCCACTACCCTAGCCATTCCCCAAGTGTTGTATCGGTAGAAAATGGATAAATTTTCACCTTTTACCCCACGTTGACTTGACGAAGAGCTCTGTTTATGGCTTTTTGCGCGCGCGCCATTTGGCAGCAAACAAGTGCACCCGTAGCTCAGCTGGATAGAGCGCCTGACTACGAATCAGGAGGCCAGGGGTTCGAATCCCTTCGGGTGTACCATTTTTTTCAGTTCCGCAGCTCATTCCCGCAGATCACGGAGCCATTCACTTCAGAGGCAAAGCACCCCAGTGAACTCCCCCATCGGTATACTTGACTCTGGCCTTGGCGGACTGTCCGTCTTTAACGAAGTGCGCGCGCTCATGCCAGACGAAACACTAATCTACTTTGGCGACAGCGCATGGTGTCCTTATGGAGCAAGAGAAGCCGAGGAAATCCAACAACGTGTATTTAAGGTCACTGACTTTCTCTTAGCACAAGGATGTAAGATCATTATAATTGCCTGTAACTCAGCCACCATTACTGCCGTAGAAGCCCTCAGAGCTACCTACCCCATTCCCTTTGTCGGCATGGAGCCGGGGGTGAAGCCCGCAGCTGCTTTTACTAAAACAGGCACCATAGGCGTCCTTGCCACGGAGGCCTCCCTCGCAGGAGAGAAATTCCACCAACTTCTCTCTACCCATGGTCAAGGGCTGCGGATCATTACCCGCCCCTGCCCCAGCTTTGTTGACTTAGTAGAAAACGGCGAGCTGCATGGAGCCAAGGCGCACGCCATTGTGAAAGAAGAAACCCTCCCCCTCATAGGAGCAGGAGCAGATGTTCTCGTCCTCGGCTGCACCCACTACCCCTTCCTACGCCCACTCATCCAGGAGGTAGCAGGGGCTACAGTGAAGATACTCGATACCGGTGCTGCAGTAGCACGACACGCCAAATCACTTATCGATGAACCATTAGCGTCCCAGCACAAAGCCAAACATCAAATCTTCACCACCGGCAGCCTCAAAAAATTAGAAAGACTTTTCCCAGCTCTCTGTCCTAACACCCCACTACAGGAAATAGCGCTGCACCAATCAGCTCTCTAGAGCTTTTGATAGACGTTTGCCAATCAGCCCTTGGATAAATAAAACGATCATCCACAGAGCTCCAGCCACAGTGACACACCAAGGGAACAGCCAGCCTACTCTTGTGTAAATAGTTAACTCCTGTCTCGCCCCCACATAACCTGTTAGTACACCTTCCTCAATAATTGGCAGTGACTTCACCCGGTTTCCGTAAGGATCAATAATTTGCGTAACACCTGATGTGGCAGCCACAGCTACCCACCTTCCATTTTCTGCCGCCCGATGGCGAAATAGCTCAGCATGTTGATAATGCTCCTTATCCCCCCAATGAGCCCCATCCATACTAGGGATAGCTAGGAACTCGGCGCCATCAGCTACCATCCGACGGATCACATCTTGGTAATCACAATCAAAACAAATTGGAGTTCCTATTTTCCAGCGTGAGGTCTCCACGGCTTTTGCCTCGGTGCCAGCCACTCCATCATCAAAAAAATGCACCGTGTGATTTTTGTAATGCTCACCAAGGATACCGTTTTCATTAAGTGTTAGAGCAGTATTATACCACTCGCTCATTCCCTCGCCTATCTGGGTCTGCGTGCCTACAATGAGGGTAGTATTTCTTTCTCGCACCAAAGCAAATAATTGCTTCATATCCTGTGGTTGCTGCCTCACATCATAAGACAGAGCATACTCAGGCCAGAGAACAAGATCGGGCTTAACAAGCGCTTCATCCGTCAGCTCCAGATAACGCTCCAGGCTGAACTCTTCACTCTGCACAGCCAGAACATGCACCGGAGCATTCTCCGGTGACGGTCTATTTTTCTGCACCAGCATCAAAACTAACAAAGCCACCATCATCACACCACCGGTGACACACTGCCTTCTTTTCTGAAAGATCAAAGCACCTGCTAGAATAATCAAAAAGCTGGCGCCACTCACTCCCAATACCGGAGAAATACATGTAGGCCCCAAACCTAACCCTGGCGTCATCCATGGAAACTTGAGATAGAAGATTTCTGATCGATAGAACTCCATCGTAAGCCACCAGCATGCGCTAAATATCGCCAGCACCCAGCCAGCTCCGTAGCGTTGCTGTGCTACAGCATACCCACGGGTAAAAAATGCAGTAAATAATGACATAATCAACACCAACGGCACCATCATTTGCTCTGCACCGACAAATACATTCACCAACCAAGACATCGTCACCCCATAAAACACAACCCCATGAACAAGCCCTAGATAGAATGCATGCGCTGGCGCCACTGCACGCATCGCAAACAACAATGGCAGCCACGCAATCAAAGCACAAGCCTCCCAGCCAATAGGCGGAAATACGGTGATACCTAAACCAGCACTAAAAACAACAAGCAGCAGACGGATCCCCCAATTCATGCCACGAGGCTAACATACTATTGCCATCGATAGAAAATAGATAATCTCGATGATATAATTGCAGAAAACAATACTGTGGCCGTTTTACATTTGTCAGCACAGGTGTTTCCGTATTGATTCTCACCACGGTTATTGTTTCCGTTTACCATTT
>CALBVY010000080.1 GCA_937969495.1 uncultured Verrucomicrobiales bacterium | reverse complement strand
CAACACTGGGCTATTGAAAATAGCTGTCACTGGATTTTGGATGTGGTTTGGGATGAAGATGCCTCTCGCATTAGGAACAACAATGCAGCTCAAAATGTAGCCTTACTAAGAAAAATGGCACTCAATCTACTTAAGGCGGACACCACCGTCAAAGACACCATAAGAGGTAAACGCCTCCAAGCAGCATTTAATGAAGATTTACTAGCTCAGTTCTTACATCTCAAAATGAGGTAGCCCTGGAAAAAACACGCCTTGTAGGTATTTCGCGCTTGTCAGCGCAACGCTGTTTCTATTGATTCGTCCATGGCGAAGATCTCTCTTGGACTTTCTTTTGATGACGTATTACTCACCCCTCAGATGAGTGGGGTGCTCCCTGGTGAAGCTGATTTAACCACAGATCTCACTAACAATATTGGCTTAAACATTCCCGTGATTTCTGCGGCGATGGATACTGTTTCTGAAACAGAGCTTGCTATTGCTTTGGCACGAGAAGGAGGGATTGGCGTCATTCACCGTAATAATCTCATAGAAGATCAAGCGGCGATGGTTTCTAAGGTAAAACGTTCTGAGAGTGCGGTGATTCATGAGCCATACACTGTGAGAAAAGATCAGAGTGTCGGTGAGCTTCGCTTTATCATGGATGAGCAAGGTTTCTCTGGGTTTCCCGTTGTGGATGTGGATGGTAAACTTGAAGGTATGGTGACTGGGCGCGATGTCCGGCACTTTGCGGATGATGGTGCTAAGATCGCTGAGGTCATGACGCCACTGGAGCGTTTGGTAACTTCACCGGAGCAGACAACCATGCGCGAAGCACGTAGTATTCTCTACGAGAACCGCATTGAAAAACTACCGCTCGTAGATAGTTCAGGCAAACTTGTCGGCCTCATCACAGGGGCAGATATTGAAAAACGCATCACCTTTACCAACTCCGCTAAAGATCCGAATGGCCAGCTCCGCTGCGGTGCCGCCGTTGGTGTAGGGCCTGATTGTGTAGAGCGTGGGGAAGCACTGGTGAAAGCTGGAGCGGATGCTCTCTTTATCGATGCGGCTACTGGACATACCAGCCGTGTGATGGAAGTGATTTCTAAACTCCGTGAGTTAGGTGATGTGCCAGTGATTGCAGGTAATGTAGTGACTGCTGAGGGTGCTAAAGATCTTTGTGATGCAGGAGTCTCTGGTGTAAAAGTGGGGGTAGGGCCTGGCTCCATCTGCACTACGCGTGTGATTTCAGGTGTGGGTATGCCACAGTTTACTGCGATTCAGAATGTAGCATCGTATTGCCGAGACAAGGGCGTGGCAGTGATTGCTGATGGTGGTATCCGTTATTCAGGTGATATTGCCAAGGCGCTTGCCGCAGGGGCGGATCTTGTTATGTTAGGTTCTATTCTTGCAGGGACTCGTGAGAGCCCAGGCGCTACGGTGCACTATCAGGGTAGAAGGTTTAAGTCGTATCGCGGTATGGGATCTCTCGGCGCTATGCGCAAAGGTTCAGGAGATCGATATGGTCAGAATAGCTCTGGTAAACTGGTTGCCGAGGGTGTGGAAGGCCGTGTCCCTTACAAAGGACCACTGGCGGATGTTGTATTCCAGCTTATGGGCGGACTCCGCTCAGGGATGGGCTACGTGGGTGCATCTAATCTGCAAGAACTCCGTGAGCGTGCTGTATTTACCCAAATTACAGCGGGTGGATTAAAGGAAAGCCATGCGCATGACATTGTTATTACCGAAGAGCCAGTGAACTATCAACCTAGCCTCTAACTTATTTATTTTCCGGAGCCGCTTTTATATAGCTAATCCTAACATTTTATTCTCACATGACAGAAAACAATCACGTCGCCGTCTTTGACTTTGGTTCACAATACACTCAGCTCATCGTGCGCCGAGTGCGGGAGCTTGGATTCTTTGCCAAGCTTTATGAGCCAGAGGAGATCGCTAACATAGGCACACCTGGTGCCATTATTCTTTCAGGAGGGCCTAAGAGCACCAGTGATGAAGATGCGCCGGATATTGATTTTGAGAAACTCCGCGCTTACGGAGTCCCTGTGCTGGGAGTCTGCTACGGTATGCAGCTGCTTAACATTAAGTTTGGCGGCTCTGTGAAGTCGAGTAGCCGCCGTGAGTATGGGCCAGCCGCACTGAATCCTATCGAGAGTGCTGGCCTTTACGAGGGCATTTCCCATGAGTCCCAAGTCTGGATGAGCCACTCAGATACTGTCAGTGATCTACCTGAGAACTGTAAAGTGCTGGCGGTCAATAAGGAGGAAACTCCAGTATCTCTCCAGTGGGGAGAGAGCTTCTATGGTATCCAATTTCACCCAGAGGTAACACACTCCCACGAGGGGCTGCGTATTCTCCATAATTTCCTTTTACAAGCAAGTGAGCTTGCTGAGTTCCGTATTGAGGACTTCAAGCGTGAGATGCTAGACGGCATCCGTGAGAAGGTAGGGGATAAGCAGGTAGTCTGTGGTGTTAGTGGTGGTGTTGATAGCACCGTGCTAGCTGTTTTACTGAAAGAGGCTGGCGTTAATGTGCGCGCGATCTTTGTGGACCACGGTCTGATGCGTCTGGATGAGGGAGATGAAGTCCGTAATAACTTCCACCGCATGGGGGTGGAAATTGAGACAGTCGATTGTGCGGATCTCTTTCTTGGGAAGCTGGCAGGAGTCTCTGACCCTGAGGAGAAACGTAAAATCATCGGCGGTCTATTCATTGATGTCTTCTGGGATACGGTAGGAAATGCCGAGATGCTTGCGCAGGGAACACTCTATCCGGATGTGATCGAGTCTGCCTCCAATGCCAAGTCCAAGGCATCTAAGATTAAAACTCACCATAATCGGGTAGATCGTATTCTGGAACTTCAGGCACAGGGGAAAGTCCTTGAGCCTCTAGCAGAACTCTTTAAAGACGAAGTCCGTGAGCTAGGCACATCCTTAGGCATTGCTACAGATATTCTCCAGCGTCATCCTTTCCCTGGACCAGGTCTAGCGGTGAGGTGCCCCGGTGATATCACTATGAAAAAGCTAGATATCATCCGTGCGTGCGATCATATCTTTATCACCCGCCTGAAAGATCACGGTTGGTATGATAAAGTCTGGCAGGCTTATGCAGGACTTATTCCAGTGAAAACTGTGGGTGTCAAAGGTGATGAACGTAGCTACGAGTGGGCGATTAGCCTGCGCGCTGTTATCAGTGAAGATGCCATGACGGCGGACTGGGTAGAGCTTCCGCCTGCACTTCTACGAGAAACCAGTAATCGTATCCTCAACGAGGTAGACGGAATTAACCGCGTGCTCTATGATATTTCTACCAAGCCCCCAGCAAGTATCGAGTGGGAGTAAGCCTCTAAGGCTTTTCTAGCTGTTTAATAAAGCTGTCTGCCTCCGCAATGGCAGCTTCCATCTCCTTGATCAAGCGGCTGACTTCAATGCGCGTGGTTTTTACCTGTCCTTCTAATGAGGCGATGGCGCGTGAGTTGAGGTTATGTTTGAGAAAGAGATTGTGATCACGGAATTTACGCAGCACAGGTGCTAGGGACTTTTCTGCACGGAGCATGGCTGCCATGAGACTGGTGTAGCGAGATTGAGCGGCCTTGAGCTGGCGTGTAGACTCCGCCTTAAACTCCTCATTTTCATACTGCTTAATTTCCTTTTTCCACTCACGGAAGAGCGCCTTAGAGACATTCTCTACATCATCATGGCGTGTCTTGACTTCCGCCGCCTGTTTTTCAGAAGAGAGGTAAGCCTTGTTCACCCTCTTATATTGTTTCTCGAGATCACCACCCTTGTATCCAGTGACCGCAGTAAACTCATCCAGCGCGTCATTGAACACCTGCTTCGCCTTCTGCTCACTCGTCCGCGCTTTCTTGACCCGAGAGATCATAATATCACGCTTGTGCACCCCAACCTTCTCCATGGCACCATAGTAAACTGAGGAACATGAGGTGAGAAAAAGTGTAATGGCAATGAGTGGGAGGAGGTAGCGCATGGTTAAAAATAGAATGGTTATTTTGATCTAAATAGATATTTATCTGATTTTTGAAAATAGAGCGATAATTTTGTGGGTATGTTAGATCTCTTTGATTCCACATTCAGATAAATATTCTGCAATTGGTTGATAGAACTCTGGTAAGCGTGTTTTATCATTTTTATCTCCATTCGGAACAAAAATAACCATACCTAGTCGAGCCCTCGTAAGTAAAACTCGGTAAGCATTTTTTAAATATAATTGGTCATATTCCTGGTGTCTTTTTTTCCACTTTGTTCCAGCAAAGTTATAGTAATCCCATTTACCTGTTCCCACTCGTAAGTCGGCATCCCAGCCAACAATAGCCCAATCCAATTCGAGACCTTGAACGTCAAACTGGCTAGCAGCAATTTCCATAAAATTAGATGATCGAATATCTTCGTCATCATTCAAAAACCAGTGAGCTGGTTCTGCCTTAACTTTCATTTGAATAGAATAAGGCGCTAGCCGTTTAGCGCTTGAGGATGCAATGATTCCATATCGCTCACTTCCCCTTTTCTTGTTCTCTAGAATCCAGTTCTTTGCGGTATCGATATTACGTGTAAATTTTATTGGGTAATTAGCTGCTATATTATGCAATAGCGAACGAGCAATTTGAGGGTTGTTAGAAATAAGCGCATTGACGAAAGCTGAGAGCTCTTCTGCACGAAATGAACGTAGTGAAACCGAGAGGTGGAGGCTGCTTTCTTTAAAGGCCTTATCGGGTAAAAGTGCATTTAGTTTTTTTCCTAGGGTATATTCATGCTGATCAATAAAGGGTGAATAATAAGTTTCCCAGTCACACTTTAACAACTTCACAGCTTCGAGCCATTCAGGTAATCCCGCTTCACCGTCATTTATTTCTTGTCCGCCTCCAATTAGAGCAACTATGACAGCCCAATCATTATGTCTTCCCATGACATCAATAAGGAATTGAGGTTCGGACTGATCAAAATTGAGAACGCCTTTTTTGGCGCGCATAAATTCTGATGCTTTTTCTCGTGTCCATGCGCGCTGAGCTTCATCAAAAATAACAACGTGGTCTGAAGGTGCAGAGGAGTCTTTGAGATAGGCATCGCGAAAATGATGTATATTCTGAATGAATGTTTTTGTTCTACGCGATGCTTCTTTCAATGTAATCCCGTCTCTTGAGCTTATGTCTTTTGCTAAAGCTGTGCGTAACACTTCAACTAGAGGCCCATTGCCTGACAAAAAAGTAGAATGTTTTTGTTCATTAGCTTCCATCATAGAGGTTGCTATGTTTAAACCAGCTAAAGTTTTCCCTGCACCTGGAACTCCCGTTATGAAACAAATCGCTTTTTTTGAGTTTAATCGAGCATCCTCGATGATCTGTTCAATACGAGAAGTAGTAAGGCTTAAGTTTTTGGCGGATGCATCATTGCGTGAAATTTGAGCTACAGAATGTGTTTCATAAAGAACTCTAGCAGCTTCAATGATTGTCGGAGTTGGTCGGTAACTAGATTGAGACCATATTATGGGATCTATGGGTTGAGCTTTTCCTGTAGAGCTCTCAATAATATTCCCAAGATTAGATCCAGAAGTAAGCTGACAATTTGAAATTTGATCGTCGGCTAGCTGGAATTCGTTTAGTGGATTAATTGCCTCAGTGCTAATTAGGATAGGTACAATTCTTTTGTCATGACTTTCTTGATGAAAATTCTTTAGGTCTAATGCGTAGTCCGTCGTTTGATTTGTGTCAGCTTTAGTAAAAGACTTAGAGCCAACCTTAAATTCGATGACGTAAATGGTGTCTTTGTAGATAAAAATAACATCACATCGTTTTCCCATTCTTGGAATTGTAAATTCAAAGAATAGATATCCAGATTTTTTTCCCTTAAGGCAATTTTGAAGAAGGGGTATTTGTGCTAACCAAGCATTTCTTTGCTCCAAGCTTAACTTAAAAGCATTTTCTTCGGCCATGCTTCCAAGAATTTCTTTGGAATTAGCTACTAAGAAGTCCGCGACGGGTGATGAGTAATATGCCGGATTACTCATAACCTAACAATATTGAAGGTGTTGTTTTTAAAACCTCAGCTAAAACTATGACTTCGTAATCAAAAACACGACGTCTTTGAGTTTCAATCTTGGCCAAAGTTGCTCGGTCAATATCTAAGCCTTTGGCTTGTAGTTTTGCGGTTAGTTCTTCCTGTGTGATTGCAGGATTAGCGAGGTTGCGGATTTGTGAAATGATCGGTCCGCAAAGGTTTGTAACTTCGTTTGGCATGTTCTTAAACAGAACATTTTTATTTGTTAATAATGTTCTTTTTTAGAACAAATGATACTTATAGTCCGTGGACACTTTTGTTATGATCCAGGAATGAGCGAATTCATTGAGATAAAAATCAAGAGAGTGGATGCTTCTTTCCTGAGGGTAGCATTAGCAGATAGATTGAGAATGTGGGAAAACACTCTTGAATACGAAAAAACTGGAAAATCAATCGGTGAGATTGAGGAAGTATCTTCTCTATACGAGGCAGAGCAAATGGTTCTTTTGTGGGGAGAATTTATGTCATCTATTGAGAAACAAATTACCAGTGAGGTTTGATAGTGGTCTGGGCCTACATAAAACCTTTCTGGTATCGATGGAGTCGTCACAATAGAATCAATGCTTAACGTAGCATTCCTTTACTCTCGATATGGGGGCTGAAGAAATTGGGTTACGATAAAATTATCTGACCAAGCGCGTTCTAACTAAGCATTCTAGCAGATTTTTTGATGGCTTCGATGAAGATGTCTACTTCTTCGTTTGTGTTGTATGCTGCAAAGGATGCGCGTGCTGTGCCTGTGATGTTAAAGCGTGCCATGAGGGGTTGGCAGCAGTGGTGTCCTGTGCGGAGGGCGACGCCCATTTGATCCATGAGGGTGCCGAGATCGTAGTGGTGGATGTCTCCAATGAGAAAAGAGATGACGGCGGCTTTCTCTGTGGCGGTGCCAAATATCCGGATGCCTTCGATTTCCATGAGTGCTTTGGTGGCGCGTTGTTGGAGGTTGTGCTCGTGTGCGGCAATGTTTTCCATGCCGATGGCATTCATGTAGTCGATGGCTGCTGCGAGTGCGATGGCTCCCTCGATATCTGGTGTTCCAGCTTCATATTTAAAAGGGAGATCATTGTAAGTGGTGTGCTTAAAGGTGACTTCCTTAATCATCTCACCACCGCCGCGCCAGGGGGGGAGCTCGGTGAGGATGTTTTCCTTGCCATAGAGAACACCGATGCCGGTGGGGCCATAGACTTTGTGGCCTGAGAAGACATAAAAATCACAGTCTAACTCTTGCACATCAATCTTGAGGTGGGGAGCAGCTTGCGCGCCATCAAGCAGGACAAGTGCGCCGTGTTCTCTGGCGGCATGGATGATTTCATGGACAGGGTTAATGGTGCCAAGGGCGTTAGATACGTGACTAACGGCAACTATTTTCACACGCTCATCCAGTAATGAATGATAGTGATCGATGTCGAGTGTGCCATTCTCTAAAACAGGGATGATTTTTAACTCCGCACCTGTACGCTCGCAGAGCATTTGCCAGGGGACGATGTTGGAGTGATGTTCTAGGCCTGAAATGATCACTGCGTCACCGGCTGTTATTTTCCCTGATAGGCTAAGTGTATTAGAGACGAGGTTGATTCCATCTGTGGTGCCAGATGTGAAGATGATCTCATGCTCGTGTTTGCTATTGAGGTGTTTGGAGATTGTGCTGCGCGCAGCTTCATGGGCGAGGGTGGCTTCACGAGCTAGTTTATGAGCTCCTCGGTGGATGTTAGAATTGGTCTTTGTGTAGTAAGCTGCGCTTGCGTCTATGACCTGCTGTGGAGTGTGGCTGGTGGCGGCATTATCCAGATAGACGAGGGGCTTCCCATTGATCTGCTGATCAAGGATGGGGAAATCTGCACGAATGCGCTGTGGGTCAAAGGGTGGCATGGGGGGCTCAGTGTGGGTTACTCAAATAAATGCACGTGGAGTTTGTTGACATCATCTGGTTTGAGTAGGAAAAAGTTTTTTTCGTCGTCGTTTTCAGGGTCTACAGGGAGGGTATCAATTTTAGCAAAATAGATAAGTTTGTTAGGGGTGTGAGCTATTTTGAGGGTTTTAATCACTGGTGGGAGCTCTGTGCTATCGTCTGCGGTGCGTTTGAGATGAATGCGGATGATGGTATCTGGATTACTAAGTGCTTTAGCTGCTTGGGGGAATTGGGGGCCAAGCCACTTGCTGGCTTTAAGAGCTTCTAGGTGACTGAGGATTTTTTTTGCACGATTAGGGTTTAGCTCGGAAGTGGCATCGTTGCCATTGAGTGTTGCGGTCCATTGGTCAGTGAAGTAATTGGACGTTAGCTCTACAAGGGGTTTGTCTTGGCGTTGAATCTCGATTTTTTCAACATCGACTTTGGGAATATGCCAAACATGTGCGGTGAGCCACTCCCACGAATTGGTGGCTATTTTATTCTTAGTGGCCTGACTGAGCTGCCAGATATGAGGGCTGCCAACGATGTGGGCATAGATATTTTCGTCTGTTTTATTACGGCTACGGCTAATGGCGATGCGCATGGCTTCGCTATTGAAGCTGACAAAACCTATCTGGAGAAGTGGGCGATCTAGGCCGTAGGGTGTGAGGTCGGTGGCAGCATCGGTGACGAATTTTTCAATTTTATCACGAGTGACAGCGGTCATGAGATCGATGATGGCGTTTTCATTGGCGGCTTCGGAGCCTGATTTGCGAAGTATGCGCCATAGGGTTTTCTTCGTTCTGGTTAGTAGGATGTCTGACTTTCCTAGAGGGCGGATGATAATTGTTTTGAGCTGTGGGCCATTGAGATGGGTCATGGTCTTGGAGCGCAGGTCGTTGACTCCAGTTTGTAGTTGGGCAAGGGAGGTGGTTCCAGGAATGGCTTGAGCCAGAGGTAAATGGAACACGGTGTCTGGGCGATCACTAACCGTTGCGAGAGCTGTTTTTGCCTCTTCTGTGGCGGGGGGGTAGATGTTTAGTGTGATGTCTTCTTTGGCTCCGGCGAAGTGGATCTTGATTTCTTTGGCCTGATTGGAAGTGTCCCCGGCGGTGGGGAGGGTAACGCTGGCACGGTCTTCTACTTTGAGGGCGGTGAGGCGTGAGATATCTAGGAATAGCTGTTTGAGTGCCTGAGGATCGATTTTGAGTTCTAGAGGTTTAGTGATTTTCCAAGGTGAGTTGAGATCTGCGCGTGATATAACGACTTCGCCTTCTGGGCTTTGAATATTTACGCGATCGAGATAACGGGGGCTAAAGTGAAAAGGATGGTGGTCTCGGAAACGTGCGAGCTCTTGGTCAAAGAGGGGGTGGATGAGTGATCCGGCAGAGACGGAGCATAAATAGATATTGTTTTTTAAGTCCCGTGCAGCCATGCGGATATAGGTGGTGGGCTGAGTTTCTTTTTCATCCTTGATGGGGATATGCCATGCAGCAATGCGGCCAATGCGGTAATCACATAAGATTTCGCCTTTGCCGTCTTTCATGGTGACTCGTGTGTGTCCATCACGGAGGCCTAATTCTTTAAGTTCAAGTCCTTTACGTGGGATGGCTTCCTCGACCTTTAAGCTGGAAGTGAACTGAAATAATGCGCGGACGTAGAGTGGGTCTACCCGGTCTTCCCATGGAGTGGTGCTTACCCAGATATGGCCTTTTTGTTTTAGGATGACTTCATTGCCATTACTGCTGGTAAGGATAATTACTTTGGTTTTATCGAGCTCCTTGATATTAAAGAGAAGCTCTCCTCTTGCTGTGGGAGGTAAGCCAAAGATCGCGGTGTGGTATTTGCCACCTGTATGGATCAGTGCTAAACCACCGAGCACGGTGGCTAGCAGAACCAGAAGTATGGTGGGGAAATAGCGCATCACTGTGAATTAAGCTCGTCTTACATTCCAGACAATCAAGGATGTTAGGATGAGTGTGGCAGGAAGAAAGATCATCAAGAGCCTATTGATAAAGGAGTGATGGGAATCGAGAAGGGTGATCTTGTGTCGATGAAGCTTCCGTGGGCCAATACCGATGAGATCATCACGACCAATCATCCAGTTTACAGACGATTTAACAAAGTCTGCTTGTTCTGGGCGGAGGTTTTTTTCTGAAAGGAAGTCTGAATTACTCATGATAACCATCTTCGAGACCAATGCAGCGGTATCGTCTGCATTTGCTTGGCCACGTAAGATAGCGGCTGCGATGTAGAGGGGGGCTTGGTTGTCTTCCTCTGGGTTAAACACAGGAGCTTCTAAGTTATTGCGTGTTTCTCCCCATAAGCCAGCAGATGCCTGAATGAGGGCGATGGGTAGGATGCGCTTGTTGATGAGTTGATCATCATTTTCCATGACCTCAAGGCTACTTGATGAACCATCAAAAATTGTCGATTTCCCACCAAGGTCACGGGTAATTTCAGAACCTCGGGCAAAGACTGCGCTCACAGAAGATTGAACGAGCTTACCTTGAACTCCAATGATGCGGTCATTGCGTGGACTTACCCCGTAGTTACGGAGGAAAATACGAAGTTTCTTGAGGTTGACCGCTGGATCTAGGGTGATGAGGACGGAGGATTTGGGGCGATCCCAGTATTCGCTGAGCATCTTGATTTCGCGATCTTCGAGGTCATACTGAGGTGCGATCAGAGCAAAGCCCTCGGCATCATCTGGAATGCTTTGGATATCAGAGAGGCGAATAGGCACGAGATTGACATTTTGTTGCCAAAGCATATTAAAGAGAATCTGCCAAGCAGGCTTACCCTCTGTGGCTTCTAGGTTACTTTTATCTGCGGCAAAGTAAATTTTACGAGGGTTGCCTTCGATTGATCCGATAATGGCGGATGTGATGACGTCTTCGTCCTGCCATGCGGAGATGAAGAGGTTATCAAATTGATCAAGCTCCTCGAGGTAAAGTTGTTTAACGTAAACAGAACGGACGTGTGCGGAGAGTTTCTGTTTAGTGATTTCTGATGTAGTTCCCGCATTTTGATCACCAGTTGAGCTATCTGCATCAGTGTCCTTTTCTTCGACTTTGGCTCGACCATCCACGATGATCATGTCTTCCGTGTAGGGTTTTCCGTAAATATTGGCGATTTCTAGGGTGCGGTCTATTTGCCTTACAGGTTCTACAAATTCTAGCTCGACGGAGGCTCCGCCTAATCGGCTATATTCATCGAGAAGATTACGCATTCGAGAATAGTGAGGTGAGCTTCTGCGGATGACGGCGATGATGCGGATAGGGGATTTGCGTTCTTGGACGGAATCACTTTTGAGTAATTTGCTGGTGAAATCAGAGAGAGTGAAGTCCTTACGCTCGGTGAGATCAACGCGTGTATGCTTAGCGCAGCTGAGGTAATTCAGTGCAATGATCACGATGACAAAAGAAATGATCTGTATGGTGACCAGAACTGATTGCCCTAAACGGCGCATGGAGCGCTGGTTGCTTTGAGTGATCTTTGTAGATTGGGTTTCCGGCATACTAGAAGAGGAATTTTGAGTGAGAAAAGTGGAATGTCGCGTGACGAAATCAAGCTTTCCAGCGGCGGAAATCTAGGCTGATATGCGTCAGAAATAGGGAGAATACTGCCATACTCAGGTAATAGACGATGGGACGTGTATCGATAAGGCCTTTAGCAAAGTTCGCTAGGTGATCGTGCACTGAGACATACTGAAATACAGGCGCTGCGCGGAATCCTTCACCCACGTAGTAAGGTACAAAGCCTAAGAAAACTAAAATCACCAGCGCTGTAATGGTGATAATACCGGCGACAATCTGGCTGTTAGTGAGTGTGGAGGCTAGGCAGCCGATTGCTATGAAAAAGCTCCCCATTAACAGCAAGATTGCGTAGGAACCAATCATGTGGCCCATTTCTACCGGAGGAGGCGTGCCTGTCACCCAGGTGAATATTTTTAGCTGCAGGAGAATCGGTAGCCATAGAAGAGAGTAAAAAGCCAGAGCAGCAAGGTACTTCGAAAATACTACCTGAGCTGTGGTTACAGGTGCTGTGAGGAGGGTCTCTAGTGTGCCCGCTTTGGACTCCTCGGCAAACAAACGCATCGTTAACAAGGGGAATATAAAGAGGAAATAGAACCAGAAATGAGGTGCTCTCAGAGAGACCAGCAGGAAGTTATCAATCATAGGGCCATCCTTCATCTGTTCCATGGCACCAGAGATGGATAAGCCTTGCATGAGAACCACAAGTCCTAGTACCACCCAGCCAAAGGGGGTGAGAAAGTAGTTTTTGAACTCCTTACGGAAAAGTATGAAAAATACGCGCATAAATAAAGTGATTCGCTGCACCGAGATAGGGGAAATAGGGAGTATGTGAAAGGGAATAGTGCCTATCAACTAAGGTTTTCAGGTCCGAAGGCATGAGGTAATAGATCCTGAAGTGAAGTTGCACAAATAAGCATGCCATTTTCATCACCCAGATAGATGGGAATACTGGGGTGAAACTCATTGAGGACCTGTCTACAAGCGCCACAAGGGGAGCCTCCACGGGGGGCGGAGATGGCAATGGCGGAAAAGCTTTTTACACCTTCAGATAGAGCTTTGAAAACAGCCGTGCGCTCGGCGCAGATACTTAGTCCGTATGAGGCATTTTCCACATTACATCCGCTGAAAACCTCACCATTTTCAGTAAGTAAGGCAGCTCCTACTTGAAACTTGGAGTAAGGGGCGTAGGCTCTATTTCTCGCTTGTGAGGCCAGCTTAAGGAGTTCTTGTGCTTTCATCTTAGTGGTGAATCTATGAGGAAATCGTGGCAGGCTGTTCTATTTGTCTCACAGCTTCTAGGGCGATCTTCATCATTTCCTCAAAGCTTGATTGCCGTTCGGCTGAAGTGGTAGCTTCACCGGTGCGGATATGATCAGAGACGGTACAGATAGCGGCTGCATGAGCACCATACTCGGTAGCAATACCATAGAGACCGGCGGCTTCCATTTCTACCCCTAGGATATTCATCTTCTCCATGGTATCAAACATGGATGGGTTTGGTGTATAGAAGAGATCGGCGGAAAACATGTTACCATTGGTGACGGGGATATCGAGTGCCGTGGCCGCATCATTAAGTGCCTTTATCAATGACCAGCTCGCAATGGCGGCGTAGTCGTGGCCTTGGAAACGCTGCCGATTCACTGCGGAGTCTGTTGATGCCCCCAGCCCTATCAATACATCGCGCACTTTAACTTCTGGACTAACAGCACCACAGCTCCCAACTCTGATGAGATTCCTCACTCCATATTCAGTGATCAGTTCCTTGGCATAAATAGAGATGGAGGGAATCCCCATGCCACTGCCCATGACGGACACAGGGGTGCCTTGATATTTCCCAGTGAACGCGAGCATGTTTCTAACAGTGTTAATGGTGTGAACATTGCTGAGAAATGTTTCTGCGATGTATTGCGCGCGTAGGGGATCACCTGGTAGGAGGCAGGTGGATGCAAATTCGCCAGCTTTGGCTTCGATGTGTGGAGTCATAGAATTAATTAGAATAAAGTTAGTGAGAGATTTTAAAACAGGAGCCGTGCTCGAAGGGTGGGAGATGAAAGATATCAGCAATCGTCTGAGCGATGTCTGCAAAGGTTTCACGTTTACCTAAGTTAACAGGCGCGATTCCTTTTTGATAGATTAGTGTGGGGACGTTCTCACGGGTGTGGTCTGTACCCTTCCATGTGGGGTCATTACCGTGGTCTGCTGTTAGGATGAGTAAGTCATGATCCTGCATGTTCTCGATGAGTTCAGGGAGTTTTTGATCAAATTCTTCCAGCGCGTCACCATAACCTTGAGGGTCTCTGCGGTGTCCGTAGAGGGCATCGAAATCGACAAAGTTAGTCATCACAATACTTCGTTCAGGTGCCCGTTCCATCGCCGCCAGTGTCTCTTGCCATAATGCTGGGTGCCCTGATGCACGGATTTCTTCGCTGATACCAGTGTGGGCGAAAATATCTCCCACTTTACCAATACCAATGACCTTACCTTGAGCTTCGATGAATTTTTGTAGCACAGTGGGCTCAGGTGGTGGAGCTGCATAGTCGTGCCGATTTTCAGTGCGTTGAAAGTTCCCTGCGGAATCACCGATAAATGGTCGGGCAATGACTCGGCCTATTTCTAACTCATCAAGGAGATCGCGACAGATTTCGCAAAGCTGATAGAGCCGATCCAGGCCAAAGCTCTCTTCATGGCAGGCGATCTGAAAAACACTATCAGCTGAAGTATAAAAGATAGGCTTCCCTGTGCGCATGTGCTCCTCACCAAAGCGGGTGATGATCTCTGTGCCAGAGGCATGGCAGTTCCCCAAAGATCCTGAAATACCTGACTTTGCCATGATTTCATCCAGCAAGTCTTGCGGGAAGCAGTCTGGGATATCAGGGAAGTAGCCCCAGACCCAAAGTGCTGGAACGCCCATCATCTCCCAGTGCCCACTTGTGGTGTCCTTACCTGAAGAAATCTCCTCTGCACAAGCGTAGGCGGCATGGACCTGAGCAGGTATCTTCATGCCTTTTGGGTATTTCCCCGTGCTAGTGTGGTAGGCGTGAAGGAGGCCTAATGAAGACATGTTAGGGAGCGCAAGGGGGGTACCTTGTTGAGTGAAATAATCTGCAATATGTCCCAGTGTATCTGCTCCCTCATCTCCATAACCGTATGCATCTGCCGCCGAGCCAATGCCGAAGGAGTCTAAGATAAGAAGGATGATGCGCTGGGTGTTCATTGGGCGTGGATGATCTCGTGTACTATCGGGCTGATATGACTAGGTTCATTAGAAAATGTAATCGCCGCTTGGATATGTGCAGCTGCAGCTGCCCAGTCATCTTCTGAGCGAGCATGAATCACGGCTAATGGTTGATCGGCTTTTTCCCCAAGAGCAATAAAGTCAGTAAGGCCTACGGAGTAATCAATGTGATCCTCTGCACGTTTTCTGCCACCGCCTAACTCCACAACTGTCATGCCCAATGCTCGTGTGTCTATGGCTGAGACGATACCTGACTCGTCGGCAAAGACAGGCTTGGAAAACGCAGCGTTAGGGAGATATCTTTCATAGTTAGAAATGATATCATGAGGCCCACCTAGCGAATAAATCATTCTGCTAAACACCTCTGCGGCTGCACCTGAGGATAAAGCTTTTTCTAGCATTGAGTGTGCCTCTGTCCCATCATCAGCTAGCTTGCTGAGCTGTAAAAGCTCTGCGCAGAGTGCGAAGGTGACCTCACGAAGGCGTGGGTTTTGCCGTTCTCCTGTGAGGAAACGGATGGCCTCACGGACTTCCACGGCATTTCCTGCGGATGATCCTAGTGGCTGGTTCATGTCAGTTAACAAGGCTGTTGTTTGCACCCCGGCTGCGGTGGCGACATCGGCAATGCTTTGCGCCAGAATCTGCGAATCTTTGTGCGTAGGCATAAAAGCACCATTCCCTGTTTTTACATCCATCACGAGGTAGTCCAGACCAGCAGCGAGTTTTTTAGAAAGGATGGAGGCGGTGATGAGAGGGATGGACTCTACGGTAGCGGTGATATCGCGGGTGGCGTAGAAGCGTTGATCTGCAGGAGCGAGATTTCCTGTTTGTCCAATAATGGCTACTCCGCAGTTCCGCACGGTTTCTTTAAATAACGCGTTGTTAGGTATGGTGTTGTATCCAGGGATGGCGTCTAGTTTATCAAGGGTGCCACCGGTGTGTCCTAGGCCGCGCCCTGAAATCATGGGGACGTATCCACCACACGCAGCAAGGAGGGGGCCTAAGATTAGGGAAACCCCATCAGCTACGCCGCCGGTGGAATGTTTATCAATTACCGGGCCATTAAGCTCTTTATTATCCCAAGACAACACGTCACCAGTGTCTCTCATGGCGAGGGTAAGTGCCGCAGCTTCTGCACGGGTCATACCGTTAAAAAAAACCGCCATGCCAAAAGCCGCGATCTGTCCCTCGCTGATAGATCCGTCTGAAATACCTTGTGAGAAAAACTGAAGCTCGTCCGCATGAAGTGGTTCAGCGTCACGTTTTTTTCTGATGATTTCCTGTGGGAGCATGTTAGGAAAATAACTTTGTGATGTAGGGCCAAGCAAGATGCCCTAAATAAATTCCTAAAATCCCCATGATGCCAGCAATGGCGTTAGGCGCAGGAAGGGGGAGCTTCAGCGCTGTAAATAATAAACCTACGATAAAGCCCGTGAGGAGTGACAGGAGAATGACGGTAAGAACTTGAGGCATAGCCTATGTCTAATCCATAGGCGCTCGCAGCGCAAGGGTGCAAAGTTGGCTTAATGGTTGAATATCTCCAGTAAGCTGAAAATCGGCTGAGGCCAGATACCAAACACCAGAATGGCAAGCGTGAGTAAAACTAAGACAGTCCGCGTGATGACAGGCACTTGAATGCTTTTTTCACTACGTGGTGCGTTCCAATACATGGCTTTGACCACCTTAAGGTAGTAGTAGAAACCAGCGGCTACGCTGATAAATGCAATGGTAAGTAGCCACCATGAACTTCCTGTTTTAATAGCGGCAGCAAAGATGAAGAATTTCCCCCAGAAACCAGCGGTGAGTGGGATACCAGCTAATGCCGCCATGGTGATGGTGAGTGTGGCGGCGAGTAATGGGTTCCGCTTCCCTAAGCCATCAAAGGCGTCAATGCTATCGCTGTTTTCCTGGTCACGCACAAGAGCGAGAACAAAGAACGCAGAGAAGGTCATCAGTAGGTAGGTTCCTAGATAGAAGGAGACAGAGGTGAAGTCTCCAGAAGCTACACCCATCAGTAGGAAGCCTGCGTGTGCGATAGAAGAATAAGCGAGGAGCCGTTTGAAGTTATCCTGTTTCAGTGCCGCTAAATTACCATAGAGCAGGGTAGCTCCTGCCATGATAGATAGGATGGTGATCACTTCATGGCTCGTGGCTGACCATTTGATGAATGGCCCGATGATGAGTATGAGCACTAAAAATCCAGCGGCCTTGGATGCCACTGAGAGGTAAGCTGTAATAGGGGTGGGTGCGCCTTGATAGACATCTGGAATCCACAGCTGCATAGGAGCAGCACCGATTTTAAAGCCAAGGGCAATAAGGATCAGCGCAATGCCAAAGAGGAGGTAGGTGGGTTTTTCGTTAGGATTCTCATGAGTGAGTTCAGCGATGACTGCGAGATCTGTTGTTCCCAGTGCGCCATACATCCATGCAATACCGTAAACAAGAAACCCGGTAGAAAGTGCACCAAGAATGAGGTATTTCACCCCAGCTTCTAGTGAGCCAACGTTACGCCGCATGTAGGCCACCATAACGTAAAAGGTAATGGTCACTAGCTCAAGGGCAACGAAGATGCTGACCAGATCATTGGCTGATGCCATCCACATGAGTCCAGCACAGGCAAATACTGGGAGACAGTAAAATTCACCAAGCCCAGAGCAGGTATCATCACCTGATGTGTAGCGTGAGAGCACTTTACGGAAATCTACAGACATCAGAAGCACAAGGATGGTGCTGACGAGGGCGATGATTTTATAGAACAACGCTACTGAGTTATATTGGTAAAAACGTGATAGCCAGTCTGGTGTAGGGGCACAAGAGCTTGCTGTGCACTGGAGGATGAGGATGACGGTGAGCCCGCCAGCGGCGATGAGGCCGAGTCGGGGTTTGTTGCCGTTACTGAATGCTTCAAACATCAGGAGGAAGATGCCAAAGCCAACGGTAATAAATTCGATGTAATGCGGTTGCATTGGAAGGTGGTCAGTTATCGGTTAGGAAAAGATGAAAGGGGGCGAGGTCTAGAGAAACTGGAGCAAGATCTGTGGATAGATTCCCACCACTAGCAGGGTGCCAGCTAAGAGGTAAGTCGGTATTTTATCACAGCATGAAATGTCAGTGGCATTGGTAGTGTTTTTGACCAGTGGGCCTTGGAAAATATTGCGGTAAGCGCGTAGCATGTAAACGGCACTGAGCACCACACCCCAGAGGGCAATGATGGTGGTGATTTGTATCCAGCCCATACCGTCTTGAGGTGACCAGTCAGCAAAGCCTGCAAAGAATACCATCACTTCACCAGCGAAGTTGGCTAAGCCAGGTAAGCCAATGGATGCCATACCTGCGAGGCCAAAGAGAAATGCAAGAGCTGGTGCTGTTTTTGCCAGACCACCTAACTGGGAAATTTCCAGCGTGCCTGTTTTACGCTCCACCATTGCGCTGAGTGAGAAGAGCATCGCGATGGAAATACCGTGGGCAAACATCAGAAGCACCGCCGCTGGCTGAGCTATTTCATTTTCGCCATTCGCCGCCAAAGCCGCGATCGCGAGGAAGATGTAGCCCATGTGCATGACGGAGGAGTTTCCAAGCATAAGATCCAGTCGCTTTTGATTCAGTGTGACCAGACCTACCCAGATAATATTTCCTAGCAGTAAGACGCATAGCCAAGGGATCCAGTGAGCCATTCCCTCTGGTGCCACCACCATACCTACACGGAGCATTCCGTAGAGGCCGAACTTTTTTAAAACACCCGCATGTAGCATCGAGACGGGTGCCGGTGCACTTGCGTAGGCTGGTGCTGCCCATGAATGAAGGGGGAAAAGGGAGACCAGTGTGCCGAATCCGATGATGAGGAGTAAGGCGACGGCATTCTGGTGTTCGGCAGGGACGGCCTTAAGATCAGCAAAGGCAAAGCCATCTAAGTGACCCACTGCGAGTAAGAGACCTGCTAGTAAAATGATGGATCCGAACGCGAGGTAGATGGTGATTTTCCAAGCAGCAGCTTTACGGTCACCACTGCCTAACATTCCAATCATCAGGAAGGTAGGGATCAGTGCTAGCTCGTGGAAGGCATAGAAAAAGAACACATCGGTAGCAAGGAAGGCGCCAATGGCTCCTGCCGAAATAAGGAGCGTGCTGGAGAACCAGAGTTTCTCACGGCCTTCAGGGCATTTACCACTGTAGACAGCTGCTAGTGTTACCAGCACAGAGAGCAGGAGCATCACCACACTCATACCATCGTAAAGCCCGAGAGATAAATTGATGTTAGGATTTTCTAGAACTTGGAAGCCTGTGTCCCAGCAGCTACTTTTCCAGCTTGTGAGGGGAATAGCCGCGAGGATGATATTAGCCAATGATGCAGCGAGCGCCGTCTTCTTCGAGGGAGCCCCTAGAAGAATAGCAACTGCGGCTAACAGTGGTATGAGAATAAGTGCGAATAACATGATCTTATGAAGTGAGTCTTCTCTATCCTGTCAGAATAATTAAGCAAAAACGGTGAAGTAGATGACGAGCACGGCACCTAGTGCCATGAGGTAGGCGTAGTGACTAAGGCTACCATTTTGTGCAAAGCGGCGGAAGAGATTACCAACTCCTTGAGCAGAGCGTGTCGCTCCACCTACGAATAGAGTTCCGATGATAAACTCATCGCAGAAGTGGATTATCGCAGCAACGGCATCTTGGCAGATGGTGATGATCTTTTGGTAGATTTCATCGAGATAGAACTTATTGCGGAACAGGGAGATGCTCAGAGGATCTTGGTTTTTTCCTGAGTAGAGGACGAAGGCGACAGCGCCACCAGCTAGGAAGACACCAATGGAAGTCCAGAATACAGAACTCGTTAGATCTGGGAATGCCTTGAAGTGTAAGTCCCACTCCAAAGGCACTGGGAGGATCTTGGTGATATGTGGTGCCACAAAAGCCATCAGAGCGAGTAACACGAGCGGTAGTGACATGATAGGTGCCACCTCTTTAGCTTCTTCCGCACCGTGCTCACGTGGTTTACCGAGAAATGCCACGATGAATAGACGGAACATGTAAAAAGTAGTGAGGAAGGCTACAAAGGCAGCTAGGTAGAACAGGGGACTGCCCTTAGCTGCGTAGAGGATTTCTTCCTTGGAGTAGAAGCCAGCCGTAAATGGAACGGCTGTTAGCGCCAAGGTGCCAACGAGGAAAGTGATCGCGGTAACTGGCATTTTCTTCAGTAAGCCGCCCATTTTCCAAATATCCTGCTCGTGATGACAAGCATAGATCACGGCTCCAGAGCCGAGGAAAAGAAGTGCCTTAAACCATGCATGAGTAAAGAGGTGGAACATACCAACCTCTGGAGCGACCAAGCCCACAGCCATCACCATGTAACCAAGCTGGGAAAGCGTCGAGTAAGCGAGAATTTTCTTAATGTCATTCTGCTGTGTGGCCATCAGTGCAGCAGCTAGTGAGGTGATACCACCAATCCATGCAATGACTTCGCCTGACCATGCAGGAATCATATCAGCGCCGACAGAGAGGTAGAGGCGAGCCATCATGTAGACACCTGCTGCTACCATCGTAGCCGCGTGAATGAGGGCAGATACCGGAGTAGGTCCCTCCATCGCATCTGGCAGCCAGACGTGCAGTGGAAGTTGAGCAGATTTTCCGATAGCTCCACAGAAGACGAGAAGTATGGCTGTGCCAGCGATGCAGGTGCCGACGACTCCGAGCGAAGTGCCGTCCATATCCGCAAAGATCACCGTGCCTGTGATTCCCCACAGCATAAGAATGCCAATCATAAATCCAAAATCACCAATGCGGTTTGTGAGAAATGCCTTTTTAGCCGCATCAGCCGCAGAGTCTTTATGATACCAATGTCCGATGAGTAGGTAAGAGGAGAGACCGACCAACTCCCAGAAGATAAACATCATCACGAAGTTCGAGGCGAGCACGATACCCGTCATGGAAAACATAAACATAGACAGGCAGCCGAAGTAGCGTGCCTTCGACTCATCTGTCTTCATGTAGCCCAGTGAGAAAATATGAACCAGCATACCAATGCCCGTGACCACGATCATCATGCCAGTGGCCAGCTGATCCAGCTTGTAGCCGATGTTTAGCTGAAAACTACCAGCTTCTACCCAAGTCCATGACCCTGCTTGATCTGAGCCGAGTAGAGAGCAGGCAATGATAAAGGAGACAACCACACTCAGCGTGGATAACAACGATGATGCCATCGCATTTCGCTTGAGGCCAAGCTGGATGATAGCAGCCGAAGCAAAAGGGATAAGAAATAGTAGCCAGGGTGTTTCCATGGTGTCAGATGATGAAATTTTGGATTAGCCTTTGAGTGATGTCAGATCATCTGTGTGGATGGTCTGTCTAGCTCGGTAAAGAGAAACAATAATTGCGAGACCTACAGCTACCTCTGCGGCGGCTACGGTGATGATAAAAAAGACCAGCATCTGACCATCGTAGTCAGGAAGGCCTCCTACGAGGTGAAATCTGGAAAATGCCACGAGTGTCAGTGAAGCAGCGGCAAGCATCATCTCAAGGCACATGAAAATGACGATGATATTGCGCCGGACGATGACACCTGCGAGACCAATCGCAAAAAGCAATCCAGAGACGAATAAGTATTCGTTAAGGGTGGGTAAGATGAGTTCTTGCACGGAGAAGGGTGGTAAAATTGTTAACGTGAAACCAAGGAGTTAGGCTTGTTTCTTAGTGTGGAGTTCTGCTGCCTGAGTAAGCCAGCTATCGCGTGTGATCCGTCCTTTAAAAGAGAGGAGATCATCGAATTCAGAGATATTCTCATCTGACCAGTCTGCTATCTGCTTGTAAGTATAGATACCAAAGTCATTGAGCTTTTTTTCCAGCACAGGGCCTATACCTGAGATGACTTTAAGGTCATCAGCATCGTCTGGGCGCTCTGTGTAGATTAGGCCACGCTTGTGATCGGTGGTTGTATGAAGGGGAGGATCTTCACTGAGATTTTTGGCTACCGAAGGTTTTTTAAGCGGTGGAACGACCACTGGTTCTGGCTCTGGTTTGACAGGAGTTTTAGGTTCAGATTTAGCTGGTGGAGCGGTGTTAGGTGGGCTCGCTGCCATCGCTACTGCTGGTGCGGATTTTTTAGAAAGTTTCACACAGCCTACTGTGGCTACGAGTAAAAGCACGGCGATGACTTGCAGTGGGAAATTATAATCGGTGAATAGTTTGTGGCCGATCAAGTGTGTATCGGACAGACGCTCCGCGCTTAGGCGCTTGTGGATCATCGTACCTTCTTTATACATCAGCGCACCCTCGGCATTGGTGTGTTGAAGAGCTTGTTCGAAGTTGATGGTAGGAACTTTGGGGGAGGCTTTTACGGTAGATAGCACTCCTGCTAGCTGGATAAGAAGCACGAGAGGGATAGCGACGCCTGCTGCTACGGATGCACCCTTCCAGTTGTCTTTTTCCTCCTTTTTGACATCGAGGAGCATGATGATGAAGATGAATAGCACCATAATGGCACCTGCGTAGACGAGGATTTGTAAAATACCCACAAAGTAGGAATTTAGACCGATGAAAAGTCCGGCTAATCCGATAAAGCTCAGCACCATAGACAACGCACTTGATACTGGGTTGCGCATGAGCACCACCATCAGGCCGCCAGCTACCATGAGCAGGGCAAAGAGATAGAAAAGAGGAGAGGGCATTGTTTTGTAAAATTAGAGAATTACTTAATGTCGTTCCACTTATTGACCAGACCTGTGCGCACACCGCCGATCTCATAGAGACGTTTTTTATCGTTCACCATATCTGCACGCGTCAGTCCAGTCATGGCGTAATCTTTACGGAGGAAGATGGCTTGCTCTGGGCAGACTTCCTCACACATTCCGCAGTAGATGCAGCGGGTCATATCGATATCGAATTCCTTAGGACGCTTTTCCACCTTGGCCCATGGATCATCAGAATCGATTTCACCGGGGATAATGGCGATGGCCTTAGGAGGGCAGATAAATTCACAAAGCTGGCAGGAAACACAACGCTCACGGTCTTGTTCATCAGTGACCAGTGTGGGCACACCTCGGTAGTATTCTGGTAAGTGGTCATCCCACTTCTGCTCGGGATACTGCATGGTGACCCCCAGCCCAGATGTATTTAAAGAATCTCCACCAATGCTCTTTCCTCTCAGTGAACGAACAGCATGTTTGAAGGTAACAAACATACCCTTCACAATGGATGGAAAATAAAGCTTCTCTAATAAGCTAAGCTTGGGGCGTGTGACTTTAATAGTGGCCATGGAAAATATTAATTAGAGGCGCTAGTGACTAATTGATGAGCATCATAATGCCGGCAGTGAGGAATACATTGACGAGCGCGAGTTCAAAAAAGACAACCCAGCCGAGCTTCATCAGCTGGTCATAACGGAAGCGTGGTAGCGTCCAGCGCACCCAGATAAAGAAGATGATAAAAGCGATGACCTTAGCGAGAAAGACGCCGAGGTGAATGAGTCCGCCAAATGCCATCTCTGCGACAGCAGCATCTGCGCCAAAGCCGATCGACCAGCCGCCAAAGAAGAGGGTCACGATGAGGGCGGAGCCTACGATCATGGCGGCGTATTCACCCATGAAGAAGAGGGCGAACTTCATCGCGGAGTATTCCGTGTGGTAGCCACCAACTAACTCCGTCTCACACTCAGGAAGGTCAAAGGGCATCCGGTTTGTTTCCGCAAAAATAGAAATCGTAAATACAACAAAGGAAATGACGAGGGGAATGAGCAGTAGTATACGCTCCGTGCTCAAGCCATCACCCCAGAGCGGTAAAAGTAGCCACCCATGATCAGCCTGATACTGCACAATATCAGAAAGGTTCAGCTGCCCAAAGACCATCAGCACGGGAATGATAGAGAGGCCAAGGGCGATCTCGTAAGAAATCATCTGCGCACATGAACGAACACCACCGAAAAACGAATATTTATTGTTAGATGCCCAGCCAGCGAAGGTAATGCCGTAAACAGAGAGCGAGGCGATGGCGAAGATAAAGAGTGGGCCAGCATCAATATCGGCAATCACGAGCTTGATCTGCTCACCAAATACCGTGACGGAGCTACCGAAGGGGATTACACACAGCGTTAGTAACGCAGGCACAATGGTAAGCACAGGGGCGATCCAGAAGAAAAACTTCCGCACATGAGAGGGCGTATGCTCTTCCTTGAGAAAGAACTTCAGACCATCTGCTAAGGGCTGGAGTAAACCAGCAAAGTGAAGGTCTTTTTTAAATCCAAATAGCGTCAGGGGGATACCCGTGCGGTTAGGTCCTACACGATCCTGAATAATCGCAGAGACACGCCGCTCAGCATACACCGCGTAAGCCACCATCGGAAGGGTGAGCATAAAGGTAAAGCCGATGATCTTAACCAGCGTGCTAATAATGAGTATGAGGAAGGGATCCATGGATGAGGAAAATGATCAGTTTATCCGACGATTTCGCCGTTGGCTTTACGCTCAGCTTCGCGCTTGAGGAGTGGTATGGAGTGACCAGTCTCAGCAACGATGTCACCGAGATCAGAGATGGCCGTAAGGTGCTTACCTTCGAATTCAGGGATGCTGGAGGCGAGGATTTTTGAAAGAGCATCAATACTCTGTGGAGCCTCTTGCGCAACTTCGCCAGAGATGGAGAGAATCAAGTCGCGGATGATTTCCCAATCACTCCGGGCATCACCAGGAGGAATACAGGCGGCATTCAGCCTCTGTAGACGGCCTGTGATATTGACCATGCTGCCACGTTTCTCAGCGGGTGCAGCACCGGGGAATACGATGTCGCTCGCTTGTGCGGTGGCATTGGCTTGGCTGTTGATCGAGATAAGTAACTCAAGTGCCTCTAAATCTTCGTTAGAGAATCCTGCGGCCTCGAGAAGATTTTCTGATGCGGCGATAACAGCTTTGATACTACCATTACGAACACCCTCAAGAATGTTAGCTAGCTGACTGGATGGGGCACTATTTTGAAAAATGAGCTTGGCTCCTGTGCTATTGGCATTTCCATCAGAGGAGATGAGCATGTTATCAGACGCCTGATCACGTGCTACGATACTGAGATGTTCACTGCCAAGCTCCGTGGCGAGTGTAAGCATCATAAAGAGTTCCTCATTAGTCTGGCTGCCAGATGCAATGATGGCAATTTCTGAGGCATCAAATTGTTTTAACGCCTCAGATGCTGCTTCTAGGGCACTTTCCCAGCAAGTCTCCTCATGCACGCCATCGGCCTTGATGAGACAGGCAGTTAGCCGGTCTTCATCCGTGGGGCAGATGTAATTTAATCGGTGTGAGTCCGGCATCCAGCAGGAGTTTACCTCGTCATTCTGTCGTGGTGTGATTCTGAAGATCTTATTTCCGCGTGTCCAGATGGTGATATTGGCACCAGTGCCACAGTGAGTATCGATGCTATCGGTCTCCTTGAGGAACCATGTGCGCATCTGGAAACGGAAATCGTTAGAAGTCAGGGCGCCCACAGGGCAGAGATCCACGGTGTTAAGGCCGTAGTTATTATCAAGCTCCTTACCGGGGAAAATCCCCACCGTAGTGTGTGTGCCACGCTCAGAGAAGCCCAGCACAGGCTCATCAGCCACCTCGTCCATGAAGCGGATACAGCGTGAACACATGATACAGCGCTCATCGTCGAGGCGGATACGGGGTCCGATTTTGACGTTTTTAGGCTTTTTGATCTTATCTTCCTTAAAGCGTGATTGGCCTTTGCCGTAGCCGACGGAAAATTCTTGCAGACTACACTCACCAGCTTGATCGCAGATAGGGCAGTCGAGAGGATGGTTAATCAGAAGGAACTCCATGACCCCTTCACGGCATTTTTCTACTAGTTCACCAGAGGTGCGGATACCCATGTTTTCAGCCACAGTATTAGCACAAGAGATGACAGGGCGTGGCATCCAGCCAATTTCCTGATAGCCATCATCATTATACTCAGGCTCTGCTCCGGGAGCAGGGCGGGGGGGCATCCCCATCTGCACGAGGCACATACGGCAGTTACCTGGTGAAGAAAGCTTGGAGTGGTAGCAGTAGTGAGGGATTTCTTTCTCGGCAATTTTGCAGGCCTCGATCATCCGCGTTCCTCGTGGCACTTGAATCCAGTGGCCATCAATCTGCACGTTGACCATGCCGTTTTCAGCAGCGAGGTCTTTGGGGAGTTGTGTGGTTGTAGGATCAGACATTAGATGAATTTTTTGACAGGATGAACAAGATTGATGTTAGGATGAACAGGATTCTAATAAAGAAAGATTATTTAAGCCTGATGGGGTGACTATCTTGTTTGGGTTGATGAGTGCGAAATTTTCTTTTGAACTGGAAGCTGGGAGCGCCGAAGTTGAGCAGTAAGCCAATGTCGATATGGGTGGCTTTTAAGTAATTAACGAGTTGAACTTCGTGTGCTGAACAGAGGTTTTCAACAGCTTTGAGCTCAAGGATCAATTGTTCATTAATTCGGAAATCGGCACGAAACTGGCCAACGACTTGGTTGTCATAAACTACGTTGATTGGAGTTTCTCTTTGGTGAGAGAGACCTGCTTTGCCAGGTTCATGTGCAAGTGCGTTTCCATAGGCACTTTCAAGAAAGCCAGACCCCAGCGTGCTGTGGATCTTCATCCCACAACCGATAATGGTTTCTGTTATCTTATTCTTCATAAAAAATCCTGTGAATCCTGTCGAAAATTACTGGCTAATATACTTAAGCTGTTTCTGCGCTTCTTCGGAGAGGTATTCGTTATCCTCAGATGTCTCAGCGGTTAATTCATCGCGGAACTTAGCAATCATGGCTTCCACTGGCCATGAGGAGGCTTCGCCGAAGGCGCAGACGGTGCGGCCGTCGATCTGGTAGGCGACGTCCTCGAGGGTTTGGATGTCGTCGGGGGTGGCGTGGCCGTCGACGATGCGGTCGGAGATTTTTTTCATCCACATTGATCCTTCTCG